>CAZKXX010000056.1:0-24733 GCA_964556705.1 uncultured Acidobacteriota bacterium
GCCGAGCCAGACTTTCAGCGCGCGGAAGCCGCGCGAATTCTGGAGCCCGTACTCAAAATAATTCAACACCTCGTTGTCGTGCTGGTCAAAGCGATAGTAGGACGGCCGGTAGCTGAACGCCTGGCGGAGCGCCGCGCGGTCGCGTACCAGCGCGCAGCCCGCCTCGAGCGGTGTGTAGAGCCACTTATGCGGGTCCACGGCCACCGAATCGGCCAGCGCCAGCGCCTTCAGGTCCGGCGACGCGTCCGGCAGCGCCGCCGCCACCGCGCCGTAGGCGCCGTCCACGTGAAACCAGAGATTGTGCTCGCGCGCGATCGAGGCGATTTCTTCGAGCGGGTCCACCGCGCCCGTCGCCACCGCACCCGCCGCGCCGACGACCAGAAACGGCAGGTCGCCGCGCGCGCGGTCTTCAGCGATTTGCGCCCGCAGGACTGCCGTGTCCATGCGGAATTCCGAGTCGGTCGGAATCCAGCGGATCGAGTCCGTCCCCAGCCCGAACAGGTCCGCGGCCTTGTGAATCCACGTGTGCGTCTCTTCCGAACAGTAAACGCGCAGCGGCCGCGCGCCCGGCCCCGCCAATCCCTCGCCGCTCAGGTTCCAGTCGGCTTTCGCCTTGCGCGCCGCGAGAAAGGGAATGAAATTCGCCATGTTGCCGCCGCTCACCAGCAGCCCGCCGCAATCCGCGGGGTACCCGAGCAGCTCGGCAATCCATCGCACCGTCTGCGCCTCGATCTCCGAGGCCATCGGCGAAAGGTTCCAGCCGCCCACGTTCGGATTGACCGCCGCGGCCAGCAAGTCGCCCAGCGCGCCGATGGGCGCCGCGGAAGGGTTCACGTAGCCCATGAAGCGCGGATGGGCGCTGAAGAGCGAATGTTCGCGCAGCAGCCGCGCCGCTTCGGAAAGCAGCGGCTCGGCGGGCGCGCCACGCTCGGGCAGACGGCCGTTGCCCAGTGCGCGACGCACCACTTCCGGCGGCTCAGCGGGCGTAATCGGCCGGCGGGGAATCGCCTCAAGAATTTCGGCAATCTCATCCACCAGCCGGTGCCCCGCGGCGCGGAATTCCTCCGGCGACATTTCAATCGGAGCTCGGTGCCGGCCCGCTTGTTTCGGATGTACGATGTTTGCCATCAAATCACCAATTTTCTCAGAAGATCTCACTGGGAAGGCATTTAACGTTTCCTCGCATAATCTTCAGCGCCAATAAAATGCAGGGATACGTAAGGCTCGTTTCCGAGCACCCAGCTGTCGTGGCCGGGGGGAATGGCGAAAACGTCGCCTGCCTTGATTTCAAATTCAGTGCCGTCGTCCATCACCACCATGGCTCGCCCCGACACGACCATTCCTACATGAGAAACGTCGCAACTCCCCTTGCCGATCGCACGCCCCACGTGCACAGACCACTTCCAACCGGGCTCGTAGGTCGCCCTCCCAATCGTCATCTCGCCCACCTTTACGAGCTCGAAGCGTCCCTTTTCAAACGTCCGGACATCATCTGGAGTGGCAAATTTCTTGATTAAAACGTCAAGCACGGTTGCAGCCTCCTGGGTGGAACAGACATGCCGCCTGTGTATGAGCGTGTTCTCGATCTTTTGCCGAGGCCGCGATGCGCGCAATGTCTGCGCCGCTCCACGCCAGCCCGTTCGGTCTTCAATCGACAATTTTCAGCCATCAATCCTCAATTACACCAGAGCCACGCTGGCGCCGAGCGCGGGCTTGCGAAGGGTCTTCGCCTTCCGCAACTCGTCCTTCATCAACCGGCCGAGGATGGAAATCCCGCGTTTCATCTCCTCTTCGGTCACCGTCGTAAAGCACAGCCGGAGGGCGTTGTGCCTGGGGTTCTGGAAATAGAAGTAACGCGCGGGCGCGAAGATCACGCCCTCATCGCGGGCTTTCACCAGGAGTTCCGCCGCGTCGAGTTCCTCGGGCAGCTCGACCCAGGCGGTCATCCCGCCGTCAGGATAGAGGACCTCCACCTCTTTCGGGAAGTGCAGCGGCGCCAGTTGCCGGAGCAACGCGAGCCGGGCCTCGCAATTCCGCTTCGCGCGCCGGATGAGCTTGTCGAGCCAGCCGCGCCGCCCGAATTCCTCCAGCAACGCCTGTCCCAGCAGGTTCGTGTGCAGGTCCGCCCGCTGCTTCATCAGCCGCAGGCGGGCGATCACCCGCCGTGAGGCCACCACCCAGCCGACACGCAGCCCCGGAAAACCCACTTTCGAGAAGCTGTTTACATGAATCACCAAGCCCGCGGTGTCGAGCGCCTTGAGCGGCGGGCGCTCGCCCGGCGCGTAGCGCAGCCCGCCGTAAATGTCATCTTCGACGACCGGGACCTGAAAACGTCCCGCCAATCGCAGCAGGCGCTTGCGCGCTTCGAGCGGCATCGTGCGCCCCGTGGGGTTGTGAAAGTTGGGCGTGGAAAAAATCAGCTTCACCTTGTTCTGCCCGAGCAGAGCTTCGAGATAGTCGAGGTCCATGCCGTCGCCGCCGACCGGAACGCCGAGCATCCGCGCTGCGGAGGATTCCAGTGTCTGCCAGAGGCCCGGGTAGGTGGGATTCTCCACCGCCACCGCGTCCCCCGCCTCGACGAGCGCGCGCCGCAGCAGGTCGAGCGACTGCTGGCAACCGTTGGTAATCAGGATTTCGTCGAGCTCGACGGGAATTCCGTCGCGCCGCAGCCGGCCCTGCAGGTACGCCTTGAGCGGCGCGTAGCCGTCGCTCGAACCGTACTGGAGCAGCCGCGTCCCTTCGCGGCGGAAGACCGCGTCGAGCGCCCGGCGCGCCAGACCGGCGACGTCGGGCTCGATCAGGCTGTGCGCGGCGGCAAAGGAGATCACGCCCGGCTCGAGCCCGCTGGCCATCAGCCGTCCGAGCGAATCATCGTCAGACTCGGGACTGAGCAGGCTCTCCCAGATAAAGTCGTGCGTCGTGCGGCGGGCGTTGCGCACCGAACCGCGCAGCGCCAGCGCCATTTCGGAGACGTAGGTTCCCCGCCCCACTTCGCCTTCGATCAGCCCCTCCGATTCGAGTTCGGCGTAGGCGTTGCCCACCGTCGTGCGGTGAATGCCCAGGCGTTTGGCGAGCTCCCGGCTGGGTTCGAGACGGTCCCCGGGGTTCAGGTCGCCGCCCAGAATGCGCTCGCGAATCTGATCGCGGATCTGAAGGTAAAGGGGCTTGTGGAGGCTGGGGTCTAATGTAATGAGCACCGGACAAAATCTCCTGGTCTGTTATACCAGACCAATCTATCGTTCTTGCTGAGCTCTGTAAAGAGCCAATCCATCCATTCCTAGGGCCAGCCATTTGCAAGGTCTTGTTGTCAGGAAGCGGCGTGATCGCTATCTTCTTTGCCTCCATGCGAAGAAGGCCCTCTGCATCCGCGCCTGTGTTGGTCCGCGTTTTGACGGCTGCGGCCATTGGCGGCGGGGTATTGGGGCCCCTATCGACGACTCTCGCTCGGCCCGCCTCCGCAGTGCCCGATGCCGACGCGGCTCGGGAGCCCGCTGATCGGCCCATTCCCCGCCGCGACGGGAACTCGATGCTCGCCCACCAGCAATTGTTGGAAAAAGCCCGAGCGGGCCGCATCGACGTCTATTTTGCGGGCGACTCCATCACGCGGCGCTGGGGAGCGACCGACTATCCCCAACTCCTGGCAAACTGGAACCGGAATTTCTTCGGCTGGAACGCCGCCAATTTCGGCTGGGGCGGCGACAAGACTCAACACATCCTCTGGCGGCTCGAACAGGGAGAGCTGGATGGCGTGAATCCGAAAATCATCGTGCTTCTCGCGGGCACAAACAACGTGGGTGACGTCGCGCCGGGGGCGGACATCGAGCCTGTCGTTGCCGACGTCACACGCGGCATTCAAGCCATCCTGCGCGTGATGCGGGAGAAGGCGCCCGGGGCGACCATCATTCTGACCGGCATTTTCCCGCGCAATGACAACATGGCCGCAATGGCGGCTATTGACAAGATTAACCGCAATCTGGCTGCGTTCGCCGACGGTCGAAAGATCCGCTACCTGAATATCAACGGCAAATTGGCGGACCGCCACGGCAGGGTCTTCGACGGCATGATGGATGCCGACAAGCTGCATCCCACGCTCAAGGCCTATCAGATCTGGGCCGACGCCCTGAAGCCCATCTTCACGGAGCTGCTGGGTCCTCCTGCAAAAGTTGACCTCGCGCCGGCGCCCACCGGCGACCCCGCCGCCCGGCGTTGAACCCGGGACTCTCGGCCTGAGCCTCGAATCTGGCGAACGGGAATGTTGCCGAATCTATTCGCCCGCCGCCTCAGCCGAGGGCCGCATTCGCTCGCGCAGGCGCTCGCGCAGGTCGGGAGGGCAGGCGGGGTTGCAGGCGACCAGAAACCAGAGCGGCTCGTCCCGCCTTTCGGCCAAACGCCGGAGGATGGCCGGAGGGGTGCGCGCGTGGCGCGCCACGCTTTCGCGCGCGGCCGGGTAGGGATGCCCGGCCAGGCGTTCGAGAACTTCCGGCGGCGTCTCAGCGTGTTCGGCGAGGGTCCGCGCCAGGAGGTAATCGTCGGGCGGCAGGCTCGCGCCCAGACGCAGCAGTTCCTGTGAGCCGGTCTTCGGGTCGCGCGCACGGCGAAACTTGCGGTCCCAGGCCGGGTTGATGCGATTGAGTTCTTCGGTCCGCGAGCGGATGAGCTGCTGGAGCATTCTCACCTCGCGCCGCTTGCGCGCCGCCGGAAGGCGGGCGCGGCGCAACGTTGCGAGCGCGTCTTCCAGGTGTTTTCGCTCGCCGAAAATGACTTGCGTGCCGCGATGGATCTTCGTAGCCTGGAACTTCGCCGTTCGAATGTCGCTCGCCATGCCGCCTCTCCCCTGTCGCACCATGCGCTCAGAGATTCTGAAGGAACGGGTTGGTCTCGCGCTCCCGGCCGATCGTGGTGGGCGGACCGTGGCCGGGAAACACCGGCGTCTCGTCGGGAAACTTGAGGAGGGTGGAGTGAATCGAGCGCAGGATTTCGTCGAACGAGCCGCCCCAGAGGTCTGTCCGGCCGATGCTGCCCTGAAAAAGCGTGTCGCCGCTGAAGAGCCGGCGCTCGCCGCCGGGCATATGGAGGCAAAGGCTGCCGGGCGAATGCCCGGGCGTGTGCAGCACTTCCAGCGCCAGCGACCCGGACTCCACGACGTCCCCTTCCTTCAGGAACTGGTCCACTTCGACTGCGCCCGGCGCCGGCACGCCCAGCCAGGCCGCCTGAAGTTCCAGGTTCTGATAGAGCGGCAGGTCGCCCGCGTGCATCAGCACGGCGGCGCCGGTCGTGCGCTTGAGTTTTTCGAGCCCGCCCACGTGGTCGATGTGCGCGTGCGTGGCGATCAGATATTTGACTTGCAGGTTGTGTTTGGCAAGGACTTCCAGGACGCGCTCGACGTCGTCGCCCGGGTCGATGACAATCGCCTCGCCCGTCTCCTCGTCGCCGAGAATCGAGCAGTTGCACGCCAGCAGGCCCACGGGAAAGACGGAATGGATCATCGCGGCCTCGGGAAGGATTCCGGGGCCTATTGTACTGGAAAGACGGCGGGCGCGGCCAGCTTCGGCATCGAGGGTGTCCGCCCGCGTTGACATGCCGGGAGGCCGTTTCTATACTCGACGCGGGACGAGCTCCAGAAGCGCAAGATGAAAATCGTGGTCGTGGGCGGTCAGGCGCGGGACATCGGGAAGACCGGGGTGATGACGGGCCTGATGCGTCGCACGCGCGAACTCGAGTGGACGGCCGTCAAGGTGACGCCGCACCTCCACGGCCTCGCGCCAAGCGAACGGCGCGGCCTCGATTTTCTCCTGATCGAAGAGCACGAACCCTCCGGGCGGAGGGATACGGGCCGATATCTTGCGGCGGGCGCGAAGCGCGCGTGGTGGCTGCAGGCGGAACCGGCGGCGCTCCGGCGCGCCGCCGCCGCGCTCCACGAGGCCTTGAAGGGAACGGAACACGTCATCATCGAAAGCAACCGAATCGTCGAGTCCGCAACCCCCACGGTCTTTCTCGGCGTGGTGGCGAGCGACGGCCGCCCGGTCAAACCCTCGGCGCAGCGTCTGCTCACCCGCGCAGACGCCTTCGTCGCAGTTCTGGAAAACGCCGGGCGGGCAGAACCCTTTCGGGGCTTTTCCGGCCGGCTCCGCGGGAAACCCGTGTTCCAGGTTTCGCGGCGGGGTCCGGTGGGCCGGGATCTTGTCCGATTCATCCGCAGGAAGCTCGCGGAAGGTCGAGACGCGGAGTTTCGAATCTGAGAAGGAAGGAGAAAACGTGGCGGCGCTGAATAAGGTGGACATCCAGCAGAAGCTCAAGGGAATGCTCGAATGGTCGCACGCCGGCAAAGCGATTCAGAAGAAGTACAAGTTCAAATCGTTCATGTCGGCCATCGCCTTCGTCAACAAAATCGCCGAGGCCGCCGAGCAGGCCGGACACCACCCCGACATCACGATCAACTACAACGCCGTGCTCATCTCGCTCTCCACGCACAGCGAGGGCGGCGTGACCGAGAAAGATTTCGACCTCGCGCGCAAGATCGATTCGATTGCCAGCGCGATTCCCTGAGGGCGCGCCGCCGGCCGGCGGCGCGCGGCGCAGCGAGATTTGCCCTGCAACTCGCAGACGCATAGAATGATGCGCACCGGGAAACACGAATGTCCGTCATCGCACAGTGGGTTCACATCACCGCCGCCGTCATCGGCGTGGGAGGAATCGCTTTCCTCGCCTTCATCCTCCTGCCTTCCGCGGGCGCCGTGACTGCCGAGCAGCGCGACGCGTTGATGAAGGCCGCGCTCGGGCGCTTCCGCTGGGTGAGCTGGTCCGTCATCCTGCTCCTCATCGTATCCGGCCTCTACAACGTCACCCTGGTCTGGGAAGTTCCCTGGGGAACGTACTGGAAATTTCTGACGCTGAAAATCCTCCTGGCGCTCGCCGTGTTCGCCATTTCGCTGATGCTCACGCTTCCGCTGAAATTCTTCGACCGCTTCCGCGCGAAGCGCGACTTCTGGCTCAGGCTGGCCTTTTCGCTCGCTCTTCTTGTCATCCTCATCTCCGCCTACCTGAGGCGCGGTTAAATGTCGGGTGTGCTGCGCAGTCCTCTGGCCGATTACCACGTCTCGCAGGGCGCCACGCTCGGCGAGTACCACGGTGTGGTGGTCCCGGCGCGCTTCTCCGACCCGCGCGCCGAGCACGCGGCGGTGCGCGCAGCCTCCGGGCTGTTTGATTTTTCCTTTCGCGCCAAAATCGCGGTGAAGGGCGAAGACCGCGCGCGCTTCCTGCAAGGGATGGTCTCAAACGACGTGCTGGAACTTCCGCCGGGCCGCGGGCGGCGCGCCCTGCTGCTCAACTCCCATGGGCAGATTCTGGCCGACCTGTGCGTTTATGCGGAGGCAGAACGATTCCTGCTCGATACGGACGCCGACCTGCGCGGCAAAGTCATCGAGACGCTGGAGCGCTACATCATCATGGACGACGTCCGGCTCGAGCCGCTGGAGCTTTACGCGCTCGCGTTCCAGGGCCCGCGCGCGCGCCCGCTGCTCGAGAAGAGCCTGCACGTGGATTTGCCGGAGATGAGCGAGTACGACCACCTTCGAACAAACTACGCGGGCCATCCGGTGCGCGTCGTTCGCCGCACGAGCACGGGCGAGGAAGGCTACGAAGTCTGGATCGGGCCTAAAGCTCTTTCGCCGCTCTGGGGCGCGGCCTGCGGACAGGCCCCGACCTACGACACGCTTCCCTGCGGCGCAGAGGCGCTGGAAACGCTGCGCATCGAAGCGGGCATCTCCGCCTACGGCGCCGAACTCGCCGAGGATACGCTGCCGCTCGAAGCCGGCGCGCTCGACGCCGTGAGTTTCACGAAAGGTTGCTATCTCGGGCAGGAAATTGTGGAGCGCGCGCGCAGCCGCGGCCACGTGAACTGGAAGCTCGTCGGCGTCTTCATCGCGTCGGAGCGCGCGCCCGAACCGGGAACCAAACTGCTCGCTGATTCGAAAGAGGTCGGCGAAATCACCAGCGCCTGCGCGTCGCCCACACTTGGAAGGGTGATTGCGCTCGCCTACGTCCGGCGTGAAGCGGCGGAACCGGGCACCAAGCTGCTGCTCGCCTCCGGCGTGCCCTCCGAAGTGGTTGCGCTTCCCTTCTATCAGAAATCGGAAAGTGGAAATTAGAAACTGCAAACTGGCGCCCTGATGTCACCCTGAGCGCGGCGAAGCGCCTGCAGTTTCTAACTTTGAACGCGAAAGCAGATTCTTCGCTCCGCTCAGAATGACCATGCGGAACCATTTCCAGTTTCCAATTTCCAGTTTCTTTCCGCTTCGCGGGCTACTTACTGCCAAAGACAGCGGCCTTGAACGAGCCGCGCTGCTTTTCGATTTTCTTCTGAAGCATGAGGATGGCGTGGAGGAGTTGTTCGGGGCGGGGCGGGCAGCCGGGAACGTAAACGTCCACGGGAATCCACTGATTGACGCCCTGGACGATGGCGTAATTGTTGAAGACGCCGCCCGAAGTGGCGCAGGCGCCCATCGAAATCACCCACTTCGGCTCCGGCATTTGATCGTAGAGCCGCTTGATCACCGGCGCCATCTTCTGCGAGACGCGCCCGGCAATGATCATCAAATCGGCCTGGCGCGGCGAACCGCGGAAGACCTCGGCGCCGAAGCGCGCCACGTCGAAGCGCGAGGCGCTCATCGACATCATCTCGATCGCGCAGCAGGCCAGGCCAAACGACATCGGCCACAGCGACGACTTGCGCGCCCAGTTCACCGCCTTGTCGAGTTGCGTGAAGATCAGCCCCTCGACGCCCGCCGAATCACTGACCTGAATGTGGGGATGCCCCATACGCGCCACATTATGTCACGTGCCCCGCGGACTTTCAACGGCCTGCGGGGCGGCGCTTACTTCCCCGCTCGGCGGTGGAGTTCAATGACCTCGCTATTCACCTGCTTCACCGCCTCGACGAAGCTCGCGTAGGGCTCGTCGTTGATGTTGACGAGACCGTAGTTCGAATTCTCGCCGTCGAAGCGGCCTTCCTGCGGCTGGTCCGACCACTGAAACCAGTGATAGCCGACCGCTTCCGGCAGGCTCACGAGGCGCGTGACGTAGTCGCGGTAGGCCTCGGCGCGCGCCGCCATGGTGGGGACGCGCGGCCCCGCGCCCTTCGTGTTCGGCAGGCCCGTATCCTCCGAGCGGAAGGCGAACTCGCCCATCAGAATCGGGCGGCCGGAAAGTTCGTGCGCCCGGCGAACACCCTGGGTCGGGTCCACCGAGTAGATGTTGACCGAGACCACGTCCACGGCGCGCGCGGCGCGCATCACCGGCTCGGGCACGCCGCCGGCGAATCGCGCGCCGAGCACCAGATGGTTCGGGTCGGCGGCCTTGATGGCCTCAACCGAAACCTGGAAGTAGCGGTCGGCGACGCGCGAAAGAAATTCGTTCGCGTCGGCGTCCAGGGCGTCGTTCGACGCGCCGGGCAGCGCTTCTTCGAAACTCTGGGCGCTGATTCCCCACGCGGCGTTCAGTTTCACGATGTCTCCGTAGCGTTCACGGAGGAATTCGAGCGCGGCGCGGCGGCCCGGCGCGTCGCCTTCCAGCCGCAGGTACATCTCAAGCATCGTCTCCTTGCCGCGCCAGTCCGGCCCCCAGCGCAATTCGTTGTCGGTGAAATAGCCGAGCAGGGCGCGGTCGTTGGCGCGCGGCGCGCAGAACTCAGCGGCGATTTCGCGCGCCGCCTGCTCGAACTTCGGACTGTAAACGTCCACCGGAACGCCGTGCTGCCAGTTGGCGCCGGCGCGCGAAGCGATGTTGAGAATGATCGTGTACGGAACTTTGTGCTCCCAAAGGTCCGCGTCTGACCAGGCGCCGATGGTGTTGAACCCCCAAAGGCGCATGCGCGCGAGCGCCATCAGTCCCCAGGCGTTGCGGTCGGGATAGATCTTTTTCAGGGCTTCACCATAAAGCGAAGGCCCGGTGCCCTTCACGCGGTCGGGTTCGTACGAAATGTGGTTGATCCCGATCGAAAGCGTCTCGCGGCCGTCAGGGTCAACGAGCCACCAGACGCCCTTGCGCTGCTCGACGCGGAAATAGCCGCCGGCGGCGAAGATCGAATTGCAAAGGAATCCAAAGGCACAGGCGACAACAAACACGAATCCAACGATGATTCGGCGTTTCATGATGACGAGGCCTCCAGGCGAGGGGAGCTTGCGGGCCGGCGCCGGGTCCACTTACGGGTGGAGAAGAATCTTACCAAAAAAATTGCGGCTTTCCATCTTCTCCTGCGCGGCGCGCGCGTCCTTGAGCGCGAACGCGGAATCAATCACCGCCTTCAGTCGCCGCTGACCGATGTGCTTGAGCGCTTCGAGCAATTCCCATTTGGCGCCCATGAACGAGCCGAGGATGGTCCGCTGGCGGCCGTAGAGGTCGCGGATGTCGAATTTGGCCTCCGCGCCCGTCGTGGCGCCGCAGGTGACGAGCCGGCCGTAGGTGGCGAGCGAGGCAAAACAATCATCCCAGACCGCCGGACCGACGTGCTCGAAGACCACGTCCACGCCGCGCTTGCCGGTCAGCCGCTTGACCTCTTCGGCGATCGACTGCTTCGAGTGGTTGATGAGTTCGTCGGCGCCGAGTTCGCGCGCTTTTTCGAGCTTCCAGTCGGCGCCCGCCGTAGCGATGACGCGCGCGCCCGCGAGTTTCGAGATCTGAATCGCCGCCATGCCGACGCCGGAACCCGCGCCGATGACGAGCACGTCCTCACCGAGTTTGAGACCGGCGCGCGTGAAGAGCATGTGCCAGGCGGTGAGAAAGACCAGCGGCACGGCCGCGGCTTCGTCAAAACTCAGGTCGCCCGGAATGGGAATCACATTCGTTCCCGGCGATTTGACATACTCGGCGTAGCCGCCGTCGGGAAGAATTCCGAATATGGTGAAGCTGCGGCAGGCGCTGTCGAGGCCTTTGAAGCACGCGTCGCAACGGCCGCAACTGAGCCCCGGCGCCAGCAGCACGCGGTCGCCGACCTTCACGTGCGTGACCAGTGAGCCGACTTCCGCGACTTCGCCCGAGATGTCGCTGCCCACAATGCGCGGCATCGGCAACTGCCATCGGCGCACGCCCGCGCGCAGCCAGATATCCAGATGGTTCAGCGCGCACGCCTTGACGCGCACCAGGACTTCGTCGGGCTGAATCTTCGGGTCGGGCGCATCCTCAAATTTCAGGACGTCCGGCCCGCCGTGTTCGTGGAATCGAACGGCTTTCATGGCACCACCCCTCGGGGATCAAATCAGCGGCCGGGTAAAAGACGCGAGGGAAACCGCGACTCGCTTGAACCTGGAAGCGAGCTTCGCGTCCGCAGTCACGAGCGGCACGCGCAAGTCTTCGGCCAGGGCGACGAACTCGCAGTCATAGGCCGAGCAGCGAGACGCTGCCGCAAGTTTCAAGACCGTATCGGAATTGACTTCGAAAGTCCGAGAGCGGAGGAACTGATCCGCTCGCTCCATCGTGGTGACGGCTTCGTCCAAGGTCAGCATCTTGCGGTGCAAATACAAGGCCAGGGCATTGCGGAATTCCGAGTACCACAGGAACGGCGCGGCCCAATCGGGATCACGCCTGAAGACCTTCTCCGCCTGCGCCGTGAAATCCCCCGGGACCAGGAAATAGAGGAGGATATTCGTGTCCACAACAATCACAGGCGACCCCATTCTTTCGCTCGCTTGAGGTCCTTCTCCGTCACCCAGACACGAGAGAGCGTCTTTCGGCGCTCCCGGACGCGCGCCAAAAACTCCTCGGGATCGATCGGAGTGCTCATCAATGCTCTCTCCAGGCACTCGATCGCTTCCTTGTTGATACTTCGACGACGCTGCGCCGCGCGCTGCTTGAGCCGTTGGTGGACCCTCAGGGGCAGTTTCTTGATGGTCAGTGTCGGCATTTTCCCGGATACCTCCAAAATGGTTCCAAAATGCAAGTTTGACACCGCCTCTTGTGGCAAGTCAAGGGGCTTCGATAGCCCGCAGCCTCAAGGCGCGGGGGGCCTCTTGGGGTGCATCCTGGGATCACAGCTCGTGGGGTTGAACACCCCTGCCCCTTGCCCGAAGGTCCAGGACCGGTTGTGGTACCATGTGCCGATGGACAAATATGCGGCACTTCGCAAGCGCGAAATTCAGGCATGACTGCGGGAACTGCGGTACGCCGGCGCGCGGGACGATTGCCGCACTGGCGGAAAACGAATCCGCGCACACTTACGCAGACTCGGCCATCGCGGCGGCCTACGGCAGGCGGTCGCACGCACATCCGTCACTCGAGCGGCACGCTCGAGATAGGCGTACTCCGGGATTGGGGTCGTGCCTGGCAAGTTTGTGGTTGAGCGCCGCAGAAATGGGCGTTTCAATTCGGCTCCCCCGCCGGAGCGATTGTGTCAGAGGAGAACACGAGGGAGGGTCTCCTGCTTCGTTGACATCGATGAGTGTGCTCGCTAACCTACCACGAGTGAGTTATGGACATCTTCGCGGAAATCGCCCGACTGCGCAAAGAAGGACGCAAAGCCGCGCTCGCCACCATCATTCAGGTGCAGGGCTCGATTCCGAGCTACGAGAGCTCGAAGATCCTGATTCGCGATGACGGCTCGATTGTGGGCACGGTGGGCGGCGGCTGTGTGGAAGCGGAAGTGTGGTCGGTCGCGCAGGACGTGATGCGCGAAGAAAAACCGCGCCGCCTGCACTTCAATCTCAACAACAACCCCGAATACGAAGACGGGCTCATCTGCGGCGGATCGCTCGATATTTTCATCGAGCCCATCCTCGCCGTCCCGACCGCCTACCTATTCGGCGGCGGACACGTATCGCTCTACGTTTCGAAGGTTGCGAGCCTCGCCGGCTTCGACACTGTGGTCATTGACGACCGGCCCGCGTTCGCCAACAAGGAGCGCTTCCCCGAGGCCGTCGAAACGCACGCCGGCCCGTGGGAGGAAATATTCCCTAAGCTGCGCGTCAACGACTTTTCCTATCTCGTGCTCGTGACGCGCGGGCACAAGGGCGATCTCACCTGCCTCCGCTGGGCGCTCACGACTCCGGCGCGCTACATCGGAATGATCGGCTCGAAGCGGAAGCTCATCGAAGTCTTGAAAGTCCTCGAGGGTGAAGGCGTGCCGCCGGAACAATTCGAGCGCGTGCATTCCCCCGTGGGACTCGACATCGGCGCGCTGACGCCGGAAGAAATCGCCGTTGCCATCGTCGCCGAGATGATCGCGGTCCGGCGGAATGCTCAGCCCTCGGCCCCTTCGCTCGCCTACCGATCCAAAGCCCAGCCCGCCAAATGATCGCCGGCCTTATCCTCGCCGCAGGCGAATCGTCCCGAATGGGTCGGGATAAGGTGCTGCTCGCTTATCGAGGGAAGACGTTCCTCGAAACCATCATCGAAACGCTGCGCGCGGCGGATATCGCGCGCATCGCTGTGATCCTCGGGCACCACGCGGAAGAGATCCGCCGCGGCGTCAATCTGCGAGGCGTGCAGCTTGTCATCAATTCCGGTTACCGCAGCGGGCAGACCTCGTCGCTTCAGGCGGGTTTGCGCGCGCTCGCGGCGGGCTCGCCCGAAGCCGTCGTTCTCGCGCTCGTGGACCACCCGGCCGTTTCACCCGAAACGGTCCGCGCCCTGGTCGCCGCCTTCCGAGAAACGGCCGCCCCAGTCGTGATTCCCGTTCACAAGCTGCAGCGTGGACACCCGGTAGTCATCTCCCGCGCGCTCTTCGAGGAGCTCCTCGCGCTCGGCGCTGGCGAAGGCGCGAACACCGTCATTCGCAAGCATGGCGACCAGACTCGCTTCGTCGAGGTGGATGATCCGGGCGTGCTCCTCGACGTGGACGACGAAGAGGCGTTCCAGCGGCTCTCCGAAGGGTAGTTGAGTGGTCCATGGAGGAATCGAGCGCAGGTTCGCTGGCGCCTCACTCCCGTCGAAGATTCTCTCTAGCCTTACTCGCCCCCATCAGACCGGGACGATCCCCGAGGGGCGTGTGGTGCGCGATAAACCGTCTGGTAGCCGGGAAAGGCCGCACCGATCCCCGCGCCCAATGAGGCTCCGACGCCCAGCATCCCAAACACCGGACCCGGGCAGGAGCCCCCTTCGTTGGCGCAAGCTTTTGCCGCAATCCCCGCCGGGACAGCGCCGGCTCCCGCCCCGGTCGCCACCCCGATCAGCTCGTTGCGTCCCCGCTTCGAGTTTTCGCGCAGGCTGACACGCACGACTTCGCCTCGCGCCACGGTGACTTCGTCCTTCCCCACTCGCAACGTAATCCCCTCATCGGTCACAGCCGCGAGCCCGCCCTTGTACGACTTGAGCTTCATATCCACCACTTCGATCTTCTGCCCGGGGCGAACCACGTTGAGGTTTTCCCAGGAGACGGTTCCCTCTCGCGCCGCCGTTACCCGAGCGGTCAGGAAGACCATTGCCAGTGCAATCATGGCTTGTCGCATGTCTTCCCTCCTTCTCACAAAATGCCAGGCGCTGCGGAGCCGTCACGGCTCACCGGGTTGCGGCCCCTTCGGTGGGTTTGCGGCGAAGCCACGCGGTCCGCAGCGCCTCGCCGCGCCGTTGTGCAGCCGAACGACCAAGCGGGTCGCCACGGCCAAGCCATTGAAAGTGCATACTTTAGGAGCTTCCCGAATGTCCGGCAGGGCCGATTCGTGTGCCGGGTTTCGATGACACTCAAGCCCGCAGTTGGCGGCACAGGCAGAAGCTGCGATCGAGCAGCGGGCAAGGCTTCGGAAATGCGTCTTTTCCGAGGGCTGACTCGTAGATCCGAGTAGAATGAGCGCCATCGCCTACTGCTTCGCGAACCCGATGGAACTGGAGACGCAGGAACTCGCGCGCGGGCTCAGTCGGCGCGACCCGGAATTGCTCGACCACCTTATCGAGCGCTACCAGTTCCGGCTCTATCGTTATCTGGTCTTCCTGACGGGCAGCCGCGAGACCGCCGAAGATTTGTTTCAGGAAACCTGGCTGCGCGTGCTCGAGAAAGGCGGACAGTACGACGGCAAATCGAAATTCGAGCCGTGGCTGTTCAGAATCGCGCGCAACCTGGCCTTTGACCGCGCGCGCCGGAAGCCGCTAGCCAGTCTCGACGGGGCGCTGGAAAGTCCAAATGGGAGCGCGCCGCGCGAACTTGAAGCCGCCGACGCCATCTCCGCGTTCGACCTCGTTTCGCGCTCCGAGCAGCAGGCGAGTCTCAGCTCCGCCCTCGCAAAGTTGCCCGCGGCCTACCGCGAAGTGTTGACCCTGCGATTTCAGGAAGAGTTGGCGCTGGAGGAAATCGCCGCGGTCGTCGGCGCGCCGCTTTCGACCGTCAAGTCGCGGCTCTACCGCGGCCTGGAAGCGATGCGCGGAACGATGGAAGGGGAACGGGAATGACCGAAGACGTTCACATCCGGGCTGAACAGCTTTTGCTGCGGGCGCGCGTCGAAGGGCTCGCGGACGCCGAGCGCGAATGGCTCGAGCGGCACCTGGAAACCTGCGCCGCGTGCGTCGCGCGCGCCGAATCGCTGGACCATGCGGTGCGCGCGCTGCGTTCGACGCAGATGGAGATGAATCCCGCGCTCGCCGGCACGACGCGGCTGCGCGTTCGCCTGCGGGCTCGCGAACTGGCCGAGCGCCGCGAACGGCATCGCGGACTGTGGGCCGCCTGTGCCGCCTCCTGGCTCTTCGGCGCCGCGACCGCGCCCTTCGCCTGGCGCGGCTTTGAATGGCTGGGCGAGCGCCTGGGACTCGCCGCGGGCGTGTGGCAAGCGGGATTCGCGCTCTGGTGGTTGCTGCCGGCCGCGGCGCTGGCGGCTTCTCTGGTCTGGCAGCGCTCGGCCGAACGCTCGTCGGAAATGCCGGACCGAAATTGAGGAGAAAGAAGACGAAGGAGGATGTGATGGCGGAAGGACGATTTCAGGTGAAGCGAGAATGGAGTCTGGTTCCGGGCTGGGCGATTGGCCTGGCCGTCGTGGGCTTCTTCGGAATTCAGCTTCTGATGACGCTCGTCCTGTTTCCCCGCGATCCGAACCCACCGCCCGTGCCTTTCCAGTTCGTGTTTGGCGGGTTGCTGGGATCCGTGCTGGCTTTCCTGATTCTGCTGGTCGGCTACGTCAATCGCGACGCCAAGCGGCGGGGAATGAATTCGGCGCTGTGGACCGCGCTCGTCATCTTCATCCCCAACGCCATCGGGTTTATCCTCTACTTCCTGCTGCGGCAGCCTCTGCGCCTGCCCTGCCCCGGATGTGGCGCGGCGTTGAATCCCGGCGTCAACTACTGCCCCCATTGCCGCGCCAGCCTGCGCCCCACCTGCCCCGAATGCCGGCGCGCCATCGAGCCGGGCGACAAGTATTGTGCGCATTGCGGCCTCGAACTGCGCCAGACAACGCCGCGCCTTCAGCAGGTTTGACGCGGTCGTTTCCAGCAACCATCAGGGCTCCCGTCCGTCACCTGTTGCTCCCCGGCGAAAACGGCAGGGCGGAGCGCTCCCCTACCGGAGTTCTTCGAGCAGTCTTCGGAGAGCATCGGCTGCGAGGACTGCGGCGTGGTGTGAGGCCGAAGGCAAACCATCCAATCCCTTCTCAATTTCTTCTGCGGTGATGCCTCCGACCTCGGCGATCGGACGGCCGCGAATCGCCTCCGACAGCCACGACGCGCAGGCGACCGCCGGCACACAGCCCGCAACTTTGAACTTCACGTCAACCACTTCCCCGCCGCGAACGGCGGCCCACAACTTGAGCAAATCCCCGCAGACCGGGTTCGTGACCTCCACGGAAGCCGTGGCGTTGGCGATCTCGCCCACGTTGCGCGGGTGATGGAAGTGGTCGAGAACTTTGGCAGAGTACATGCCGCCTTCTTCAGTGCCCCAATCGTCCGAAGAGCAGAATGCGCATCGCGATCACCATCGCCACACCCGCGGCCACCGTAAAGGCGATTCTCCAGCCGGCCATCTTGTTGACTTCGGGGATCAGGTCGCTGGCTGCCACGTAAAGTGTCACGCCGGCGGAAAGGGCCAGGCCGTAACTCACCCAATCCGCGGCGACGACCATGGCGCAGACACCCAACAGGCGCGAGACGCCCAGCACTCCCGCCGCCCAAAGCCCCGCGTTGCGGCCTTTTCCCGCCGCGCTCATGATGGAGGCAATCGTGAATCCCTCCGGAATGTTGTGCAGAATCACCGCGCCAAAAATGACCGTGCCCAGCCAGTTCGAAATCAGAAAGCCGGAGGTAATCGCCACGCCGTCGAAGAACGTATGGATCGTCAGACCGCCGAGCGCCGTGTAAGCGACCGAGGGATTCAAAAACGCGTCGTGGTGCGTCTCCTCACCGAAGTGAAAGTGCGCGGGCCAGGTGTGCTCGAAGAAGTGCACGATGAAATAGCCGACCAGAATGAGGATGGGCGCCTCGGCGGGTGCGAGGTCCAAACTTTCCGGCACCATTTCGGTCAGCGCCGTCGCCAGCATGAAACCCGACCCCAGCGCGATGAAGTAGGCGAGAAACGTCCGGCTCCAGGCGCGCGCCGAGACGATCGCCGCGCCGAACAGGTTGGCGAACGCCGTCAAGACGCCGAGAATCAGACTAATGACGAGTGGAGACATAATTGGGCTTTCAGCTCTCAGCCGTCAGCGCTCAGTTTCAACGGTGTTTCGTCGGTTGTTGGTTGTGGGTTGTGTTTCACAGGGTTCGCCGAGAGGTAGCATTCGGCAAGGACGTCTTCATCCCAAAGCCGGCAATGCGCAGCCAGCGCGAGCCCCACAACGCACAACTGACAACCCGTGCCTCTCGCGGACGGCTGAGAGGTGACCGCCCGATTCACGCCGAATGTCGAATGTGCACGACCTCGCCGTCGTGGACGACGTACTCCTTGCCTTCCACTTTCAGCGTGCCGCGCGAGCGCGCCTCGGCGAGACTCCCTGCGGCGACGAGATCTTCGAACTTCACGACTTCGGCGCGGATAAAGCCTCGCTGCAAGTCGGTATGAATTTCTCCAGCCGCCTCGAGCGCCGTCGTGCCGGCGCGCACCGTCCAGGCGTGGACTTCGTTTTCGCCCACGGTGAAAAAAGAAATCAGTCCCAGCAGGTCGGAACTCGACCGGATCAGCCGCTCGACGGCCGACTCCTTCAACCCGTAGCTCTCCAGAAATTCGGCGGCTTCGGCCTCTTCCATTTCGGCCAGTTCGGCTTCGATGCTTCCGCAGACCGCCGCGACCGCCGTCTTCGGCCGCTGGCGCAGGCCGGCTGCGGCGGCGAACTCCGCGGCCGCGTCGGCGCGCGCTGAATCCTTCTCGCCGAGGTTCAGGACGTAGAGCATCGGCTTGACGGTGAGAAAAGTAAAGCCGCGAATCAGCCGCTCCTCCTCCGGCCCGAGTTCCACCTCGCGCAGCGGCGTCTGTTTCTCGAGCGCAGCCTTGCATTTTTCAAGCACGTGAAGCTCGTGCTCGAGCGCCGGCGCGCGCTGCTTTTTCAGGTCCTTTTCCAATCGCTCGATTCGCTTCTCGACCACGGAGAGGTCGGAAAGGATCAGCTCCAGTTCCACCGATTCGACGTCGCGCTTCGGGTCCACGCTGCCGGCCGCGTGAGGGACGAGATCGCTTTCGAAGGCGCGAACCACGTGCCCGAGCGCGTTCATTTCCTTCAGCGCCGCGGCCTGCGCGCCCGTGCGCGCCAGGTCGATGATGCTCCCCGGCGTGTCCACGTATTCGACCGTGGCGTGCACCAGCTTCTTCGGCTTGTAGATTTCCGCCAGCCGTTCGACGCGCGAGTCCGGCACCCGAACCACTCCGAGGTGCGTTTCCGGCCGGTGCGATTCCAGTCCCGTTCCGTGCGCGTGCGTGAGGATTTTGAACAGCGTCGTCTTCCCCACCTGCGCGAGACCCACGATCCCCATTTTCAGCATGGTCCACCTCAGGCGAGGGACCGAAGTCCGAACCGGGAATGGTAGCACATCGCCCCGCCGCGGACCGGCCGCGAGCGTTCGCGCTTGAAAGTCTCCGCGGACGGCGCTAGGCTGGGAGCCGAGAGGTGCGGCATGCGGCTTGCCGGAGCAATCCTGGGAACGTTGCTTCTGACGGCCGGCGCCGCGGATGCCCGGGCGCAGGCGCGCGTTCCTTCCAGAGGCGTCGCGGGCGTTCCGTCGCAGCAGTTTCGTGCCGCAAGTCCGCAAGCGCCGCGCGCGCTCAACAGCCCGCGAAACCGTTTCGCCTCGCACCGGCCGCGGCGAGACTTCCATTCGTTCCACTTCGGCCATCGCCGCATTTTCAGCGGCCCGCTTTTTTACTCTTCCGGATCCTTCCCCTTCGGCCACAGCCGGTTTTTCTCCCCGTACGGTTACGCAGCACCGTTCGCCTTCTACGATTACACTGACTACAGGTCGGCAGACTACTTTCCCTACCTTTATTTCTACGACCGCTACTACGAGGAAGCGCTCAGTACGCGCGAAGCCGCCGACCGTTACGACGCCGAATTCCGCCGCGAAGAATACGGTGGAACCGTGAAGTCCCCCGATTCTCCTCATTCAAATCCCGCCGCCTTCCACAATGACGCGCCCCTCGCGCCGCATCAGGTGCTCATCACCCTGAACGGCCAGCCGCAGCCCCGCGCGACGAACGGGGCCCCGCTGGTCCTCGGCTCGGGCCGGCACACCCTGGTCATTTCGGCACTTGAACCCGCTCCGGTGTTCCCCAGCGAGTAATTCGAGAGCCGACAGGTGAAACAACACGAAAGGACTGGCCGCCCTCCGAACGCTTCGCTAAGATATCTCGCGAACGCATCTCACCCTCGCCCCGGCGGAGTGGCGTGCTCATGAGAGACAACCGCCTCGATTCCCGATCCCCGCTTGACGCGGCGGCTCTGCGCGCAATCGTCGAAGGGACGGCAACGGAAACCGGCGAGCGATTTTTTGAAGCACTCGTCGAAAACCTGGCGCGCGTGCTTGGCATGCACGGCGCCTGGGTCACCGAATACCTGGAGGGGCCGCGCCGCCTGCGCGCTCTGGCTTTCTGGCTGGACGGCAAGCCGGTAAGCGAATACGAGTACGACATTGCCGGCACCCCCTGCGAACCCGTCGTCACCGATTCCTGTCTGATCCACATTCCCGAAAACGTTCTTCAGCTCTACCCGCGCGACGCCGACCTGAAGGCCGTCCAGGCGGTCAGTTACATGGGCGTGCCGCTTATGGACGTGGACGGGCGCGTCCTCGGCCACCTGGCCGTGCTCGATACAAAGCCGATGCCGGAGGACGAGCGCGCCTTGGCCCTGTTCCGCATTTTTGCCGCGCGCGCCGCGGCCGAACTGCGCCGCCTGCGCGCAGAAGCGGAAGTCCGCGAGCGGGAGGAAAAACTCGCCGGGCTCGTTCAAAGCGCGCTCGACGCCATCGTGGAGTTCGACGATGAAGGGACAGTGACTCTATTCAACCCCGCCGCCGAGCAGGCTTTCGGCTGCGCGGCGGGCGAGATCGGGAGCCGCGGTTTCGAGACGTTTCTCGCCGAAGAGAGCCGGCCGACGCTCGCGCGCCTCCTCGCCGACCTTCGCCGCCGCCCGCAGGGTGCCCGCACCGTCTGGATTCCCTCCGGACTCGTTGCTCTGCGGGCCGATTCCAGCCGCTTTCCCGCCGAGGCGACGCTCTCCTGTTACGAAATGCGTCGCCGGACGTACTTCACGCTCATCCTTCGCAACGCCGACCAGCGACTGGAAGCTGAGCGCCGCATCCGTGCCCTGCGCGAAGAGACCGAATACCTCCGTGAAGAAATCCGCGCGCTCCAGGACTTCGACGAAATCCTGGGAGAAAGCGGATCGCTGGCCGCCGTCCTTCACGACGTCCGCCAGGTGGCCGCGACGGAAGCCACGGTGCTGATTCTCGGTGAGACCGGAACGGGAAAAGAAGTCATCGCCCGTGCCCTGCACGCCGCCAGCCGGCGCAGCGAAAAGCCTCTCATCAAGGTGAATTGCGCCGCGATTCCCGCGACGCTTATCGAAAGCGAATTCTTCGGCCACGAACCCGGGGCCTTTACCGGCGCGACGAAAAAGCGCGACGGGCGTTTCGCGCTCGCCGATGGCGGCACCATCTTTCTCGACGAGGTCGGCGAGTTGCCGCTCGAATTGCAGCCCAAGCTGCTGCGCGTTCTCCAGGAGGGCGAGTTCGAGCCGGTGGGCAGCTCGAAGACGCGGCGCGTGGACGTGCGCGTCATCGCCGCCACCAATCGCGACCTGAAACGCGCGGTCCAGGAGGGACGATTCCGCGAAGATTTGTATTACCGGCTGAACGTCTTTCCCGTCGTGCTCCCGCCGCTGCGCGAGCGCGGAGAAGACGTCGTGTTGCTTGCCCGCGCCTTCACCCAGAAATTCGCTCAGCGGCTGGGACGCCGCATCGAGCCGCTCTCCCCGGATGACCTCCGTCGCCTCAAAGCCTACGATTGGCCGGGAAACATCCGCGAACTTCAGAACGTCATCGAACGCGCGGTCATCATCTCGCGCGACGGGCGGTTGAATCTCGACCGCGCGCTGCCGGAAACGGCCCCGCTCGCGGCAAAGGCTGTCGTGACCCCCGCCGACGAAGCGCCCAGTGGCGTGCGAACGGCGCGCGAAATCGAGGAACTCGAACGCGCAAACCTCCTCAAGGCCCTCCAGACCTGCGGCTGGCGCGTGGCCGGCGAAAACGGTGCAGCGCGCCTGCTGGGCCTGAAACCTTCCACACTCACCTCGCGAATGAAAGCCCTCAAAATCTCCCGCCCGGCTTCTTCCTGAGTCGCTCGCACTCGAATTCCCGTCAGTTGCCCTCACGAAATCTCGTCACTCGCGAAATCTCGTTTTCACTTGCGCCGTCGTCGAAGTTCGCGAGTCGCTTGAAATGACGCAACTTATCACTCGCGGTGACGTTTGGCACGCCGCCTGCCTTCACCAGGAGGGAAGGACAAAACAAAACCTGTCGAAGAGGAGAATCAAAATGACGACCGCAACCAAGGCCCAACTGAACGGACTGAACCTGAAGCAGCTCTACGAAACATTGGACGCCATCCGCGCCAAGCCGGAGCTGGCGAAGTTCAAGTTTCGCGTTTCGAATCGCTGGATCAACGGCGGCCAGAACGAGACGCGCGTCACCGACTTCGACGGCACTTGCCAGCTTCACGAGCACCGGCAAGCATTCGTTTTCCGCGCCGACGAGCCGCCCGTCCTGCTCGGCGAGGACTCGAGCGCCAATCCCGTCGAATACCTGCTCACGGCGCTCGCCGGCTGTCTGATGACTTCCCTCGTCGTCCACGCGGCGGCGCGCGGCATCAAGGTCGAGGAGGTCGAAGCTCGCCTCGAGGGTGATATTGACCTGCAGGGATTCCTCGGACTCGCCGATGACGTTCCGAAGGGTTTCGAGGCCATTCGGGTGGCGTTCAAGGTGAAAGCCGACGTGCCCGATGAAAAGCTCGAGGATATTCTTCAGCTCGCGCCCACATTTTCGCCGGTGTACAACACGCTCACGCAGAGCGTGCCGGTGACCGTGACCCTCGCCCGCTAACACGGCCCGGAGCGCAGGCCCGCGTTCCATCTCGGAACGCGGGCCTGCGCTGTGACCTGCGGCATTTCAGGCGGCAAATCACACCGGTCTCACGGTGCCCTTCGTTTGGGACGGATTCTTGCGGGAAAAGCGTTGGTCTCGCTGGGAGTTTCCGCTAGAATAGGCGGCGCGGGCGGAAGCGGCGGAAAGCCGGAAATGGTGGGCGGTACAGGATTCGAACCTGTGACTTCTACCGTGTGAGGATAGCACTCTACCGCTGAGTTAACCGCCCGGACGATTCTAAAGATAGCAGATTTCCCGAGGACGGTCTAGGCGGAGGCCGCGCGGCGTGGCCGGCAAGCTCCACCGATCCCGTAAATGAACCCGACCGGCGTCAACAACACCGCCTCCGTGCCCAGCGAAGCCATCCTGCGGCTCCAGCAGTCCGTTCAAAGCGTTATCCGCGGCAAGGACGAAGTGATCCAGCTCGCGCTGGTCACGCTCTTCGCGCGCGGCCACCTGCTGATCGAAGACGTCCCGGGCGTCGGCAAGACGACGCTGGCGCATTCGCTGGCGCGCTCGTTCAACTCCAGCTTCCAGCGCGTGCAGTTCACTTCCGACATGCTGCCGTCTGACGTCATCGGCGTGAGCGTCTTCAGCCAGGCGACGCAGCACTTCGAGTTCCGCCCTGGGCCGGTCTTCGCCAACATCGTCCTCGCCGACGAAATCAACCGCACCACACCCAAAACGCAGTCGGCGCTGCTCGAAGCCATGAACGAGCACCAGGTGACCGTGGACAACCGCACCTACCCGCTCCCTCAGCCGTTCATGGTGATCGCCACGCAGAACCCCATCGAGCACCACGGCACGTATCCGCTGCCCGAATCCCAGCTCGACCGCTTCATGCTGCGGCTGAAGATCGGCTATCCGGACGCCACGAGCGAGCGCGAGATTCTCCGCAATTTCGCCGACCAGGAGCCGCTCGCCAAAGTCGAACCGGTCATGAGCGCCGAGGAGGTGCTCGAAATCCAGCGCGCTGTGTGCCGCGTGAGCGTGGACGAGCAACTCATTCGTTACACGCTGGCCATCGTGGAAAAAACGCGCCAGCACGAATTCTTGAGCCTCGGCATCAGCCCGCGCGGCTCGCAGATGCTCTACCGCGCCGCGCAGGCGCTCGCCTTCCTGGAAGGGCGCAATTACTGCATTCCCGACGACCTCAAGCGCCTCGTCCTTCCCGTCTTCGCGCACCGCTGCGTCGTCAGCTCGCGCTATATCTCGACGCTCAAGAAAGGCGAGCAGGCCGAAGCGGTTCTGCGGGAGATTCTGGAATCGACGCCCGTGCCGCTGTAGGTTTCAGCGGTCCGCTTTCAGCGGAAAACCGTCAGTCTTCAGTCCTCAGTTTTCCGTTCCGGCCCCTGAGCTTCGCTTTGCGCTCTTCATTTTTGCCCTTTGCCTTTTGGTTTCTGACTTGTTCGTATTTCGCCCTATTCGCTATTCCCCGTTCGCCATTCGCTCTAGAATGTCGCGTCATGCCGAAGAGGATCCGTCCGCGCCTCGGGCAGCATTTTCTCGCCGCACCGCGGTATCAGCGCCGGATTGCTCAGTCGTTGGCGCTCGGGCCGGACGAACTGGTCATTGAAATCGGCGCCGGCCGCGGGGCGATGACGGGCCTGCTCGCCGAGCGCGCCCGCCGGGTCGTCGCCATCGAACTCGACGCGCGCTGGGCGGAAGAACTGCGCGACCGTTTCGCCGGCGAACCTCGCATCGAAGTGATTCGGGCGGACATCCTCGCGACCGACCTCGCGCGGCTCTGCCGCGAGCGCGGCGCGGAGCGCTGCTTTGTTTTCGGCAACCTGCCCTACTACATCACCTCGCCGATTCTGACGCACCTGTTCGATTTCCGCGCCTCCATCCGCGCCATGTCGCTGCTCGTGCAACGCGAAGTGGCCGCGCGACTCACTGCCGAGCCCGGTTCGCGCGATTACGGCTTCCTGAGCGTCGCGACACAGCTTCAAAGCGCGCCGCGCCTCGTCTTCTCAGTTCCGCCCGGAGCCTTCGCGCCGCCGCCCAAAGTCTGGTCGGCGCTGGTGGAATTTGAGATGAAGCCGAAATTTTCTGAGTGGAGCGCGGAGCGGACGGCGCGATTTCTCGAGTTCACCAGACGCTGCTTCGCGCGCAAGCGGCAAACGCTGGTGAACAATCTGGGCGCTGCCCACGGCCGCGCCGCAGTGGAGAAAATACTCGGCGGGGGCGGCCTTTCCGCCAAAACGCGCGC
>CAZKXX010000057.1:0-24212 GCA_964556705.1 uncultured Acidobacteriota bacterium
TCTTCGAGTGGCGGTTCTTCAGATTCCGCCCAAATGGGCTCCAGGCGTGGTTCAATCAGGACCAGACCCAGGAGGAAAGCAGCCAGCAAACCCGCGACCAGCCGAGCGGCACGCATCGCAGCACCTCGCGAAAGCAGTTGTCTCGTATACCCTGTCTCTACGTGCCGCGGAGATTATCCCCCCGCCCTAATCTGTCAAGCGAAAAATGATATCCTCGCGTAAACACCTGTAAGGTATACGCGGTCAGGAGCTTAGTCTGGTTTGAAACGGTTCTGGCGAGGCCAGATGGCACAGGAAGGTGCATCCAGCCTGCAACCGGAAGTGCCCGGCAGTTTGGATAATGCGGATTTATCGGGGCGGAGGGGGCGGGCGGCGCGCGCGCCTTTCATCAATCCGGCGGACGATCTCGTCGAATTTGGCCCGTTGTTCGGGTGTCAGGATGGCGCGGATGCGTTCGCGGCGTTCCTCTCGCAGGGCGCGGAATTTCGGGCCCACTTCGTCTGCGAGCGCCTTCTGCTTCGCTCCAGCCTCCTCGAACGCTTTGCGCACTTCGGCCACCTGCGCGTCGGTCAGGGCCAGGTCGCGCGTCAGCCGCTGAATAACCTGTTCTTTATCCGGGGGCACGTGGCGTTGCCAGCGGCCACCGTACCACCCATACAGGAACGCGCCGACGGCGCCCACGATCGCCCCCAGCAAAAAGGTGGCTACAAAGTAGAAGTAAACCCGCCGCGTCATCGGGAGGTGTTCTCTCCATTCTCGCCGGCCTCAGTCAAGGGGGAGCTGAAACCGGACTCAAAACCGTAAATCATCGGGTCGGCCGTCGCCATCGTCACTTCGGACTGGGCTTGGAGGAGAAGCTCATCCGTGGTCGGTCCGCGAAGCGGCCCGGAAGAAGGCAGCGCCAGGGCCAGCAGGGCCACCAGCGCCAGGACGGACGTCGCTTCGACGAACCTCCGGCCGGCGATTTCGAGTAAGTCCTGCACCAGGGGCGCCGGGGCCTGTTCCAGATGACGTCTCAGGCGCGCCGCAAAACCCAGCGACGGCTCCGCTACGGGCTCGGCGCGGAGAGAATCGAAGGCTCGCCGCATCGCCGCCCAATCGCGAACGTAGGCCGCGCACTCCGAGCAGGCCGCAACGTGCGTCCGGACCGCGCCGGGCGCCTCCTCCCAGCCGCGCTCTTCCAGAATGATTTGAGCCTCTTCACAACGCATGGCTCATCTCCTCTGCTGCCAGCGTCTCCAATCTTCCAGCATCCGCTTTCTGGCCCGATGGAGCCGGACTTTCACCGTGCTCACCTTCAGGTCCATCAGCTCGCCGATCTCCTCCACCGACAACCCCTCGATTTCTTTCAGCACCAGGATTTCTCGGTCGCCAGCCGGGGCTCGGGCAAGCAGTTTGCGCGCCAATTCGCGAACCGCAGCCTGATGCTCCGGGTCAGCCTCACCCACGGGCTGGAAACTGACAGTTCGTCCCCCGCCGGAGAGCTCCCGGTCCCCCGATAGGTCATGCGTCTCGACGGGCGAAGCCCGCTGCCGGCGCAGGTAATCATAACAGTGGTTAACCGAGACCCGGCGGAGCCAGGTCCCGAAGGAGGCGCGGAAATTATAAGTCCGCAGGGTTCGAAAGACCTTGAGGAAAATCTCCTGCGCCAGGTCCTCCACCAGGTCGGAAGGCCGGACGAGGCGTGAAACCAGGGCGAAAACCGTCCGCTGGTGCCGCTCGATAAGGGCCTCAAAGGCTTCCCGGTCGCCCCGCTGAGCGAGGCGGATATATTTACTTTCTTCTCCATCCGTCCAGGCAGCCTTGGCCATCCGAAACCCATCGGCCCGCCTTCCTACCCTTTACCGACGAACCGGGCGGGCACCTGGTTACAGTAATTTGCAGCAAATAGGAACGCACGGAAAATTTTTTATTGACCGAAAATTCGCATTATGAAACACTAACCCTATGGTTATCGGAACACGTCTAAGAGGCCTGCGCGAAGAGAAGGGTTTCTCGCAGGGCGATATTGAGAAGCGTACCGGGTTGTTGCGGTGTTACATTTCCCGAGTGGAGAACGGTCACACCGTTCCTTCCATTGAGACGCTGGAAAAGCTGGCTGCGGCACTGGAAATCCCCCTTTATCAGCTTTTTTATGAGGGAGACGAACCGCCACCGCTGCCCAATCTGAGCAGGCGCCGGTCGACTGAAGAGCTGGCGGAAGACGAAGAAACGCAGAAGGAAAACCGTTTCTTCGATAAGATCCGCCGCCTGATGACCCGGATCGACGACAAGGATCGTCAGCTCCTGCTCTATATGGCGCAGAAACTGGCGAGCCGTTAGCCACCCCGCGTCCAGTCCAGCCGGGGAACGCTGACTCATACCGCAGGCGTATCGAGTGAAGGGATAGCTATTCCCATTCGATGGTGCCCGGTGGCTTCGAGGTAATGTCGAAGACCACCCGGTTCACTCCCTTTACTTCATTGACGATACGTGTCGAGATACGCTCCAGCAGCCCCGTCGGCAGCCTGGCCCAGTCCGCCGTCATCCCGTCTTCGGATTCCACTGCTCTCACCGCCACGGTGAAGGCGTAGGTGCGCGAGTCTCCCATCACGCCGACGCTTGAGACCGGCAGAAGCACGGCGAACGACTGCCAGAGCTTCGTGTAGAGTCCCGCGGCGCGGACTTCCTCCTGGACGATCGCATCGGCCTCGCGCACCATCCGCAGGCGCTCTTCGGTCACTTCCCCGAGAATCCGCACAGCCAGCCCGGGGCCCGGGAACGGCTGGCGCGCGATGACGTCTTCGCTCAATCCCAGTTCGCGTCCCACCTCGCGGACTTCATCCTTGAAAAGCTCGCGCAACGGCTCGATGAGTTTGAACTGGAGGTCGGCCGGAAGTCCTCCGACGTTGTGATGGCTTTTGATGGTCGCCGACGGCCCTTTCACCGAGACGGATTCGATGACGTCCGGATAGAGCGTTCCCTGCACCAGGAAGTCCACCTGGCCGAGTTTCCGCGCCTCTTCCTCGAAAACACGGATGAATTCCTCGCCGATGATCTTGCGCTTCTGCTCGGGGTCGGTGACGCCGCGCAGGCGCGCCAGGAAGCGCGCCGAAGCGTCCACGGCGCGGACGTTGAGGTGCGCTTGCCGCGCCAGGCGCTCGGTGACGCGTTCGAATTCGTTTTTGCGCAGGACGCCGTTATCCACGAAGACGCAGGTCAGGCGGTCGCCGATGGCGCGCGCCACCAGCGTCGCCGCGACGGCCGAATCCACACCGCCCGAAAGGGCGCACAAGGCGCGTCCTGAGCCCACTTCATGCCGGACGCGCCCGACCGTATCCTCGATGAACGATTTCGGGAACCAGTTGGGCTGGATCCGCGCAATGTTCCGCACGAAATTGCGCAGGATCTGCGCGCCGCGGTCCGTGTGCCGCACTTCGGGATGGAACTCGACGGCATAAAACCTGCGTTCAGAATTTTCGATCACCGAAATGGCGTTTTCGGTTTTTCCGGTGATGCGGAAGCCCGGCGGCACCGCGGCCACATGGTCGCCGTGGCTGTTCCAGACGCGCAGCGGCGTGGGCAGGCCGTGCAGGAGTTCGCTCGAATCGCAAATTTCGAGCTGGGCGAACCCGTACTCGCGCCGCTCGGCCGGCTCGACCTTGCCGCCCAGCTTGTGAGACATCCACTGGAGGCCGTAGCAGATACCGAGCACCGGAACACCCATTTGAAATACACGCTCGTCGGCCGTGGGCGAAGCCGGGTCGTAAACCGATGCGGGGCCGCCGGAAAGAATCAGCGCCTGCGGGCGCATTCGTTCGAGTTCGGCGTACGGCAGGTTGCAGGGCACGATCGCCGAATAGACGCTCATCTCGCGAATGCGCCGCGCGATGAGCTGCGTGTATTGGGAACCGAAATCGAGAATGACGACGGGCCGGACTGGGTCCATGTTCGAGTACAGAAGTCAGGAGCCAGGAGTCAGGAGCCAGAATGATTTCCGACGGCGCGCGCTCGCCTCGAAGGACTGCCCGATTGCAGCGACGCGCGCATTCCGACTTCTGACTCCTGTTTTCTGACTCCTTCCTGCATCACTTCACCACAATATTCACCAGCTTATTCGGCACGACGATGACTTTGACGATCTGTCTGCCGTTCAGGTGCTCGCTGACTTTGGGCTCGGCCTGCGCGAGGCGCCGGACCTGGTCCTCGCTCGCGCCCACCGCGACACGAATCCGCCCGCGCAGCTTGCCGTTCACCTGCACGGGGAGTTCGAGTTCCTCTTCGGCGGCGAGCTCCGCGTCGTAAGCGGGCCAGGCGACGCGCAGCGCGGGCTCCCTGCCTCCCAGCGATTCCCACAACTCGTCGGCGATGTGCGGCGCGAAGGGCGCGAGTTCCAGGGCGAGAATCGCGAGCGTCTCCTTCAGGACTTCCGGCCGGACCTTCCCGGCCTCGACGGCCGGCTCGAGCTCGCTCAAGACGTTCACCAGCTCCATCATCATCGCGATGTCGGTATTGAAATGCCAGCGCGTCTCGAGGTCGTCCGAGATGTGGCGCAGCGTCTGGTGCGCCTTGCGAAGGAGTTGCCGTTCCTCGCCGCTCAGCTTTGCGATGTCGTGCCTTGTTTCCGCTCGAGCCGCGCCGCCGGGCACCACCCGCAGACGCTCGGCGTGCCGCGCGAAGAGGCGATAGACGCGGTTCAGGAAGCGCGCCGCGCCTTCGATCCCCGCGTCGCTCCAGTCGAGGTCTTTTTCGGGCGGCGCCGCGAAAAGGACGTAAATCCGCACCGTGTCCGCGCCGTATTTGGCGAACATCTCGGTCGGGTCCACGACGTTGCCGCGCGACTTCGACATCGCCGAGCCGTCCTTGAGCACCATGCCCTGCGTGAAGAGCCGCGCGACGGGCTCGGCGAAATCCACCAGGCCGATATCCTGCATGACCTTCGAAAAGAACCGCATGTAAATCAGGTGCAGGATGGCGTGTTCGATGCCGCCGATGTACTGGTCCACCGGAAACCAGTAGCGGACGGCTTCCGGGCCGACAGGGAGCGACGCGTTCTCCGGGTCGCAGTAGCGGTAGAAGTACCAGGAGGAATCAACGAACGTGTCCATCGTATCGGTCTCGCGGCGCGCCGCCTTGCCGCACTTCGGACACTTCGTGTTCACAAATTCCGGCACCGCGTCGAGCGGCGAGCGCCCGCGGCCCGTCAGCTTGATGTCGGGAGGAAGAATCACGGGCAGGTCTTTTTCGGGGACGGGCACGATCCCGCAGCCGTCGCAATAAATGATCGGGATCGGAGTGCCCCAGTAACGCTGGCGCGAGATGCCCCAATCCTTGATACGGTACTGGACGGTTCCCTTCCCGAAACCTTTCGCTTCCGCGTCGCGCGTCATGCGCTCGAGGGCTTCTTCGGAGGTGAGCCCGGAGTACGGGCCGCTGTTCACCAGGCGTCCGTACTCGGTGTACGCCCCTTTTCTGTCGGATTCTGGCGCCTCGCCCTCGCGCGGAACGATGACGGTGCGAATCGGCAGACCGTACTGCGTGCAGAATTCAAAGTCGCGCTGGTCGTGCGCGGGGACAGCCATAATGGCGCCCGTGCCGTATTCCATGAGCACGAAATTCGCCAGCCACACGGGCACCACTTCGCCATTGTAGGGGTTGCGCGCCGTGAAGCCCGTGGGCGCGCCGCGCTTTTCGAGATCGGCTTCAGCCCGCGCGCGGACGGACTGGGCGCGGATGCGCTCGACTTCCGCCCGCAATTTCTCCGGCGCTTTCGAGCGCGCGATCATCTTTTCGACCAGCGGGTGCTCGGCGGCGAGAAACACGGCCGTCGAGCCGAAGATCGTATCCACGCGCGTGGTGAAGATGCGCAGCGGCTCGCCCAGCTCGACGACTTCGTAATCCACTTCCGTCCCGTAAGACTTTCCAATCCAGTTCGCCTGCATGGCCAGGACGCGCTCAGGCCAGCGGACGAGTTCGCGCGTGTCGTCGAGCAGCCGGTCGGCATAAGCGGTGATTTTCAGGAACCACTGCTCGAGTTCGCGTTCCTCGACGGGCGTTTCCTCGTGCCGCCAGCAACAGCCGTTCACCACCTGCTCGTTCGCGAGCACGGTCTCGCACTCGGGACACCAGTTGACGCGACTCTTTTTGCGGTAGGCAAGCCCGCGCTCGTACATCTTGAGGAAAAACCACTGGTTCCAGCGGTAGTACTCGGGCGCGCAGGTAGCGATTTCGCGCCGCCAGTCGTAACTGACGCCCAGGCGCTTCAGTTGCCCGCGCATCGTTTCGATGTTCGAGAACGTCCACTCGCCCGGCGGGCGGCCGTGCTTGAGCGCGGCGTTTTCCGCCGGCAGGCCGAAAGCGTCCCAGCCGATGGGGTGCAGGACGTTGTAGCCGCGCATCCACATATAGCGCGCCAGCGCGTCGCCCAGCGTGTAGTTGCGCACGTGCCCCATGTGCAGCGCGCCCGAAGGGTACGGAAACATTTCGAGGACGTAGTACTTCCGGCGGTTCGGGTCCGCGTCCGCGTCAAAGAGCTTCAGCTCCGCCCAGCGCCGCTGCCACCTGGCTTCGATTTTTTGCGGATCGTAATTCGCGTCCATAAACAGGTTCGGAATTATGAATTGTGAATGCTGAATAAAGAGCGGGGTTGGCCCAACCATCTGCGAAAGTCATCATTCAGAATTCATAATTCATCATTTCTCGCTAAGGGCGCTTCCTTTCCGCTGGTCCTGCCAACTCGCCAGCGAGTAAACGCATCATCCGCAGATTCCGCCTGTCGTCTCCCGGCCGGTCAATCGGTGTTTCGCAGATGAACGGGATCTGCCGCAGTCGTGGATGTCGGACAATCCGCCGAAAACCTTCCTTCCCGATGTAGCCTCGGCCGATATGCTGGTGGCGGTCGGCGCGCGAGCCGAAGGGCGTCTTCGAGTCGTTGGCGTGGATGACGCGCACCCGCCTGAGGCCCACCGTCGCTTCGAGCTGCCTGACCGTCTCCCTCAGCCCCTTTTCCTCGTGAATCGGATAACCGGCCTCAAAACAGTGGGCCGTGTCGATGCAGGCGCCCAGGGGCAGTTCGCTCGAAGCGCCTTCCACGATTTCCGCCACCTCCTCGAATGTCCGTCCGATCGAAGCGCCCTGCCCCGCGGTGTTCTCAATCAGAATGGTCAGTCCGTCCAACTTCAGCCCGCGGGCCGCGCGCTTGAGCGACTCGACGCAGGTCCGGATGGCTTCGCCCGGCGTCGAGTCCTTCGCGCTTCCCGGATGCGTGACGAGGTAGTCCGCCCCCAGCGCCACGGCGCGTTCCAGTTCGCGCCGGAAGGCGGCGATGGATTTCTTCCGAATCACGGCGTCGGCGGAGGCGAGGTTAATCAGGTAGTTGTCATGGATGACGACGGGCGCGAGTTTATATCGCGCGCGGGCCGCCCGAAAGCGCTCGCAGTCTTCCGGCGTCGGGTCGAGCGTCCGCCAGCCGCGCGGGTTGGCGGAAAACATCTGGAAGGTGTCGCAGCCGATCTTCTTCGCGTGGTGCGCCGCGTTCTCGACGGCGCCGGCAATCGACGTATGGACACCCACTCGCACGCTTTTTCTCCCCCAAGTTAAACTTTCATGGTAACAGCGGGCCTCGGAGGCGTCAACTTGCGCGCCTGGCGGCGGACCGCGCGAGTTGGCGCTTGCAATCGTTCCGCGTTCGGGTACAATCTCGCCAATTAATTTCCAGAGCAGCCCCCTGCGAGGGGAAACTGTGAGTTCTCCCGACCTTCGTCCGCTCAGCTTCGGCGAACTGCTCGACCGCACGTTCACCTGTTATCGCCGGCACTTCTGGGTCTTCGTGGGTATCATGGCGATTCCGCAGGTTTTCCTGGTGGGAATGCAGTTGCTGGTCGAGGGCCTGGGGCGTTACGGCACTGGCCTGCAAGCCGGAGAAGGCGTCTCGGAAGCCGAGGCGGCGCAGGTCATGGGCGTGGTCGTCGGCATGTTTCTCGGTGTCCTGCTCGTATTTGCAATTTACGGACTGGCTTACATGGCGGCGCTCGGCGCCGTTACGTACGTGGTCTCGGAAACGCAGTTCGGGCGCACACTGACGATTCGGCAGGCGTACCGCCTGGTGAAAAGGCGGCTGTGGGGGCTCGTGCGGCTCTGGACGGCGATCGCGCTCCGCGCATTCGCCTGTGCGGTCACCATCATCCTGCTGCCCGTTGCGTTCCTCATGATCCTCTGGTATTCGCTGAGCGTTCCGGCCATGCTGGTCGAGGACCTTTCGGCCGGCCAGGCTCTGAAGCGCAGCGCCTTTCTGACGAAGGGTTACCGGAATCAGGTGTTTCTGGCGATGCTGCTCACGGTCCTGGTCGGGTGGTCGATCGCCTTCCTCCTTCAGGGGCCTTTCACCCTCGCCCAATTTTTCTGGATGCGCGAGGGCTCAGCCGGCCCCTTCTGGCTGGCGGCGGCCAACGCGCTGGCCGGCGGCGTCGCCCAGGCGATTGGCGGCCCCCTGCTGATGATTGCCCTGGCCCTGCTCTACTTCGACATCCGCGTGCGGAAGGAAGGGTTTGACTTGCAAGTGATGCTCGACGCCCTGAAGCCCGCTGAGGCCACCGCCCCGCCCGACTCGGCGCCCGAAGCCGTGCTCGAACGCTCAAGCCTTGCGGCGGTCATCCTGCTGTCAATCGTTACGCTGGGCTTGTACGTCCCTTTCTGGTACCTTTCGCGCCGCGAGGCGCTGAACAGCCTTCAGTCATCGGAGAAGTTCCCTATCCATGAGCCTCTGGCAGCCTTGGGCGCGGACATCGGGTATTTCGTAGTCATTTCCTTCACAGACGGCTCGTGGCCTTGGGCGCTGGCCTGTCTCTCCGCGATCATCTGCATCCTTCTCTCTTTCCGAGCCCGGCGCGCCTTGCTCGACCACGATGCCGCGCGGCGGCGGGGAATGTTTTCGAGCGGATTGACCCTGGACACGGAAACGTCTTTTTCTGCCGTCGCAACTTTCCTCCTGGGTATATGGTACGTTCAGTACAAGCTTAACCAGCTCGTGGAGACCTGGGAGCATTTTCCCCCGCCCCAGACTGCTCCGGCCCCGGCCCCTTCAACCCCGTGATGCGCCACCTCTCTTTGATTCTCGCGATTCCCCTGGCCTTGACCTTGACTCTGCCTGTTGCGGCGGGAGAGCCCGCGCCGCCGACAGGCGTGCTCGACCTGAGCGCTTACGTCGCCGAACTGGAACGCTGGTCGGAAAAGGCCGAAGCGCTTGGCGAAGATCCCGGACGGGCTTCAGGGCTCGGCTCGGAGCTTCCGGAAAGATGGAGTGTTCGAACCGAAGGGGGGGACTGGGAGACCTCCACCCGTCCACTGCGCGGGGCGCTGCGCGCCATTGAGGAAAAACCGGAATCAGCAAAAGAGAAAGCTCAATGGATGGCGGCTCAACTCCGCGCCATGAAGGAAGAAGCGTTACGGCTCAGCGCGGAGGCGAACCCCTGGCCCCCTGCCGAAGCTCGCGCGACGCTCGATGAAATCCTCAGCCGCTCGGAATTCTCGGAATTGCGCGCGCCCAACCCGCTGGCGCTGCTGTGGCGCCGCCTCGTGGAGTGGTTTTACGAAACGCTCGATTTCCTGCTCGGAAGGGTCCGCATCCCCTCCCGGACATTGACCGTGGGCGGCTGGATTTTCGCCGGGCTCGTCGTTTTCGTACTCCTCTTTTGGCTGGCGCGCTGGGCGCTGAGTGTGCCGCGCTCACCGACGCTCGAAATTCCGAAGTCCCCGGCAGCCCCGCTCGGACCTCGCGACCTGCTGCGTGAGGCTTTTCGTGCGGCGGAAAGTGCCGATTTCCGCCAAGCCATCCGGCTGGCTTATGGCGCGGGCCTGCTGCATCTGGCGGAATGCGGCGCGTTGCGGCTGGAGCGCGCGCGCACGCCGCGCGAATATCTCCGCCTGATTCCGCCTGCCCATCCGGCGCGCGAGCCCTGGGCGAGCCTGACCGCCCGCTTTGAAGGCGCCTGGTACGGCGGCGAGCCTGCGGCCGGCGGGGAATTTGCAGCGGTCATTTCGAATCTGGAGAAACTCGGGTGCGTTCTTCCCTCGATTCCGGCGACCGGAAACTCCTGATTTTTTCCGGCGTCCTTCTGCTCCTGATGACGGCGGCGGGCGCGCTGCTCGGCCCCGCGCCCACCGTCCCGGGAATGGGTCTTCCTTCCAGCTATTCGACCGGCGAAGGGGGCGCCAAGGCGGCTTACCTGTTGCTGGAAGAATTGGGCTACGACGTTGAGCGGTGGGAGCAGTCGCCGGCGGAATTGCCCAGCGAGGCGGACCGCTGCACGCTCATCCTGGCCGACCCGCTGATTCCCCCCTCGGCCGATGAGAAGAACGGGCTGCGCGCCTTCGTCGCGGCGGGAGGCCGCCTTCTGGTCACGGGCAGTCTGGGCGCAACCATGCTCCCGGAGGCTGACCCGAAAGCGGAGGGCAAGCCAAGCTTTGCTGCAAAAGCCTTCCGTGCTCAGCTTCCAGGGCCGCTGAGTGTCCACGCTCCGGAAGTGACCCTGCGCGCTCCCGTCCGCTGGGGGACGAGGCATGCGCACCATCTCCGCTACTACGGCGATGAGGCGGGAGCCGTCGTCGTCCGGTACCGCTTCGGGCGCGGAGAAATGATCTGGTGGGCAGACGCCCTCCCGCTCACCAATGGAGCCCTGACCGAAACCTCAAACTTCATGCTTTACTTGAACTCTGTCGGAGACCCCGACCGGCTAATCCTCTGGGACGAATATTTTCACGGCCAGCGGCCGGGACTGTGGTCTTATCTGGGCCGGACTTCGTTGCCCTGGGCGGGACTGCAACTTGGCCTGCTGGCCGCGACGCTGCTCTTCACGTACGCGCGGCGCCTCGGGCCGGTTCGCCCCCTGACGGTGGAGGGTCTGCGCCTCTCGCCGCTGGAGTTTGTGGAGACGGTGGGAGAGCTTTATGAGCGCAAGCGCGCGGCCGCGGGGGCGCTGGAAGTCATCGTCCAGCGTTACCGCTTCCTGCTGCTCCGCCGGATGAGCCTGCCGGTGAACGCGCGACTCGAGGAAGTCGCCTCGATGGTTCGCGCGCAGCAAGGGCCGGATGCGGCGCGCTTTGTGGAAACGCTGCATGAGGCTGAACAATCCGCGGTCAATAGGCGTTTGGCGGAATCCGACGCGCTGCGCCTGGTGGGAGACCTGCACGAGGGCGCGCGCCGGCTCGGGTTGGGCGGCAAACTGACGGGAGACTAAAACATGGCGGAACGAGCGGCGCAGTTTGCGGCGCATGTCCAGGCGGAAATGGCGCGCGTCATCGTGGGGCAGGAGGAGCCGCTGCGGCAGATGCTGGCAGTGCTGCTGGCGGGCGGCAACGCGCTGCTCGAAGGCGTTCCCGGAATCGCCAAAACGCTCGCCGTGAAGGCTCTGGCGCGCATCTGCCGGCTGGAATTTCAGCGCGTGCAGTGCACTCCCGATCTGATGCCCTCCGATATCATCGGCGTCAACGTCTATAACGGCGCGAGCGGCGCCTTCACGCTGCGGCGCGGCCCCGTCTTTACAGACCTGCTGCTTGTGGACGAAGTCAATCGCATGCCGCCCCGGACGCAGTCGGCGTTGCTCGAATGCATGGAAGAACATCAGGTTACGCTCGACGGCGCACGACACGCCCTTTCCGCTTACTTCACTGTGTTCGCCACACAGAACCCGGTGGAATTCGAAGGCACGTACCCGCTGCCGGAAGCGCAGCTCGACCGCTTCCTGCTCAAGGTCCGCATCGGATACCCCGAAGCAGGGGACGAAGAAGAGATCCTGAATCGCTATCAGGACGGGTTCGATGCGCGCGACCTTGACAAGCTACAGTTGAAGCCTGTCGAGCCCGACGCCCTGCCCCAGGCGCGCGCGGAAGTGGCGGGAGTGCGCGTCGAGCCGGCGCTGCGGAATTATCTCAGCACGCTGGTGCGGCGCACGCGCGGCTGGCCGGCGCTCACCCTGGGCGCCAGCCCGCGCGCCACCGTCAACCTGATGCTTACCGCGAAAGCTTTTGCCGCTCTCGACGGCCGGGACTACCTTCTTCCGGACGACGTCAAAGCGGTCGCGGCGCCCGTCTTGCGGCACCGGCTGATGGTGAAGCCGGAAGCGGATTTGGAAGGCATTACGCCTGACCGCGTGGTCGCCGACATCCTCGCCGGTGTCGAGGTGCCGAAGTGAGCCAGGCGCCGCAACTTGCGCCAGCCTCCGCAAGCGCACCTTGCCAACCTTTCGGGCGGCTTCCCTTTGGCTTTGCTCCGCGTTTTTACCTGCTTTTGCTGGCCGGGCTTGTCTGGATCGGACCCGCGTGGTTCGAGCCGCGATTCCTGCTGGCCCTGCTGGCCTGGGACGCGGTGGTGGTCGCGTCCTGGTCGCTCGACCTTCGCCGTCTTCCGCTGCCCTCCGCACTGGTTGTCGAGCGCCGCTGGGGCGGCCCGCTGTGTCTCGATGTCGAAACAGAGTTGACCATTGAACTGACAAACCAGGGGCGCGTCGCGGTTGAAGCCGAATTGACAGACGATGTGCCAAGGAATCTCCGCGGCGAACCTCCAAGGCTGGAGATTAGCGTCCGGGCCGGAGGAATCGAAAAAGCCAGCACCACGGTCCGGCCTGTCGCGCGCGGCGACGCCTCGGTGGGTTCGGTGTTCCTCCGCTACCGCAGCCCGCTCAAGCTGGCCGAGCGCCGCGCCGTCGCTCCCCTCGCGCAAACCGTGCGCGTTTATCCCAACCTGCGCGAATCGCGCCGCCACGCGCTCTACCTGATTCGCAGCCGGCAGATCGAACTCGAAAAGCGGCTGACGCACCAGCGCGAGCGCGGGCGGGAATTTGAAAGTCTGCGCGACTACCGCGAAGGCGACGACCTGCGCGACGTCTGCTGGACCGCGACGGCGCGCCGCGGGCGGCTGGTCACCAAGGTGTACCGCGCCGAACGCAGCCAGTCACTTCTGCTGGTGGTTGACGCCGGACGCCTGATGCTGGCGCGCGCCGCCGGGCTCGCCAAGCTCGACCATGCCATCAACGCTTCACTGGGCCTGGCGCACGTGGCGCTGCATTCCGGCGACGCTGTCGGGCTGCTCGCTTACACGCGCCGGATTCAGGCGAGGCTCCCGGCGGCGCGCGGGGCGGCGCATCTGCGGGCTTTGCTCGAACGCCTGGCGCTCGTGCGCGGCGAACTGGTGGAAGCCGACCACGCGCGCGCCGCCGATACGCTTCTCACCGGGCAGCGCCGGCGGAGCCTGGTGGTCTGGCTGACCGACCTCGCCGAGACCGCAGCGACGCCGGAAGTGATCGAAAGCGCCTCGCGTCTGCTGCCGCGCCATCTGGTGCTTTTCGCTGCGGTCGGCCAGCCGGACCTCTACCAGGCTGTGGCCGAGCGCCCGCGGACCACTTCCGAAATGTACCGCTACGTGGCGGCTCAGGAAGTGATTCACCGGCGGGAGCTGCTCCTCCGCCGCCTGCGCGAGCAGGGCGCGCTGGCGTTTGAGTTCGATCCCGGCCAGTTGGGCGCCGGCCTGGTCAATCAGTATTTGCGCGTGAAGGAGCGGTCGCTGCTGTGATCGGATTCCTGACAGTACCTGGTCCGTGTCATTCTGAGCCCCGATGCTTTTCATCGGGGCGAAGAATCTCTTTCCGCTAATGTGTGCAGATTCAGCCGAAGCCGACGCGGAGACCCTTCGTCGCCCCGACGCTCTCGGTCGGGGCTCCTCAGGATGACAAGTGACCCGGTCGGTGTCCGTTCCGCTCGCGTCCACCGCGGGCAAGATAAAGCACCATGAGCCCGCCCAGACCGGCGGCCATTATGAATTTGACAGCTACGGGAAGCGGCAGCGGCGAGAAGAATCCTTCCACAACCCCGGCGATGACTAGCAAAGGGAGCAAACCCAGCACGAGCCGCACGCCCTGGCCTCCATAGACGGTCAGCGAGTCGCGGCGCGGCAGCAGGCCCGGAAAAACCAGCCCGCGCGCCACGAGCAGGCCCGCGCCGCCGGCAATGAAAATGGCCGGAAGCTCCAGAATGCCGTGCGGCGCCACGAATCCCCAGAGTTTCAGGCTCATCCCCGCCTGCCAGCAGGCCGCCGTGATGACGCCGAGCATCAGTCCATTGGTCGCGAGGATGTACAACGTCCCCACGCCCGCGGTGATGCCCATCGCGAAGGTGACGAGCGAGACCGAAATGTTGTTCGTCAGGATGGCGCTCGTCGCCAGCGGCTTGATCGTCAGAATGGAGTGCGTCCACATCTCGCGGCGCTCGATCGTATCCGCCATCGCGCCGCCCAGAAAGAATCGCTGGAAAGCGGGATCGCCCAAAGACACGAGGAAGCCGGCGAGCGCGCCCAGCGCGAAGATGGCAAAGGCGCCGAGCGTGTATTCTGCGGTCGCCCGAAACAGCGCCGGAAACGTCTGGCGATAGAATGCGAGAATTCCGCCCGGACGCGCCGGCCGCCCGAGGTAAATCAGGTTGTGTGCGCGCCCGAGCAGTTGATTGAGATAATCGGCCAGCCGGCGGCCCACGGGGTCTTCACGAACGCTCGCCAGGTCGGCGGCCGCCTGGCGGTACAATAGGCCCAGTTCCTGAAGTTCACGGTAGGAGAGCGCGGCCAAGCCGCCGCGTTGGGAGCGTCCCACAAGCTGCTCCAGCCGCTCCCAGTAGGGCTTCCGCTTTTCGTACCAGCGCGCGGGAATCATGGGGGGAAGACTTGCACGAACATCTTAGCATCGAAACGCCCGAGCAGATTCCGCTGGAATTTCCCCTGGCGGGCATCGGCAGCCGCTTTCTGGCCCTGGCCGTGGATACGGCCATTCAGGTCGCCGCCGGCCTGTTGCTCTTTCTTCTCGCCCTCTGGGCGGTGGGACTTCAGCCGACTCCCGGCCCGGCTTCGATGTGGGTCTGGGCGGGAATGATCATCGTGACCTTCCTGCTTCAGTTCGGCTACTTCGCCTTTTTCGAGGCCGTATGGAACGGCCAGACGCCGGGCAAGCGCGCCCTCGACCTGCGCGTCATCAAGGACTCCGGCCGGCCGATCACGGTCTATGACGCGGTGTCGCGCAACCTGCTCCGCATCGTGGACAGCCTGCCGGGAATCTACGCCGTAGGTATCGCCTCAGCGCTTTTCAGTTCGCGAAACAAACGGTTGGGGGACTACGTCGCGGGAACCGTGGTCGTGCACGAGCGGCCGCTGGCCAGGGCCACGCCGCTGGACTGGTCGTTCGCAGGGACGCCCGCCGCCCAGGCTCTCCCCTTTGACGTGGGAAAGCTGACGCCCGAAGAAGTCCAACTCATCGAGGCCTTCCTGCTGCGCCGTAACCAGCTCACCGCCGACGTCCGCGCGCGCATGGCGGCTGAAATCCTCGGGCGCCTCGCCGCCAAACTCGGGATTCCTCCCGAGCACCGGTCTTCGCCCGAACGGCTGCTCGAAAGCCTGGCCAGCGACTACCGCAACCGGGCGCGGTACGGGGGGTGAGATCCCGCCCTTTTGAGCTCGCGTGCACTTGAAAGACCTTGCAACCGTCAAGGACAGGTCTTTCCTTCGTGCCTTCATCCAGTCATTGAGGATTTTTCATCTATCCGTTTGAGAGAGAGGCCGAATCGCTTTTGGGCCATGGGTGAAAGGGTCTCCTGAAGTCCCGTTTTGCATGTTCCAATTGACTCTGCGCCTCAGACGGGCGGATGCTTAAGCCTCCGGGTCGAGGGGAGAAGCAGGAGTCGAAGCCAATGCTGATCGTCATGAAGCCGCTGGCGACCGATCGTGACGTTCGGGGAGTTGTCGAGAAAATCGAGTCCCTGGGCCTCAGGGCTCACCCCATCCCCGGGGCGCAGCGGACGGCCATCGGCATCACGGGCAACACGGGGCCGCTCGAGCCCGCGGAATTCGAGGGCCTGGCGGGCGTGGCGGAAGCCATCCGCGTTTCCAAGCCTTACAAACTCGTCTCGCGCGAGGTGAAGCCGGAGGATTCGCTGGTGCGCGTGGGCGAGGGAGCAGGCGCCGTCACTTTCGGCGGTCGGGAGCTCCACGTCATCGCCGGGCCGTGCGCCGTGGAAACGCGCGACCAGGCTTTCGCCATCGCCGAACGGGTACGGCGCGCCGGGGCGCGGCTCTTTCGCGGCGGAGCGTTCAAGCCCCGCACCTCGCCTTACAGCTTTCAGGGATTGGGCAAAGAGGGACTGGAAATCCTCGCCGAAGTCCGGCAGGAATTCGGCCTGCTGATTGTGACCGAGACGATTGACCCCGAAAACTGCGAACTCGTTGAGCAGTACGCGGACGCGCTCCAGGTGGGGGCGCGCAACATGCAGAATTTCTCGCTGCTGAAGCGCGTAGGGCGCTCGAAAAAGCCCGTGCTCTTGAAGCGTGGCATGTCGGCGACGCTCGAAGAATTTCTGATGGCCGCCGAGTACGTTCTCTCCGAAGGCAACTACAACGTGATCCTCTGCGAGCGCGGCGTCCGCACCTTTGCCGACCACACGCGGAATACACTCGATTTGAGCGTGATTCCCGCCGTCAAAGCCCTCTCCCACCTGCCGATTATCGTGGACCCGAGTCACGGCACCGGCAAGCGCGACAAAGTTACGCCGCTCGCCCGCGCCGCGGTGGCCGTGGGCGCCGACGGCCTGATTGTCGAAGTCCACAACCAGCCCGACCGGGCTCTTTCCGACGGCTACCAGTCCCTTCCGCCCGAGCAGTTCGACGAACTCATGGAACAGGTCCGCGCCATCGGCGCCGTGCTGGGGCGGACTGTGGGATTGCCCTCTCTCGCCTGAGACAGTGCACTCCCTCCCCGCCACACGGACCGGCTGACCGAAAAGGCAAAAGTCAAATGGCAAAGGTCAAATGTCGAGGTTGAACTTGTCGACGCGCCGACATATCGAGTAGCACAGTGGGGAGTGACGAGCTGCGACGGAAGGGTTGCCTGACAGACGCCGCCGCGATCTGTCAATCTAAAGTATTACTTTAACTTTTGTCCAAGCCAACTCCTTCCCCCGCCGGGTTAAACTTTGACTTTTGATTTTCGCCCTTTGACCTTTGATTTCGATTATGTCAAGAGATGGGTCCCCGCTTTCGCGAGGGCGACGGGTAAGAAGGAGTTGGCTCTTTGACCTCAAGGAGACGTCCGTGAACGGGCTGCGCCTCACCAGCTGACGACTTCGTCGGTCAGCTCCACGGTCAGCCAGCCTTCCGGCGGGATAACTTGCAGCGGGAGCTCATCGGCCCAGAGCGACACCTGGACTTGGGTCTTTTCGCCGGGAGCGAGGCCGAGGAGCGAGTAAGCGAGTTTAAGTTCGAAGACTCGGAAGAATGCCGCCTGGACGTCCTCGCCGGTGGCCAGCGGCACAAGCAGGGGCTCTTCGCCGCGCCAGAACTGTACGAGGCCCAGATTACCCTCGCGAATCGTGGCCGCGATGCGCCCGCGGCCTTCGCCGTCCACGCTGACGCGGACCTCAAACTGGTCCCTTGCCTGGAGGAAAGCGGGGTTCAGGTCGAGCCTTAGATAAAGCGCGTTGCTGTTATGTCCGAAGTAGAGCGCTTCGACGGCCTGCTCGCCGCCGTGCATGGCGCTCGAACGGTAGTCAGGTGAATAAACGCCCGCGCCCAGCCATTCGAAATAATTGGTCACCCGGCCATCCACGCGGGCCTCGATGGGTCCCGTGGGCGGAACGATGACGGCGCGCACCCGTGGGCGCTTGATGGGGACCGCCAGTTCGTCGGGGGCAGGAGCGCCCAGAAGCCGATAGATATTGCTCAGGTGCTTGCGGAAGAGCCGGTCGAATTCCTCGTCGTGGGCGCTCGAGTGCTCGGGGCCGTACCACCAGCACCAGTCGCTGCCCTCGGCGATGTAAAGCTCCTCGCGGGCGAGTTTCAGTTTCTCGTCGTCAGCCTGCGTCTTCGCTTCTTCCTCCGCCAGGAAATCGCGCGCCTCGCTGAGCAGGTCCCAGGCCCGGTTGTCTTCCTCGTGTCCGATCCAGACGTCGAAATTGGAGTTGATCCACGAGCCGGGGACGACGTGTGGCAGTTCGCCCGGCGCGGTCACCGTCAGGGCTTCGCTCGCCGTAACGGCCTTCACGCGCGGGTCCGAAGCGATGAGGCCGTAGAACGTCTTGAGAAACTCGCGGCCGTTTCCCGGGAAGTATTCCCAGGCGTTTTCGCCGTCCAGGATGATCGAAACGACCGCCGGCTGCGCCCCGGTGCTGGCGCCGGCAGCGAGGATGCGCCGGTAGAGGTCGTGCGCCGCGCTGTGCGCGTCCATGCGCGAATAGACGAACCCGATGAGATCGGAAATCTGGTGGTCGCGGAAGAAGAGGGCGATCGAACGCCCCTCCGTCGAGAAACGGTGGGGGCGGTAAAGCTCCTGGCCGTTTGAGACCGTCCCGTCCACCTGGCGGTGGAAGCCCACGCCGAGCGAGCGGGCCAGCACCCCCTCGTCGGTGGCTGCCCACTGGAAGCCTTCTTCGGCGGCAATCCGCAAGGCTTCGTCGGAAACGCTCCCCTCGCTCGGCCAGAGGCCGCGCGGGCGGGAGCCGAAGACTTCCGTATGCAGCTCCACGGCGCGGCGGAGCTGCGCCCGGGCGTCCTCCGGATGACGAAACCGCCGGCGCGGAAGCCGAATGCCGGGCCGCGACTCCGCCGCCGAGTCCGTGTCGCACACCAGCGGCAGGATGGGATGGTAGAAAGGAGAAGTCGAGACCTCCACCTGGCCGCGCTCGGAAGCCTTCCGATACTCCTCAAGCGCTACTTTAAGTAATTCCATTTCCTTCCTGCGGACCAGAGCTTTGTCTTCTTCGCTGTACCCTCGTCCCTTCTCGGCGAGCCGCCGGACTTCCGCGTCGTCGGCCAGGAAAATCTCGTCAAACCAGGCGAGCTGCGAAAGAACCTGAAGGTCGAGGAGTTCCTGGACGGAGAAGAGCCTTGCCGGCTCGGGCTGTTCGCGGAGCGACTGGGCTTTTTCGAAGAGGTCGCGAAAACGCGGGTGGCGGAAAAGCAGGTTTTCCCAGTTGAGCTGGAAGGCGAACTTCAGCAGGCTCTCGCGGTCGCGCGGCGTGAGTTCGTGGGCCGGTTTGAAAGCGATTTCGTACTCGGGTTCGCGGGCCGTGCCGCGCGCGTAGTCGAGGATCTGTGCGACGAGCGAGGGGACCAGGTTGAAAGTGACATGCACGTCCGGGAAGTCGCGAAGAATCGCGACCATGCCGAAATAATCTTTGAGGGCGTGCAGGCGCGTCCAGGGCATGGCGTAGATGTTGTCCGCCAGGTCCTTGTAATAGGGCTGGTGCATGTGCCACAGGAGCATCAGGTGCGTGGTGGCCATAGGTCTTGAAGGCGGCGGCTTTCTTTGCGGGCTGAAAACCGCTGTGCTAGCATGAACGCCCGGCGCGCTCCCGCCAGAGTCTTCGGCGGCCGCCGGGCCGGTTTTCATGCGTATTCTGACCCGCTACATTCTGAAGGAAATCGTCTCCCATTCCCTGCTGGGCTTGCTGGTTTTCACGTTCGTTCTTTTCGTCCGCCATCTCGGCCAGCTGCTGGAGATGGTGGCGCGGCACACGCTGGACGTTTCCAGTCTCCTCACCCTATTTCTGCTGCCCGTTCCCGGGATCCTGATTTTAACCGTTCCCATGGCGGTGCTGGTCGGGATCCTGATCGGCCTGAGCCGCATGGCCGCGGACGGCGAAGTGATTGCGGCGCGCGCCGTGGGGGTCGGGACGCGGAAGTTCCTCTGGCCCGTGATGCTGCTGGCCCTCACCGGCTGGGCGCTGGCCTCGCTGATGAGCCTCTACCTGGCTCCGCGCGCCGCGCGCCAGCTGCATCGCATGGAAATTGAGCTGAAATCGCGGGAGCTTCCGCACGAGATTCAGCCGCGGGTCTTCATCGAACAGTTCCCGAACCTGCTGATTTATGTTCAGGACGTGGCCGGAACACGCTCGGAGTGGCGCGGCATCTTCATCGCTGATCTGGCGGACCGCGCGGCGCCGAATGTAACGTTAGCCGAACGCGGCGTGCTTGTCAACGACGCAGCCTCCGGCCGGCTCCTTCTCCACCTCGAAAATGGCACGACGCATGAGACCGAGCCGGAGCGCCCGGAGCGCTACACGGTCGTCTCCTTTACCGAAACAACCATTCCCATTCCCCTCGAGCGCGGGGCCGGAGCCGCGGCCGAGCGCCGCACCCCCGTCCGCATGACCGTGCGGGACCTCATGCAGAACTTGAAGGTCCCGGATGAGCGCCGGGCGGCGATGGTCGAACTCCATTACCGCTTCGCGCTGCCCGTCGCTTCGCTCGTCCTGGCGCTGGTGGGCGTGCCCTTGGGACTCGCCACGCGCAAGGGCGGCAAAGCGCTCGGTCTCATCATGACCGTGGGACTGGTCTTTCTCTATTACATTCTCATGGCTTTCGGGCTGAGCTTCGCCAAACAGGGGCGGATCGACCCGGCCCTCGGGCTGTGGATTGCCAATGTGGTTTTTGCCGCCGGCGGACTCTACCTCCTCAAGGAACAGCGCCGGCTGCGCCTGCCGGTACAGTTCGTCGCGCATGCCGCCGATTCCCTCGTGGAACGCTGGCAGGCGGCAATCGAGCGCTTCCGCAAGCCCAAGACGGGCGCCGCGCAGGCCGAGCAGCTCCACCCCCGCCGCATGGGCGGAAGGTTCCTCTCCATCCTCGACCTTTATATCCTTCGCGAGTGGTTCTTTTACCTTCTCCTGCTGCTTGTGACCTTCGTCGGGATCTACCTCATCTTCGAGTTCTTTCAACTGCTCGGCGATATCGTGCGCCACCAAGTTCCCTTCACCGTCGTGCTCAACTACTTCCGCTACGTGACGCCGCAGGTGGCCTACCTGATGCTGCCGCTCAGCGTCCTGGTGGCGACCCTCGTGAGCTTCGGACTGCTCACCAAGTCGAACCAGATGACGGCGATCCTCTCCTCCGGCGTCAGCGTCTATCGCGCCGCCGCGCCCGTCATCAGCATGGCGGCGCTGCTGAGCGTGGGACTCTTCCTGCTCGAGAACAATTACCTTCCTCAGACCAACCAGCGCCAGGACGCGCTGCGCAACCAGATCAAAGGCCGGCCGCCGCAAACCGTTCTGCGCCCGGACCGGCAGTGGATTTTCGGCGAGTCGAACCGCCTCTACAACTACCGCTTTTTCGATCCCGACCAGAACGTCTTCGCGCACCTCACGGTTTTCGAATTCGATCCCGAGACCTTCCGCCTGAAGCGCCGGGTGTTTGCGACACGGGCTTTCTGGGAGCCGCCCCTCGGCGCCTGGGTGCTCGAAAACGGCTGGGTGCGCGACCTGGAAGGTGATGCGGTGCGCCACTACATGCCCTTTTCGATCGCCAGCTTCGACCAGTTGCGGGAAGACCCCGGGTACTTTCTGAAAGAGGTCAAAGCCTCGGCACAGATGAACGCCTTCGAGCTCCGCGAGTACATCCAGGAGCTTTCGCAGGGCGGGTTCGACGTCGTGCGCCTGACGGTGCAGTACTACCGGAAGTTTTCGTTCCCCCTCGTGGCGGTGATCGTCACCCTGATCGGCATCCCCTTCGCGCTCACGGTGGGCGCGCGCGGAGCGATTTCGGGCGTGGCGATCAGCATCGGCATCGCCATCCTCTACTGGTCCTCGGCGAGTCTCTTCGAGGCGCTGGGAAACCTCCACCAGCTTCCGCCGCTCGTGGCCGCGTGGTCGCCGGACGCGTTGTTTGGCCTGGCGGGGATCTATCTGCTCCTGCGCGTCAGGACCTGAAGCCCTCGGCCGCGAGTCTCAGATGTCTCAGCAGTCGCCGACGTCTTATCGGCGAAAATTTCCGGCCGCAAATCCCGAAGTGCCCGGGCGAATGTCGACGCGTCGACAGTGAGAAGCCGTGACGCGACGAGGGGCGAGAAAAAACAAGCCCCGCGGATTGACCGCAGGGCTGAACAAAAATTAAAGTATTACTTTAAGTTTGGCGGGGACGGGCAGGTCTCCGCGAGACTCGACGGGCTTCTAACCAGGCCCGTTCCCTTGCCACTCGTCACTGCCCTCCTCAAGCCGTCGTGTACGCCCGCGTCGCCTGCTTCTTCAGCGACGCCTGCGCCGCCGCCAGCCGCGCGATCGGCACCCTGTAAGGCGAGCAGCTCACGTAATCGAGCCCCGCCTCCGCGCAGACCTCGATCGAGCTCGGGTCGCCCCCGTGCTCGCCGCAGATCCCCACTTTCAGCTTGGGCCGCGTCTCCCTGCCCTCCGCCGTGCCGATCTTCATCAGCCGGCCCACGCGTTTCGGGTCGAGCTGCGCGAAGGGGTCCGCGGGCCACACTTTCTGCTTCACGTAAGCGTTGATGATCTTCCCACAGTCGTCACGCGACAGCCCGAAGGTGGTCTGCGTCAGATCGTTGGTGCCGAAGCTGAAGAACTCGGCCTCCTGAGCGATTTCGCCGGCTGAAAGCGCCGCCGCCGGCAGCTCGATCATCGTTCCGACCAGATACTCCACCTCGACGCCTTTCTTCCTGAACACCTCCTGCGCCACGCGGTTGACGATTTCCTTCTGAAGCGCCAGCTCTTTCACTTCGCCGACCAGCGGAATCATGATCTCGGGTCTAGCGTCAATTCCCTGCTTCTTGCATTCCGCCGCGGCCTCGAAAATCGCCCGAGCCTGCATCTCGGTAATCTCCGGATACATGATCCCGAGCCGGCAGCCGCGCAGGCCCAGCATGGGATTGAACTCATGCAGTCCTTCAACAACCGCCAGCAATTTCTTGAGCTGTTTCAACTTCGGCGTCTTCGCCCGCTTCGCTTCGAGCACCGCGATTTCCACCATCAGCTCCTCACGCTTGGGCAGGAACTCGTGCAGCGGCGGGTCGAGCGTGCGGATGGTGACCGGCAGCCCGTTCATCGCCTTGAAGAGCCCGAAGAAGTCCTTCCGCTGGAGCGGCAGGAGTTTGGCCAGTGACTCGCGCCGCTGCTTCGCCAGCTTCCCGGCCTCCTTCGGGTCGTTCGTGTCCTTGCAGGCCATGATCATGCGCTGCACGTGAGGGAGGCGGTCCTTTTCAAAGAACATGTGCTCGGTGCGGCAGAGGCCGATGCCTTCCGCCCCGAAATTGCGGGCCACGGTGGCATCGCGCGGAATATCGGCGTTGGCGCGCACGCCGAGCTTGCGGTGCTTGTCCGCCCATTCCATGAAGACGGCGAAATCGCCCGAGTGCGGGTCGGGCTCGACCAGCGGCACCTTGCCGAGAATCACCCGGCCCGTCGAGCCGTCGAGCGAAATCCAGTCGCCTTCTTTCACCACCAGCGACCCGACGCGGAACTGCTTCTTTTTCGCCTCCACCTCGACGTCGCCTGCGCCCGCCACGCAGGGTTTTCCCATGCCACGCGTCACCACCGCGGCGTGCGAAGTCATCCCGCCGCGCGAGGTCAGAATCCCCACGGCCACTTCCATGCCGTGAATGTCGTCCGGGACCGTCTCGGCGCGCACCAGGACGACGGGATGGTTCTTGCCCTGGTTGACCGCCTCATCGGCCGTAAACACCACGCGGCCCACGGCGGCGCCGGGAGATGCCGGAAGCCCTTTGGCGATCACCTTCAAGGGCTTCGATTCGTCGAGCACCGGGTGCAGGAGCTGGTTCAACTGCTCCGGCTCGACGCGCAGCAGCGCCTCTTCTTCGCCAATCAGGCGCTCCTTCGCCATGTCCACGGCAATCTTGACGGCGGCTTTGCCCGTGCGCTTGCCGTTGCGCGTCTGGAGCATGAAGAGCTTGCCTTCCTGAATCGTGAACTCGAAGTCCTGGACGTCCTTGTAGTGCCGCTCGAGGCGCGAGGTGATTTCGCGGAGCTGGTCGTACACCTCGGGCATGATGCCGCGAAGCTCCTTGATCGGCACGGGCGTCCGGACGCCCGCCACCACGTCTTCGCCCTGGGCGTTCATCAGGAACTCGCCGTAAAACTCCGCTTCGCCCGTCGCCGGGTTGCGCGTAAAACCCACCCCGGTCCCCGACGTCTCGCCCATGTTGCCGAAGACCATCGCCTGGACGTTCACGGCTGTTCCGAGGTCGTCGGAAATCTTGTTCATGCGGCGGTAGGTCTGGGCGCGGGGGTTGTACCAGGAGCGGAAAACGGCCTCGATCGCCATTTCAAGTTGTACGCGAGGGTCCTGCGGGAAGTCCTTGCCGGTAAAGCGCTTGACGAGCTTCTTGTAGCCCGCAATGACGTCCTTCAAGTCTTCGGCCGTCAGCTCGGTGTCGAGCTTCACCTTGCGCTTCTTCTTCTGCCCGTCG
>CAZKXX010000058.1:0-24183 GCA_964556705.1 uncultured Acidobacteriota bacterium
GTAACTAACCCTCCCCCTTTTCACCAGGAGCGCAACGCTTCCCTTGCAGCCTCCAGCGTCTCGCGAATTTCCCCGTCTCCGTGCGCCAGGGAGACGAAACCCGCCTCGAATTGCGAGGGCGGGAAATAGACGCCGCGATCGAGAAGTCCGCGAAAAAACCGGCTGAACGCCGCGGTATCGGCGCGCTTCGCGCCGGTAAAATCCCTCACCGGGCCGTCGGTGAAGAAAGCGGTGAACATGGATCCGACGCGGTTGGTCGTCAGCGCTTTCCCGGCCTCCCCGGCGGCTTTTTTCAATCCGCTCTCCAGCGCGGCGCTCACGGCTTCAAGTTGCTCATAGGCGCCCGGGCGGCGCAGAACCTCCAACGTCTTCAGTCCGGCCGTCACGGCCAGCGGATTTCCGGAAAGCGTCCCCGCCTGATAGACCGGCCCGGACGGCGCCACGAGGTCCATCAGTTCAGCCCGCCCGCCGTAAGCGCCTACGGGCAGGCCGCCGCCGATCACCTTCCCGAGTGTCGTCAGGTCGGCGCGAACCCCGAATCGCTCCTGCGCGCCGCCATAAGCGATCCGGAATCCCGTCATGACTTCGTCGAAAATAAGTACGGTTCCCTGCCCCGCCGTCAGTTCGCGCAGCCGCTGAAGAAACCCCGTTTGCGGCGGAATGCAGCCGGCGTTCCCGACCACGGGTTCAACGATGGCCGCAGCAAGCTCATTCCGGTGAGCGCGAAAAGCTTCCTCGACCGCCGCGACGTCGTTGAAGGGCACCGTGACCGTCAGTTGCGCGAGAGAAGGCGGAACGCCCGGGCTGTCGGGCAGGCCGAGCGTCGCGACGCCGGAACCTGCCCGAACGAGCAAGCTGTCACCGTGTCCGTGATAGCAGCCCTCAAACTTCAGGATTTTCTCGCGCTTCGTAGCGGCCCGCGCCAGCCGCAGCGCCGCCATGGTGGCTTCGCTCCCGGAATTCGTCAAACGCACGCGCTCGATGGACGGGAACGCTTCGGTGATTCGCTCGGCGAGTTCGACTTCCGCCGCCGTCGAAGCGCCGAAGCTGGTTCCGGTGTGGAGCACGCGCTCCAGTGCTTCGACGACCTCAGGATGGCAGTGACCCAGGATCAGCGGGCCCCACGAAAGCACGTAGTCGATGTACGTGTTTCCATCCACGTCCGTGAGGCGGGCGCCCTGGCCGGAGGCCATGAACAGCGGGTCTCCGCCCACCGCGCGAAACGCGCGCACGGGGGAATTGACGCCGCCCGGCATGAGTCCGAGTGCCTTTCGGTAGAGTTCCTGTGACTTGACGCGGCTGCTCATGGAATCCTCAGGGGAATCGAGCGGTGGACGGGCGGAGCGCCCGGATGAACGCCGGAACCCGCCACGCTCGAGCATCGTTCGCCGGCGAGGTTACCACGCGCGTACGCGGGTGTAAATTCTTGCGGCACGCCGCGCGGCCCCGTTCCGCAGGATGCTCCGGCTTCGCGTGGTAAAATCGGAAATGAGAATCGCCTGACCGGAGAGCTGGCCTCGAATGTCGCTCGCGAAAATCCTGTCGCTTGAACGGGCCTGTGAAGTCATCGAGGGCCTGAAAGCCCGCGGCCAGCGCGTCGTGTTCACAAATGGCTGTTTCGACTTGCTGCATCCGGGCCACACGCGGTACCTCGCGGAAGCCAAGGCGCTCGGGGACGTTCTCATCGTCGCCCTCAACAGCGATCGCAGCGTTCGCGCCCTGAAGGGACCGGCACGGCCGATCCTTCCTCAGGCCGAGCGCGCCGAGATTCTGGCGGCGCTGGAATCGGTGGATTACGTGACGATTTTCGATGACCTGACGCCGCAGGCGGTCATCGCGCGAATGCTCCCGCAGGTGCTGGTCAAAGGCTCCGACTGGGGACCTGAGGAAATCGTCGGCCGCGCTGAAGTCGAGGCCGGCGGCGGACGCGTGGTGTCTGTCCCGATGGTCCAGGGCTTTTCGACGTCCGCCATTCTGGAACGTGCCGCCGCGGCCCGGCGGTCCTGAAGTTCGTCATCCATGTCCTTGCCCGAGTTCATCCTCCAGACTGTCCTCGACCACCCCGCGCTGCGCCGCGCGTCGGAAACCACGGGTCCCGGACGGCGCGCCAGCCTCGCCGGGCTGGTCCGGCCCGCAAAAGGTTTTGCCGCGGCCGCCCTTTCGGTCCTTACAGGTCGAACAGCGCTGGTCTTAACCTCCGACAACGAAGCCGCCGACCGCCATCGTCAGAACGCCGCCGCGTTCCTCGCCTGGATGGGTTGCGGGGATCCGGCCGCCGCGAGCGTCCTGCCGGCATTTGACGCCACGCCCTACCAGTCGCGGTCGCCGCACCCGGCTATCCTCGAGCGTCGCGCGGTGACGCTCTGGAACCTCGCCTGCGGCCGCGTCCGGGCGCTCTTCGTTCCGCTGCCTGCCGCACTGGGGCGCTTCCGAGACGCCGCCTTCTACCGTTCGCTCGCCCTCGAACTCGAGCCAGGGAATGAGCTGGCTCTTCCAGACCTTGCCGAACATCTGGAGGGAATCGGCTACGAGCGCGCCGAGCCGGTCGCGGAAACCGGCCAGTTTTCAATCCGCGGCGGCATTGTGGATGTTTTCCCGCCCGAGACCGAGTGGCCGTATCGGCTCGAATTCTTCGGCGACCGGATTGAATCCTTGCGTCAGTACGACCCGGCCACGCAGCGTTCGCGCGGGCCCGCCCAGCGGGCCGTCTTGCTGCCGCTTACCGAATTTCGCGTCAGCGCGCGCTTTTTCGACAACCTCGTGACCGAACTGATCCGCCGTGCTCCCGGCCGCGAGGGGCGAGAACCTTCCTGGGCGGCAGAACATTCGGCGCCCTTCCCCGGTTGGGAATTCTATGCCCCGCTCGTCGAATCGCACGCGAAGACCCTCTTCGACCTTGTTCCACAGCCTGTGGTGATTTGGGACGAGCCACTTGAGCGGTGCGCGCAGGCTCGCGAACTCCGGGAGTCCTGGGCTTCCGGCTGGGACGAGTGCCGTGACGCCTCGCCGCGCCGGCCCGAACCAGGGGAAGTTTTTTTGGGCGAGGGGGAATTCAATAAGGCGCTCGGATCACTTCCTTCCTTCTCGCTCAGAGAGCTTGAAGTCGAGCCGGCCTCAGCGTCGAGCGCGATGCCGGGTCCGGAGGAAGCCTCGTCGGCGCCCCCCGAGGTCACTTTCCCGGTCCCCACCCAATCCGTGCCCAAGTTTCACGGCGCCGTGCGCACGCTCGTGGACGACCTTCGCCAACGCGTCTCCCGCGGCGAGCAACTCGTTCTGGTCCTTTCCGCTGCCGGCAAACTGGATCGCCTGCGGGAAATCCTGAGCGAATACGAATTGCCCTTTTCAACGGGAGAAGATGGCGCCCAGACTTCTGTTCCCCCGGGCGAGGACGGAGCGAAAGAGGGACGGATAAAACCTCTGCTGCTCGTTCGCGGCGCCCTGGACGAAGGCTTCCACCTCGCCGACCTGAATCTGACTTTTCTGAGCGACCGCGACCTTTTCGGCGAGGTCGCCTGGGGCTCGCCGGGGCGAAGGGAGCGATCGGCGGCTGCGAGCTTTATCTCCGACTTGAGCGATTTGAAGGTCGGCGATTACGTGGTCCATGTGGACCATGGCATCGGAATCTATCAGGGACTTCGGCCGCTTGAGGTGGACGGCGCGCGTCGCGATTTCATGCTGCTGACTTATTCCGACGACGCCAGGCTCTACGTCCCGCTCGAGCGTCTGGATTTAATCGAAAAATACCGGGCGAGCGGTGACGGTCCGAAGCCGCCGCTCGACCGGCTGGGCGGGACGGCGTGGGTGAAGACCAAGACGCGCGTCCGCCGCGCGTTGCGCGACATTGCCCAGGAATTGCTGCGCCTCTACGCTGAGCGCAAGACCAGCGGCGGGACATCTTTCAGTCGGGACACTCCCTGGCAGAAAGAATTCGAGGAGACTTTTGAGTTTGAAGAGACTCCGGACCAGGTCAGAGCGCTCGGCGAGATCAAGGGCGACCTCGAGTCCCCGGAGCCGATGGACCGCCTGCTTTGCGGCGACGTGGGGTACGGCAAGACCGAACTCGCGATGCGCGCCGCCTTCAAGGCGATCCAGGACGGCAAACAAGTGGCCGTCCTCGCGCCGACGACCGTGCTGGCCTTCCAGCACTACAACACGTTTCGGCAGCGCATGGCGGCCTTCCCCGTGCGCATCGAAATGCTCAGCCGGTTCGTCGCCGCTTCCGAACAGAAGAAGATTGTCGCGGACGCGGAGGCCGGCAAGGTGGACATCCTGATTGGCACGCATCGCCTTCTTTCCAAAGACGTCCGCCTGCGCGACCTGGGACTTCTGATTGTGGACGAAGAGCAGCGCTTCGGCGTGGCGGCCAAGGAGCGCTTGAAGAAACTCCGTGCCAGCGTTGACGTGCTGACGATGTCGGCGACGCCGATCCCGCGCACGCTCCACATGTCGCTCGGAGGTCTCCGCGACCTCTCGGTCATCGAAACGCCGCCTCGCGGGCGCCTGGCCATCCAGACGGTCGTGGCGCCGTTTTCGGACGCGCTCATCCAGTCCGCCATCTTCCAGGAGCTGAACCGCGAGGGACAGGTGTACTTCGTGCACAACCGCGTGGAAACCATCTGGAGCCTGGCCTCGCTGATTCAGCGGCTGGTTCCGACGGCGCGTCTCGGCGTGGCGCACGGACAGTTGGGCGAACGCGAACTCGAACGGGTCATGCTGAAATTCATCCGGGGCGAATACGACGTACTGGTTTCGACAGCCATCATCGAAAACGGACTGGACATTCCTCGGGCCAACACCTTGATTGTCAATCGCGCGGACCGTTTCGGTCTGGCGGACCTCTACCAGCTTCGCGGGCGTGTGGGACGCTCGGACCGCCGCGCCTACGCCTATTTCCTGATCCCTTCCGAAGACACGCTGACGCCGACCGCCAAGCGCCGGCTCGCCGCGCTCAAAGAGTTCTCCGACCTCGGCGCGGGCTTCCGCCTCGCCGCGCTCGACCTCGAACTGCGAGGCGCGGGGAACCTCCTCGGCGCCGAGCAGTCCGGCCACTTGCACGCCATCGGCATCGACCTCTACCTGAAGATGCTGGAGGAAACCGTTCAGGAATTGAAAGGCGCGCCCCGACGCCCCGAGGTCCGCACGACGCTCAATCTGGGCCTCGACATCAAGATCCCGGAATCCTACATCGCGGACGAGGCTCAGCGTCTGAGGATGTACAAGCGCATCTCCAGCCTCGAATCGCGCGAGGCGCGCGGCGCGCTCGAAGTGGAGATGGAGGACCGCTTCGGTCCGCTGCCCGATTCGGTCGCGAACCTCCTGGAATACGCCCTGCTGAAGTCGGAAGCCGAACGCCTTCTGGTTCACTCCATCGAGCGCAAGGCCGACGAAGTCTTGATCCGGTTCCACCCCGAGGCGCCCGTCAGTCCCGAGAAGCTGCTCCATTACGTCCGCCAGCACCGCCAGGCGAGCTTCCGGCCGCAAGGCGTGCTGCGCTTCCGCCTTCCCCCCGGAAATGGCGGCCTCCCCCGCCAGATTGAAAACGTCTTGCGCGAAATCCGCGCCTCGAATTAGGATGGAGGATGAAGTTTTGCGTTCCAGGGGGCCGGCGCCGGCCCCGGAGGATGATGAAACCGCAAGCCTTGCTCAATGCCTTCCGTGTGATCAGCGTTTTCGCCCTCGTCGTTGCCCTGGTGGTGCCCGCAGCGGCCCAGCGGCGCAGAGTCATCGAGCGGATTATCGCCCGCGTCAACCAGGAGATCGTGACGAAACGCCAGTTCGAGCGCGAGCGGGAAAGGCTCCGCGAGCAGCTCGCCCACGAGCTTTCGGGTCCGCAACTGGAGGAGGCGTTCCAGGAGCAATCCAAGCACCTCCTGCGCGATTTGATCGACCAGGCCTTGATGGTCCAGAAGGCCAAAGACCTCGACATCAGCGTTGAAACCGACCTCGTCCGGCGGCTCGACGACATCCGCAAGAACTTCGGCCTGGAGACGCTTGAAGCCCTTCAGAGCGAAGTGGAGCGCCAGGGAATCCTCTGGGAGGATTTTCGCGACCAGATTCGCCGCCAGCTCCTCATGCGCGAATTGATGGGGCGCGAAGTGGGCCGAACGATTGTCGTCTCGCGCGAGGACGCCCGGAAATATTTCGAGGAGAACAAAGAGCGCTTCAATTCCGAAGCGGGCGTCTTGCTGGGCCAGATCCTGGTGACGGCGGAAGACCGCACGCCGGAAGAGGCGGAGGCGCGCGCCCGCGAAGCCTGGAAGGAACTCGAGGCGGGACAGAAGTGGAACGAAATCGTCGCGAAGTACTCCGACGACAAGACTACGGCCTCCCGCAGTGGCGATATCGGTTTCGCGCGCTTCGAACAGCTCGCCGGCCCGATTCGCTCGGTCATCGAGAAGATGGAAACGAACCAGTACACCGAGCCGCTGAAGGTGGGATCGAATTTCCTGATCCTGCGCGTCTTCGAACGTCGCAGCGGCGGCGTGCCCACGTTCGAAGAAGTCGAAGCGCGCGTGATGGAGGAAATCTACAGCCGCCGGATGCAGCCCGCGCTCCGCCAGTATCTGGCCAACCTCCGCAAGGAAAGTTACATCTTCCTCGCGCCCGGATACGTGGATACGGGCGCCGAGCGCCCCACTGACGCCGTCCTCGCCCGGAAGGGTGAATGAAACGTCTCACCGTCGCCTCGCTCCAGCCCGGCCAGCGTGTGGAATCTTCGTTTCTTGTTCACTCCAAGGAACGCAAGATGGCTTCCAGCGGCAGCGCCTATCTCGACCTGAGCCTGCGCGACGCCACGGGCATCGTCTCGGCCAAGCTCTGGGACTGCGATCGCCACGCAACCGAATTCGAGGCGGAAGACATCGTCGAAGTCCAGGGTGAAGTGGAAGCCTATCGCGGGACGACGCAAATCAAGGTGCGGAAGATCGCGCGGGCGTCGCTGGCGCCGGCTGAAATCGACTGGAGCGATTACCTTCCGCGTTCCGAACGCGACCCGGAAGAAATGTTCGAGGAATTGCTCGAACGCGTTCGCGCCCTCCCCGAGGGACCGGTTCGAAAGCTCCTCCTCGCGATTTTTGAGGACGCGGCCCTGGCTGAGAAATACAAGCGGGCGCCCGCCGCGACCACCTACCACCACGCCTACCTCGGCGGGCTGGTCGAGCACGTCCTCACGCTCACGCAACTCGCCGACAAGGTGTGCGACCACTACGAGTTTCTTCGCCGCGACCTGGTGCTGGCGGGAATTCTGCTGCACGATATCGGCAAGATCGAAGAGCTGGGCTACGCGCGGGGCTTCAGCTACACCGCGCGCGGGCAGTTGATCGGTCACATCACGCTCGGCGCTCAAATCGTCCGCGAAAAGATCCGAGAACTTCCCGATTTCCCCGCCCCGCTCGCCGACCAGATCGAGCACATCATCCTCTCGCATCACGGCGAGTTGGAATTCGGCTCGCCCAAGCAGCCGCTGTTCCCGGAAGCGCTCGTCGTCCATCTGCTCGACAACATGGATTCGAAGCTCGCCAGCATGAGGGCCCAGTACGCGGCCGAGAAAGACCGCCCGGGCGACTTCACGTCACGCAACCCCGCGCTGCGGCGCGAATTGTTCAAACCCCCGGAAAGCAAGACGGACTGAGCGGATTGCACGCCTCCGTTTAATGACCAACCCCGAGGAGGTCCGATAACCGATAGACTGCCGCGCGCTTTGCTGGCACAATGAGCCCGATGCTGTTTGAAGAACTCCAAATCCGCGACGCGCGCATCCGTCCCGCGCACATCCTTGCTCCCATGGCGGGGATTACGGACACGGTTTTCCGCCGCTTCATCAAGCGCCTGGGCGGGTGCGGGCTCATCATGACCGAGTTCGTTTCGAGCGAGGGCATGCTGCGCGGCAACTTCCGCTCCGAGCGCTACCTTGACTACCAGGAAGAAGAACGCCCGCTCACCGCGCAGATATTCGGCGCCGCCCCCGGCCACCTCGCGGAGGCGGCGCGGAAGATCGAAGACCTGGGGTTCGATCTCGTGGACCTGAACCTCGGCTGCCCCGCCAAGAAGGTCGTCAAGTGCGGCGGGTCGGGCCTGCTGCGCGACTTGCCGCTGCTCGAGCGAATCCTGAAGAGCATTCGCGCGGCTGTTTCGATTCCTTTCACCATCAAGGTCCGCGCCGGGTGGGACGACAATCAGATTGTCGCCGTGGACGTGGCGAAGATGGCGGAGGACTGCGGCGTGGAAGCCCTCGCCGTCCATCCGCGCACGCGAGTGCAGGGCTTTACCGGGCCGGCCCGCTGGGAGATCATCGCCCAGGTCAAGCAGGCCGTGCGCATTCCCGTCATCGGCAACGGCGACGTCTTCCGGCCCGAAGACGCCGAAGCGCTGCATCGCGCGACCGGCTGCGACGCCGTCATGATCGGACGCGCCGCGGCCTCCAATCCCTGGATCTTCCGCCAGATGGAATCCTATTTCCGCTCCGGCGAATACGCGGAGCCGACTGAAGGCGACCGCTACGAAATGATTCGGACTTACTACCGAATGCTGGTCGAAGAGGAGATGGCGGGAGCGCTCGGCAAGATGAAGCAGTTCGCCAGCCGCTTCACGCACGGCGTCCGCAACGGCGCCTTGTTGCGGCGCAACGTGCAGAGCGCGCGCCACGTCAACGAAGTGCTCGACCGCGTGGACGCTTTCTTTGCCGCTCCCCGCGAGGCGGACGATGGCAGCGAACCCTTCCCCCAACTTTCCGGGCCCGAGACCTGTTCACCTTCCTTGCAGGAGTGCTGACCATGAGCGACGAGCGGCGCACGCAGCGCAGGGTGGAGGCGGCGATTCCCGTTCAAGTTCGCGGCACCGACGCCCAGGGCGAAGCTTTCGAGGAATCGGCCGAGGCTTTGGACGTCAGCCGCCGCGGGCTTTCCATCCTCACGCGGCGAGACCTTCCGCTGTACGCCAACCTTTCGGTCACCATTCCCGGTCGCGGCCCGACGCGGCCCGGCGAAGGGCCCAGCGACTTCTTTTCGCAAGCCACCGTTGTGCGCGTCGAAAAGGAAGGCGAACTCAGCCGCGTGGGCATCCGCTTCATCGGCGCCACACTGCCCATGTACACGTCGGAAAGCGATTGACCCGGCGGGAGGAAAGCAGTTCCGTCGAAGCCGCTCACCTTCACGCCCCCCTGATGGAATTCGCCCCAAGCGCGCAAGACCAGGGCAAGGCTCCCCTCCGCGCTCATTTTCTCGATTTGGCTTTTTCCGACTGCCACTGGCGGTAGGCCTGGCTCTTCGAAAGCCCACGGGAGCGCGCAACGCGCTTGAGCGCGGTGCGTTCGTTAAGCCCTTCTTCGCGCATCAGGCGTTGTACGTCCTGACTAATGGAAGAGGCGGCGGGCTTCGTTTCCCCGGGGAGCGGGGCGATGAGCACCGTGATTTCGCCTTTGACCGGTTTCCTGCGCAACTGCGTGAGGATCTGCGAAATCATACCCCGCAGAAACTCTTCGTGCACCTTGGTCACTTCCCGCGCCACGACGGCGGGAGCGTCGCCCAGGATTTCGAGCGCGTCCTCGAGCATCTCCACCAGCCGGTGAGGCGCTTCGTAGAAAACCAGCGTCTTTTCAACCCCCCGGAGTTCCTCGAGGGCCCGCCGGCGCTGCCCTTTGCGGCCCGGCAAGAAACCGAGAAATCGGAACTTGTCCACGGGAAGACCGGCGGCGGCCAGCGCCGCCACAAACGCCGAGGCGCCCGGGACCGGAACAACGGGAATTCCGTGGCGCAGCGCGAGGTGAACGAGCCGGAAGCCCGGGTCGGAAATGATCGGCATGCCGGCGTCCGAAACCAGGGCGATCTGCGCGCCTTCCTCCAGGCGCATCACCAGTTCGGGCGCGCGCGTCATTTCGTTGTGTTCGTGGTAGCTGATCGTGGGGACCGTGATGCCATAGCGGTCCAGCAGGCGCTGTGTGTGGCGCGTGTCCTCGCAGGCGATGAGGTCGGCTTCTTTCAGGACGCGCAGGGCGCGCAGCGTGATGTCTTCGAGGTTCCCGATGGGCGTCCCGACCAGATAGAGCCGGCCGCCCGGCCGGCGAAGGCCCGCGCGAGCCTCCCGGACGGGCGGAGACGCCTTCTTCGCGCCTTTCGTCCTTTCCCGCTCGAGCATCGCGCGCCAGTCTATCAGGCCGCAGCGCGCCCGGCAATCGAATCGCGCCGCGGCTTGGCGGGGCTTTTCCCGCCCTGCTATAATCGCTGCACCCTGGAGGTGTGACTTTGCCCCTTTACGAATATCGCTGCCGGAAATGCGGCAAGCACGTTGAGAAGATTCAGAAATTTTCCGACCCGCCCCTGACTCGATGCGAAGAGTGCGGGGGTAAACTCGAGCAGTTGCTCTCTTCTCCCGCCGTCCAGTTCAAAGGCGCGGGCTGGTATGTCACCGACTACGCGCGGAAGTCAGCCCCCTCGGAGACGTCCAAAAGTGACGGCGGTTCCGCGGAGAGCGAGGAGAAGAAAACGAAGGAACCTGCCCCGACGGCGACCTCCTCCGAGTCCGGGCCCACCAAAAAAGACTGAAGCTCTTCCCCGCTTCAGGTTTCAGGATTTGAGTGATTTCAAATAGCGTCGAAAGTCGGCGCCGAGGTCGGGACTTTTCAGCGCGAACTCCACCGTCGCCTGAAGAAATCCCAGTTTGCTGCCCGCGTCGTACCGCTTTCCTTCAAACACGAAGCCGTACACGGGCTCGCGCTCGAGCAGGCGGTGGATCGCGTCCGTCAACTGAATCTCACCTCCCCTTCCGGGCTTGGTCGTGGAAAGCTCGGTGAAAATCGTCGGCGTCAGGATGTAGCGCCCGATGATCGCCAGGTTCGACGGAGCCTTCTCCGGCCTGGGCTTCTCCACCATGTCTTCGATGCGGAAAAGCCGTCCTTTCCAATCCCCGTCCGGAACTTCCTGACCGCGGATGACGCCGTAGCTCGAGATGGTTTCGCGCGGCACGCGCTGGATGGCCACGACGCTGGTCCCGTAGCGCGCGTAAACGGCCATCATCTGCTTCAGGCAGGGCACGCGGGCGTCGATGATGTCATCCGAGAGCGAGACGGCGAATGGCTCCGGGCCCACCAGGTCGCGCGCTGTCAGGATGGCGTGGCCGAGCCCCTTCGGCATCTTCTGGCGCACGTACACAATCTGCATGAGCCGCGCGATCGAGCGGACCTGCCTGCGCAGCGCTTCCTTGCCCCGTCCCGCCAGCTCGTGTTCGAGTTCGTAGGAAACGTCGAAGTGGTCCTCGATGGCGTGCTTGCCGCGTCCGGTCACAAAAATGACGAGTGGAATGCCCGAACCAGCCACCTCCTCGACCGCGTACTGGACGAGCGGCTTGTCCACGATGGGGAGCATTTCCTTGGGCTGGGACTTTGTCGCCGGCAGGAACCGCGTCCCCAGTCCGGCGACCGGCAGAACCGCTTTGCGAACCTTCATGAGCACCTCGCAGGAAACCCTCGTCGGATTTGAAGCGAACACCCAGTCTAGCCTGACCCCGCAAGCCTCGTCAAAGAACCCGATGTTCCGCTCCCCTGGCGGGTTGACTTCGCGGATTGTCCCTCCGCTCCGCACTTCTCGGGGGCTCTGACTCTCAGCTCTCAACGCTGAGCTCTCAACGCCCGCCTTTCGCGCCGCCAAACCAGACTCCGTCACGCCCTGTGGTAGCATTGAGGAAGGAGCGGACGAATGCTGGTTCTCGGCATCGAATCCAGTTGCGATGAGACCGCGGCGGCGGTGGTCGCGGACGGCGAGCGAATCCTTTCCAACGTCGTCGCCTCGCAGGTGAAGACACACGAGAAGTACGGCGGCGTGGTGCCGGAACTCGCCTCGCGCGAACACTTGCGCCGCATCTCGCCCGTCGTGGACGAAGCCCTGGCGCGCGCCGGCGCCCGGCTGGAGGACATCGAAGCGATCGCCGTCACCGAAGGCCCGGGCCTGATCGGCTCCTTGCTGGTCGGACTGGTGTACGGGAAGACACTCGCGCTCTCGCTGGGCAAGCCGCTGGTCGGCGTGAATCATCTGGAAGGGCACGTCCACGCGGTGATGCTCGAAAATAAACTCCAACGCTCGGCGGGCAGCGCCGTTCCGGAAGTCCGTCTGCCGGCGGTCGCGCTGGTCGTTTCGGGCGGCCACACGGTCCTCTACTCGGTCGAGGCCGCGCCCGGCGATTCCGCTGTCCCCGCCTCCTATCGAACGCTCGGTCAGACGCGCGACGATGCGGCGGGCGAGGCCTACGACAAGGTCGCCAAACTGCTGGCCCTCGGCTACCCCGGCGGACCGATCATGGACCGCCTGGCTCGTTACGGAAATCCCCGAGCGGTTGAGTTCGGCCGCATCCGCATGAAGGGCAATCCGCTCGATTTCAGCTTTTCCGGATTGAAGACTGCGGTGCTCTATCGCGTGCGCGGAACGGCGCTCGAAGCTGAAGCCGCCGAGCGTCGCGCCTGGCGCAAGTCGGTAAGCTCGGCCACGGCCGACGACCTGCGCGCGCGCTGCTCGCAGGAAACGCTGGCCCTCGTCGCGAGTTTTCAGGAGGCCGTCGTCACCGACCTCGTCGAGCGGACGCTCGCCGCCGCGGAGACCGTAAACGTCCCGACCGTTCTGGTTTCCGGTGGTGTGGCCTGCAATTCGCTCCTCCGCGAACGTTTCGCCGAAGCTGCCCGCGAACGCGCCCTCTCCGTCCATTTCCCTTCCCCGGCGCTTTCCACCGACAACGCCGCCATGATCGCCGCCGCCGGCTACTTTCGTCTGGCCGCCGGCGCGCGTGCCGGCGTCGCGCTCACCGCCCGGGCTTCGTATCCCCTCGGCACGTAACTGGGTCCCAGACGACCCCGCTCACCTCAATTCTCTTCATCCTCGCCCGCGCCGGCTTTTTGAGTACAATGGGCGGTCTTGTTCGGGCTGCGGTGAAGAAATGCGCGTCGGCGTGGACACGGGCGGGACGTTTACGGATTGCGTGGTCATCGAGCGGGGCGAAGTCCGGATCCTGAAAGTCTTTACCACCCCGGACGACGCGGCCCGCGGAATTGTCGCCGGCATCTCCCGACTGGTTCCGCCCTCGGATCACTTCCCCCTGGAGGTCATCCACGGGACGACGGTTGGAACGAACACGCTGCTCCAGGAGCGCGGCGCGCGCGTGGCGCTGGTCACGACGGCGGGGTTTGAGGATTTGATTGAAATCGGCCGGCAGACGCGGCCCCGCCTTTACGATTTCGACGTCCGGCGCGGCCCGCTGCTCGTCCCGCGCCCGCTTCGCTGGGGGGTGCGGGAGCGCATTGGCGCGGAGGGCAACGTCATCGAGAAACTTCGGCCGAACGAACTTGCTCGCTTGCGAAGTTTTGTTCGCCGCACGCGGCCGGAAGCGGTTGCGGTCTGTTTTCTCTTTTCGTTCAAAAACCCGTCGCACGAACGCCTTGCCGCGCGCTCCTTGCGCGGATGGGGGATTCCGGTTTCCGTTTCGCATGAGATTCTTCCCGAGTTCCGCGAGTACGAGCGCCTCTCGACGGTGGTCATTAACGCTTATCTCGCTCCCGGGCTGGGCCGGTATCTCCATTCGCTTTCAACTTCGATCCGCACAAGCTTGCATTCCTCGCGCGCTCAGCGGCGTAAGCCGAAGAAGGCCAACGCCTCGCGCCGGGTGTTCGTGATGCAGTCGAACGGAGGAATCACCACGGCAGCCCGCGCGGCGCGCGAGCCCGTGCGCACCATTCTTTCCGGCCCGGCGGGCGGCGTCGTGGCGGCCTGGTGGCTGGCGCGCAAGCTGGGAATTGAACGCGCCATCAGCTTCGACATGGGCGGGACATCCACCGACGTCTGCCTGCTCGCCGGTGAGCCGCGCACCACGAACGAAACGTCGCTGGCCGGATTGCCCGTGGCCGTACCGGTCCTCGACGTCCACTCGGTGGGCGCGGGCGGCGGGTCCATGGCCCGCTTCGATGCCGGCGGCGCGCTGCGCGCGGGCCCGGAGAGCGCGGGCGCCGTCCCCGGACCGATCTGTTATGGCCGCGGCGGAGCCGTTCCGACGGTGACGGACGCGAACCTGCTCCTCGGCCGGCTCGATCCCGCCGCCTTCCTCGGCGGCGAGTTTCGTCTGGATCGAGAACACGCCGCGCGAGTGGTCCGCAAATTCCTCCGCGCGTCACGCGCCGGCGCGGCCTACCGGTCGCCCGAGGAGTTCGCTCTGGCCGTCGTTCGAGTGGCCAACGCCACCATGGAGAAAGCTCTGCGTGTTATTTCGGTCGAGCGCGGCCACGACCCGCGCGACTTCGCGCTGGTCTCATTCGGCGGCGCGGGCGGGCTCCACGCGGCGGAGTTAGCCCGCGCGCTGCGCCTCCCACGAGTTGTCATCCCGGAACATCCCGGAGCATTCTCGGCGCTGGGAATTCTGCTTTCGGATATCGTCAAGGATGCGACGCGTTCCGTCCTCCTCAGCGTGCCCACCGCGTCGGCCGGTCGCGCGACAACAGAACTCTTCCTTCGCGACGTCGAGCGTCGGTTCGCGCGCCTGGAAGCGGAAGCGCGAGATGAACTGCGCCGCGAAGGGCTCGACGCCGCGCCGCCTCGCGTCGCGCGCAGCCTCGATGTCCGGTACTCCGGCCAGGCGTATGAATTGCGCGTGCTGTTTTCGCCACATTTCGCGGCGGAATTTCATCGCCTTCACGAGCGGGCCTACGGACAAGCCGATCCCAACCGGCCCATCGAGATCGTCAACCTGCGCGTTCGGCTGACGGTTCCGACCCCGAAGCCGCCCAGCCGCCGCGCCCGGCACTCGCGTGCTTCGCGACGAGCGGCGGCGAATTCCTTTCAGACTCGACGGCCCGTGTGGTTCGGCTCGCAGCCGCAGATGACGCCGTTCTACGCCCGCGAACTCCTGTTCCCCGGCGCGCGCGTGGCGGGCCCGGCGGTCATCACCGAATACAGTTCGACCACCGTCGTGCCGCCCGGCTTTGTCTGTGATGTGGACGAATTTCGGAATCTCGTCCTGACGTCCCATGCGATTTGACCCGGCGGAACTCGAAATTTTCAAAAGCCTCTACCACTCCGTGGCGGAGGAGACGGGCGCGGCGCTTCGCCGGGCCGCCTTTTCTCCCAACATCAAGGAGCGGCGGGATTATTCCTGCGCGGTCTTTGACGCGCGCGGCCGCGCCGTCGCCATGGGCGACCATATGCCGGTGCACCTCGGCTCGATGCCCATGTCGGTGGCAGCCGCGCTCGCGGCGCTCGACCTCGGCCCGGGCGATATCGCTCTCCTCAACGATCCCTACGCGGGTGGAACGCACCTGCCCGACCTGACTTTGGTGATGCCCGTCTTCCCCGGGCCCGGGGATCACGCCCGTCGGAGCGGCGTTGCGCAAGCCCGAAAGAAGTCATCGCTCCGAGATCGAAGGCGGCAGCGGCCGGTGTTTTACGTCGCGAATCGCGCTCACCATGCCGACATCGGCGGCGCGGTCCCGGCGTCGATGGGATTGACCGAGGAAGTCTTTCAGGAAGGGCTGCGAATTCCGCCCGTGCTTCTGGCGCGCGCCGGTGAACTCCAGCACGATGTGTTGCGGCTCCTTCTGACCAATGTCCGCACGCCCCGCGAGCGCGAAGGCGACCTCGCCGCGCAGGTCGCCGCCTGCCGGCTCGGCGAGAGGCGTCTTCAGGAGCACATCGCACGATACGGCGTCCCGCAAATCGAACGATCGCTCGAAGAATTGCAGGAATATTCCGCGCGGCTGATGCGCGCGGCGCTCGGCGCCATTCCCGACGGCGTTTACGACGCCGAGGATTTTCTGGACGATGACGGCTTTGATCCCGTACCGGTCCGAATTCGGGTCTCGATTCACATCCGTGAGGAACGTGCCGTCGTGAATTTCGCGGGCTCCGCGCCGCAGCGCCGCGGCGCGGTCAATGCCGTGGAAGCGATCACGGTTTCGGCAGTCTTCTATGTCTTCCGCTGCCTGCTCGGAGAAGAGGTGCCGGCGTGTTGGGGGTTGATGGACCCGATTGAAGTCCGCGCGCCGCTCGGGACGGTGGTCAACGCGCGGCCGCCGGCTGCGGTCGCGGCGGGAAACGTTGAGACCTCGCAGCGCATTGTGGACGTGGTGCTGCGTGCGCTTGCTCGCGCGCTGCCCGGCCGCATTCCGGCCGCAAGTTCCGGGACGATGAACAACCTCTCGTTCGGAGGCCTTGACCCGCGAAGCGGCCGGCCGTTCGCTTATTACGAAACCCTCGCCGGCGGAATGGGCGCGCGACCGACCGTGGATGGTCTAAGCGGAGTCCACACGCACATGACGAATTCGTTGAACACACCCATCGAGGCGCTCGAGTCCTCGTATCCCGTCCGTGTGCGCCGCTACTCGTTGCGGCGCGGCTCAGGCGGCGAGGGACGCTTTCGCGGCGGGGACGGGCTGATTCGCGAAATCGAATTCCTCACGAGAGTGCGCGGCAGCATCCTGTCGGATCGCCGCAGGTTTTCACCCTACGGCCTGCAAGGCGGCAAGCCCGGCAAGCCGGGGAAGAACTCGCTCCGAATCGGGAACCAGGTCAAATCCCTTCCCTCGAAAGTAGTTTTCGAAGCGCCGCCCGGAAGCACGATTCGTATTGAAACACCGGGAGGCGGCGGATGGGGAAAGCCAATCAAGAGGCAAAGGGCAAAAATAAGAACGTGACAGCCGTGGGGAGCATGAGAAATCAGGTTGCTCGGAGCAATGTTGCGGTGAGGTGATCAATGGATGGAGTGGACCGACGCGAGTTCATGAAGGGAGTCGCCGGGGCGGCAGCGTTGTCGCGATCCGGCGGCGAGACGGCCGCGCCTTCAGACGGCGGGCCGCTTTTCCTGGCCACCTGGACTCAGGGCAAGCCCGCCAACGAACGCGCCGTTGAAGTGCTGGCCGCCGGTCGCGGGCTGCTTGATGCGGTTGAAGAAGGCATCAAGACGGCCGAGGACGATCCGAAAGTCAGCTCCGTCGGGTACGGCGGCTTGCCCAACGAGGAAGGCGTCGTGGAATTGGACGCGGCCATCATGGACGGCACACGCCACCGCGCGGGCGCCGTCTGCGCGCTGCAGCAAATCCGAAATCCCATTTCCGTGGCACGCCTGGTCCTCGAAAAAACCCGGCACACGACGCTCGCCGGCGAAGGCGCGCTGCGCTTCGCGCTCAGGATGGGATTCACTCCCGAACAGCTCCTGACGCCGGAAAGCCTGAAGCGCTGGCAGGAGTGGAAAGCCGACCCGAAGCGCGAGCGCTTCTGGGCGAGCCCTGATGGAACTCACGACACCATCGGGTTGATCGGGACGGATGGAAATGGAAACTTCGCGGCCGGCTGCTCGACTTCCGGCCTGGCGTGGAAAATTTTCGGCCGCGTCGGCGATTCGCCGCTCGTCGGCTGCGGCCTTTACGCCGACTCGCGCGTGGGCGCCGCAACGGCCACGGGCAATGGCGACCTGATGACCAATTACTGCACCAGCGTGTCGCTTGTCCACGCCATGGGGCGGGGCGCAACGCCTCAAGATGCCTGCATTGAACTTCTCGAGCACATTGCGAAAAGCACGCCGGAGAGCCGCGGGGAGATGATTTGCGTGCTGGCGATGAACGCGCGTGGAGAAATCGGTGCAGCGGCGATGAGTCGCGAGCATCCGCTCGAATACGCCCTCTGGCGCGCCGGAGAAAGCCGGATGCTCAAAGCGGTGTCACTCTATTGAGGGAGAGGCGGGACGGCATCACTCCCACCGGTCGTATCCTGCGGCCCCTCTGGCTTCCCGCGCAGCGCCCAGAAAAGGAACAGCCCGGCGAGCAATCCAAGCAGCACGGCATTCGCCCGATAGAAGCCGGCTTCCTGCCGCCAGAGTCCGACGAGCGGCTGCGCGACAGGATAGGCGAAGGCGACGAGCACGTAAGCCAACGCGTTGTCGCGGAAGAAGGCCCAAACGAGTCCGACCAGTGCCGCAACCGCGAGGAACGCAGCCACCCATCCGACGCAATATTCGGTCACACTTTGAGCGTCCGCCGGCCCAAGCGAAATAAGCAATAACAAACCCGCCGGCCACACCCACCAGGCCCGCCTGACCAGCCCCGGCTTGAGGAGCGAAATAACCACCGCGGCCAGGGCCGGGAGGATGAGGACCAGAAACAGGCCGCGCAGGAAATAGGCCGCGGCTGGCAAGAACGTGTCGAGCAGGCCGGGAACGAGTTCGACCTCGGGCGGCGCGTGAGCGTGAAAGCGCGCGGCCATCCAGGCCTGCACCTGCCCGACACCCGCGAAAACAGCGAGCGCCACTCCCAGCGCAATCGCCGCGTCGCGTCGCCAGACGCGGCGAGCAGCGGCCCGCATCACAAGCCAGGTCTCGGTTCGCAGGCTACCGGCCAGCGCCACGAGCAGCCAGGCGAGCAGTCCTCCGAGCAGAGGAAAAACCAGCATCTGAAAGACAGCCGAGATGACGAAACTCGCCCCGGGCTCCGCGGTGTCATAGGCGCGCTCAAGCGTCGGGAGCTGGTTGAACTGCGCCAGGAGGAGAATGACCAGCGCCGCCGTAGCCGCGCGCCAAGCCCGCCCCCACTCGACCGCGCCTCGACGAATCTGGAGAACGAGCAAACGAACAATGCCCGCCATGATGCCCATCGCCAGAAGGCCCGGGGCAAGAGCCAGCAACGTGTGGTGGAGCCGCCTGACCTGGCGGGCGCGCTGCCACTCCTCGGGCGTCTTGAAGTAGCGCGCCAGTCCGGTGACTTCATCTCCGGAGATGCGGACTTCCAGCCGGAAACGCGCCTCCGCCACGCGCCAGCGCGTGTCCGGCGTGTCGCGGGCCTGCCAGACCAGCACGTGGTCCGTGCGGGCGGGACGCTTGAGCACTTGCGAGTCCTGAAGCTCGAATTCATCGAGACGATATCCCTGCTGGCGCAGAAATTTCTCGGCCAGGGACCGCGCCTGGTCGGGCGCCAGTTCGGCTCCCGGCGCCTGCTCCTCCAGCACGTGCCGGTGCGAAAAGACGCTGCCATCCTGCGGGTCCACGAAGACCCAATGCTCTTCCCTCTGGAGCGGGCGAAAGTAACGGACTTGCCAGAGAAGCAGCTTCGTCGCGTTTCGATAGAGCCTGTCAACCTCCCCGACCGGGCGATGCTCGAGAAGGTATCGGAGCGCCGAGCGGTCCACGTTTTCGTGCAGCCAGGCAACACGTCGAAAACTCGCGGGGTCCACTTGCCGCTCGCGCAGGTAATTGTCGGCGGCGCGTTCCGCCTGGGCCCGAGTGATCCGCACCGAAGTTGCCCGCCCGAAACGCTCCGCGGGAATGAAGCAGAGCGCCACCCCGGCCGCCGCCACGACGGCCGCGATCTTCAAACGGCGCGCGGAGAGCGGTGTGTACTCGAGCCGGGCTTCCGGCTCGCGCGGCCCGTCACGACGCGGCGCGCGCGCGACGCCGACGGCTTCGTGCGTCAAAGGGGCTTCGTCCACGAAAGTGCCCGTGCGCAGGTACGCTCCGAGCGCCAGCGCGAAGGGAATCAGCATCAAGCCCGCCGTCACCACGCCGGAGAGGATGAAATAGGCGTTGTCCGACCGCAGCAGCAGAAAAGCCGTATAGATCGCGTCCACGGAATAGTGCCAGATGAGGGGAGCGAGAATTCCGAAGCGCAGCATCACCAGACCGACGACAATCCCGCCGATCCCGACCTCAATTCCGCGAATGAAAAACGGCTGGTTGGGATAGGCGGAATGGAGAAAGCCCCAGATGAACGCAGCCGAGAGGAGGGCAGCCCATTTCGACCTCATCAGTTTTCCGAGAAACGGCAGGGCAAACGCCCGGAATTGCATCTCTTCCGAGATGGCGGGCAGGAACCCGATGAAGAGGACCCACACCCAGGGAATCTTCGTGTTGAGGAGATCGGAATATTTCACCTCCGCCGGCGCCCAGGCGCCGAGTTCGCCGGCGAGCAGGTAGAAAACCGTCTGGTAAGCGAAGAAAAAGCAGGTCAGCGCGATGGCGATGACATTGGCGATGAAGAACGCCTTCGTCCGTATTCCGCGCCGGCTGAGATACCCGCGCAGTGAGACGTGCTTCGGATAGTGCTCGCGATAGACCGGCTCGCCGGCGGCAACCAGGAAGAACACAAAAACGCCGACGGCCAGCGAGGAGAAAAACGACTGGCCCAGATGGCCCGCCAGGAAGCTCGTGTACGAGTCGGTCGTCTGGTAAGCGAATTCGGCGAGCGGCAGGTTGTTCAGTTGCCCCAGAAAGAAAAGCCCCGCGCCCACCGCCCCCAGCACGACGGAAAGGCGCACGGGCACGTCGCGGTCGCGCAGGCGCAGAACCAGCACAATCAGCATGGCGAGGGTGAGGAGAATGAACAGGATCTCCGCCACCTGCTGCGCGGCGTGGTTGCGCGCGCGAAGGTTTCGGTAGTCCCGCTGCCACTGCTCCGGAATTTTCAAATGCTCGGAGTAGCCGGTGATGCGTTCGCCCGCTACCTCCACGCTGACGCGCAGACTTCCGTCGCCGAGTTCCACGCGCCGGTCTTTCCACGTCAGCGTGTGATCGGTGCGAGCCGGACGCTTCTGGATTTCGCCTTCGACAAACTCCAGTTCGGCCAGGTCCCAGCGCAGAATTTCAGCCAGAAAGGCTTCGGCGCGAGCGCGTGCCTCTTCAGGCGGCAGGTCCGCCCCGGGCGCCGCTTCCGGAATTTCGTGGCTGAATCCGGCCACCTCGCCGGCGGGCGTCACTTCGACGCGAAACTCTTCCTGCTGCTGCGGGCGGAACCAGCGGTGCGACCACCGCCAGAGCCGCACGGGCCCGCGGGTCAGCGCGTTCATGCGCTCCAGCCCCTGCGTCCGCTCCAGGTACACTTTCGACTGGTCGTCGTAATCGAAGATGGCGGCGTGCCGGTAGCCGGAGACGTCCAATCCACGTTCGGCCAGGAATTTCTCGGCGAGGGGGCGCGAGCCTTCGCGGCTGACGCGCAGTTCGAGCGCAGCCTCCGGGAACGCCAGCCAGAAATAGCGCACGCCCACGGCGAGCGAAACCGCCGACACGAAGGCGGCCATCGCGATGATTCGGAAATCGGAACGCGTGAGCCGAATCGGCATCAGGGACCCGCAGCGGGCGAATTATAGCAGCGACGTAAAGAGCATCCTGGAAACGAGCTGATTGTTTGCCTGAACGCGGCCTACGGATTGGGACTCCGGTCGAGCCGCTTGATCATCACCCAGGCCGCCATCCCATTGGAATAGTACCGCGGGATTTTTTCGACCTTGTCATACCCCAGCGCTTCGTAGAACGCCTGCGCGGCCCGGTTGTCCTCCGCGGTCTCGAGATAGATGAGTTGGAGACGGTTTGAGTGCGCCCATTCTTCCGCCGCCCGCATCAGTTCGCGTCCGACGCCGCGTCGCCGGACTTGTTCCCGGACATCAATCGTCACGATATGGCCGACGCGGCCCGGCTGGCGGTGGGCAATCAGGAAGCCCGCGATTTCCCCGCCCTCCTCCGCGATCCACGTCTTTCCTCCGCGGAACTCGACGAAACGCCGGAGCTCCTCGCGCGGATAGGAGATCCCGGGCGGAAAGCACTCCCGGTCAATCTCAAAAAGCGTATCAAGGTCAGCAGGGCGGAATGGGCGGAGGCGCATCGGAAAAGGTCAATCCAATTCTCAAATGCTTTTCATGGATCGGCTGCGCTCATCAGGCCGGAAAGTCAGCAATCCGAACAGTCATCGGACGCCGCCACACGGACGCCCCTTCGAAGCGCGGCAGAAACTAAAGTTGAGGAACCAGATCGATTACATGGCCGATCTCCTCATCCGTATTGTAGAGGTACGGCGAGACGCGAATGAAGCCGTGCCGGAGGCTGACCGCGATGTGATGTTCGCGCAGGCGCGTGTAAAGCGCCTCCGTCGCTTCAGGCGAAGCGGCCTGGAAGGCCAGGATGGTCGACCGCAAGCTCGGACGGGCCGCGGCAACCACGCGATACCCTTTGCGCGTCAGTCCGCCCTCGAGCCGGTCGAGTAAACGCCGGCAGTGGGCCGTCACGTTCCCGACGCCGGCCGCTTCGACAAATTCCAGTGACGCCTCAAACGCAGATATGTTCAGGAAATTGCCCGTCTCGGGGATGTCGAAGACTCGCGCCTCGTGAGGCAGCGTGAATCGGGCAAGTGGAAGCGATTTAAAGTCTTCGCTTCCCTCCACCGAAAGCCAGTTGATGACGGGCAGGTCGAGTCGCTCCTGAACCGTCCGGCCGAGATACGCAAAGCCCATGCCATACGGTCCGAGGAGCCATTTGTAGCCGGCGGCGACGAGCGCATCGACGGGAAGCGCGTGGATTGCGAGCTCGAGCGCGCCCACACCCTGAGTGCCGTCGAGCACAAGCAGTCCGCCGCGCTGGTGAACCGTTTCGCCGAGCGCGGCGAGGTCCAGCTGCACACCTGTCGTATAGCTGACCCAGTCGAGCGCCACCACGCGCGTGCGAGACGTGAGCGCGGCAGCGACGTCTTCCAGCCGGACGGCGCCGTCAACCGGCTTCAGAACGCGCACGCGGACTCCCAGGCGGCGCAAATGCAGCCACGAGAAAAGGTTCGCGGGAAAATTGCTCTCCGCAATGACAACTTCATCTCCGGGCTCGAGCTTCAATCCCGCCGCGACGATCCCGATGCCCTGCGTGGCGCTGCTGGTGAGCGCGATTTCGGCTGGCTCCGCCCCCAACAGCCGCGCGAGTCGAGCTCGAACCCGCTCCGGCAATTCGAAGTAATCCGGCGACGTGAGCCGATCGGGATGCAGCTTCAGCTCCAGCGCTTCGCGCACACGCTCGCCGGTGGCCAGCGGGAACGGCCCCTGGTAGGCGCAGTCCAGATAAACGGTGGGTGAAAAATCCGGGAAAGCGTCTCGGTAATTCGTCATAGGACTTTTGCGAGAATACCGCCGGGACAAGGCCGGAAACAAGGCGGGCACTCGCGACGGTCACCCGAACAATTTTTGAAGGAGAGACTTCCTCGCCGGCGGCGCCGCCTGAATCGGAAGGGCGCTCAGGAACTCCGCGACTTCGCCGGCGTTCGCCGGAGGAATCACACGCCGCCAGTAGCCCGCCTCGCGCAGCGCGGCCCAGCGCTCCAGGCAGTGAAGGCAGCCCGCGACGTGCTGCTCGGCAGGATCCTTCTCGTACCACGTTGTCTGGCCGTCGTGGACGCGCACGAAGACCCGCGGTTGAGGACAGTCCTCGATGCGCTGCGATCGGGTCTCGCGAAGAAATTCCGCCCACGCCGAGGGCCAGAGACACGCATCGCGTTCGTGGCGCAGCAGGACGCCGTAATCAGCCTGCAACCGTTCGAGCCCCGCCGCGGCCACCGTGGGCGTGGCGCGCATCATCCCTTCAATCGTCGCGTCCGAATATCCGGCGAGCTTGAGAAACAGGACTTCCTGATGAGCCAACGGCAGGCCGTTGAGGAGAGCTTTCAGACTTTCCACAGTCGGGCGCGGAGCGTCCGACGCGTCGGCCGACGCATCGAGCGATGGAGCGCCGCGCTCCAGCAGGAAATCGCGCAGGTCCACCAGAAACTCGCGTTCGGCCTGGTGGTCGAAAGTCTTCAGCCGCGCGCACTGCTCGTCGCTGAGTTCGCGCAACGCCGCACTCCAAGCCTCTGCGCGACGCGACGCCGCAGGAGGCAGGTAATGTTCGAGATAACGAAAGGCCAGCGGATTGTATGATTCCAGGAAAGCCCGCCAGGCTTCCGCATCGCCCTGCTCGCAGGCAGGCAGGATTCTCTGAAACGTCCAAAGTCGCTTGTGCTTGGGCATCGAGGCCGTTAGGTCTCCCCCGGCGAAGCAGCAGGGCCGGACCCCTTGCACGGGCAGGAACAAAGCCGCCAAGTGCCGGAAAGCCCAGGAGCGGCTAGCGTCTCTCCGCCTCCACGACGCTCTCGGTCAGACTCTCGACGATCATCACCGCGGTTTCCTGCACGGCTTTGGAGAGCGCCGGCGGATTGAATGGCCGGCGCACGCTATCCTGCCAGATCGCCGCCCCGCTCACGCGGTCGTTGAGATAGACCTCCGACCGCACCGCCTTCAGCCTTCGAAGGTCCAGGCACGTCCCGCGCAGCACGGCGTCCGCCTCTTCGCGGTCGGCGACGATCTGAAAGCGCCCGCTGGTCCCGATTCCTTCCACCAGCTTGTCACTGAGCGCGTTGTCCATGCGCTCGACGTAAATCTTCCGCACGCGCAT
>CAZKXX010000059.1:0-24017 GCA_964556705.1 uncultured Acidobacteriota bacterium
GGAGAGGAGCCGCCAGCAGGCGGGTTGGGAACCCAGGAAGGCCGCGATCCGCCCCTTCCGCCTACATTTGAGCTTGGGGACTGCTTTTTTTGGAGTGGTTTCGGGCAAGGGCTGTTCAAGAAAGTAAAGGGGTTCTCCAGTCCCCCTGGGCCCCGTATCTCCAGATGCAAATGCTCTTCGCCGTCTGGAAGGTTGCGCGCATTACCCGTATTCCCGGTGTAACCGATAAGCGTGTCCGATTCAACCACGTCACCCATTGAGACGAAAACGGCCTGCAAATGCATATACGTGTATGTGTAGCCGCTCCCGGCGTCAAGCTTAACGTACATGCCGGCTCCGCCCCCTTGGTAGCCCACCGCTGAAACAGTCCCCTCCAAAACGGGAAAAAGAGGCGACCCGGCATGGGCGCTCAAGTCTACCCCTTTATGACCACCTGGAACGACGGTCCCATCCTTGCGAACTCGGCGAGCACCGCGCTCGGGCCGACCGCCCTTTCCAGGACGATACTGTGTTTTGACAAAGCCCGAACTCCCCGGTGCGCCGATCGGAAATTGTCCACACAACCCGAGTGGATCAGTCAAATTGCAAGGATTGTTCAGCACGTACGCGTACCGATTCAGCGACTGGGGATTGAGGATGGAGCCCGCAATCGGGTCGGGCGTCAGCCAGCGGTAGAGGCGCGCGTGGTACATGCGGAACAGAGTGGGGTCGAGCGTGGTCTCGGAATCGCGCTCATTGAGCGAGGCGAAGCGCTCGTCGCGCATCGTGCCCGACGAGGCCGCGAGTTGCCCGAACGGGTAGAACACCGACTTCTGCGTGACGGTCCCCGCGTGGTCGGTTACAAAGGTTGTTGACCCCAGGCGATTCGAGTGCAGGAAAAACGTCTGGCTCGCCTCGTAGGTCGCAAACGTCTGCCCGCCGAGCGGCAGAAACAGATTGGTGTACGTCGTGCGGCTGTGCCAGGCGATCACCTGTCCCAGCCCGTCGTAGAGCACGGTGCGGTACACCGGATTCGTCGCGCCGATTTGCGTCTCCACCCGCTGCCCCAGCGCGTTGTAGGTGAACTCCAGCGTCGCGCAGCCGGAGACCGTTTGCAAGCGGTTCTCCGCGTCCCACGTGAAGCTGCACGCCGGCGCCACACTTGCGTCTTAGGGGATGGCACCGGCACCCTTGAGAATTTCGATGATTTCTGCATGTGTCGGAGACGATGGTGGAGTGTTCACCGCCCACATGGCCCAATCCAATGCAGTGCGTCCCGCGCGATCCCTCATGTTGACGCTTGCTCCCGCCGCGAGGAGGGCCTCGATAACATCTTTGTTGCCGGACTTGGATGCCGCAATCAGGGGTGTCACCCCATTCTCATCGTTGACATTGATTTCTGCATGTCCGGCAAGCAAAAGTCGTAAAGATTGATATGCTCCGCTGGCCGCCGCTACGAGTAATGCGGTTTGTCCATACGCTGTTTTCTGATTGACATTCGCGTTTCTGTCGAGCAACACCCGCACTGCATCCGGCCAATCAAATTGACTTGCCAGCATCAAGGCAGTTCTTCCGAAGCGGTCGACCAGATTCACATCCGCCCCCGCCTCAATGAGCAGGCTCAGGGCTGCAGAACGACCACTGATGGCTGCGTACATCAGGGCGGTCATACCATTAGCGTCTTGATGGTTCAAATCCACCCCTTGTACGATCAGAGACTCAATGGCATCAGAGTTCCCTTCAGATGCCGCAGCCATTAATGGCGTGAAATCAGTATCTTCACCTCCCACATCGTGTTCATATCCTGGTACGCATTCGTCGTCCGTAACGGCAACTAGGTAGATTCCAGACGCCTGCCTCAGCCCAGCTTTGCGAAGCTGCCGAGTGAGGGAGCCCTTCGCTTTGGCGAAGGCAAGCGAACTCAGGCCATCCTCGAGTCCTTGGCGACGAAACTTTGCGATCGTATCCTGGTCCGTAATCACAGTGCGGGTGTCCCAGTATTCCCTGAGAAAGCGCACGTTTTGTACCTCAAGCTTCGAAATCGCTCCGTCCCACTGGTAGGAGAGCTCGATATTCGCTTGACGAATTCGATGAGTTCGCATGTCCGGTATCCACCGATGTGGCCTTTCCTCCTTGCGGTACCCCGAAACGAAGAGCATGCGGAGATGGTTCTCTGCGCTCAAAGTCGCAGATAGCTCACGCACGCGCGCTTCGCAATGCGAAGTGGTCGCGGCCTTAGCTCCAACCGGCACGGAAGCGAGGAGCCCCAGAGCTGCGAGGCTCCACATCCAGATGAGCAAGTAGCGCAGACCTGTTTTTGAGGTCTGCGGCTTTTTGAATCCAAGACAAATGCCGCAGAGTTTCTGGACGGCGACACTCCGCGCTACCTGCTCCTGCTCGGCCTTTTGCGATGGGTTACTGCCCGCCATGGTGATGGCTGTAGATAGACTAGGCTTTGGAAAAAGTCAAGCCCGGACTGGACGGAAATCAGGCCGTGGGGAGACCAACGACGGAATTCCCGAATTCCGATTGGCGGTGTGGGGCGTTGGGCCGAGGATGGCAGAAGCGGAAGTCAGTCCAAGCCTGCTCGGGTGAGGTATCCAGCGGTCCGGCTAGCCTGGTTCCTGGGGGACGACACCAGCGCCGCCAGCAACGGGCGAGACGCCGGCGGGAACCTATTCAGTTGAGGCGGCTGAGAAGACTGAGAATCCCGGGTCCGCCCTTCGCGGCGCTGCTCCCGCCCTCCGTTGGCCGCTGGTTGACGCCCGGCGCCAAACCTGCCAGATTGGTAGTCAGCCTTGATGGGCTGCGGGAATCCAAGGCGCGGCCTCGCGGTGCGCTGCGCGGAAGCCCACGGTGCTTCCGCTGAGAGGAGAGGTCCGATGCGAGTCGGCAAGCTCTGGTTGGGGGCAGTCGCGTTGGCGGGTGTCATGCTGCCTGGCTTAGTGAGCGCTCAAACGCTGGCTGAGCGGGCGCTCGGAGGCTTGCCGCCCGACGTGGTTCGCATCGAGTATTCAAGCCCCGCGCGGCTGCGCTCGCTGCCCAACTACGCGCAGCTCCGGCAGCGCTTTGTGGGCCAGCGGCTGCTTGACATGGAACAGTCCTTCGCGCAGCTCGGCGTCCGCGAAGACCAGATCAGCGAACTGGTCCTCGCCTGGCGAGTCGCTCCCGGCGTGATTCAGATGGGCGGCTATGTGGCGGGCCGCTTCGACGCGCGGGAGATCGAACGCAGTGCGGACGCGCGCGGGTTCGCGCCGGTGGCGGTTGCGACCCGGTCGGGCTACTGCCTGGGCGCGAGCGTTAATGCGCCGTGCCTGGTGATTCTCGATTCGGGCTTCGCCGCCTTCGGGGAGCATGCGCTGCTCGAGTCGCTGGTCGCGGCAGAGAGCGGTGACGGCGCGCGGATGACTGCGGACCACCTCCTGCAAAAGCTCGCCGGGGAAGCCGGCCCGCGGGAGGGCGCGCCCATCTGGGGCGTGGCCGTGCGTGAGGCGATTCCGGACTGGTTCCAGGCCTGGCTGCCCGCGCAGCAGAACCTGCAGATGGATTGGGCTCGCGCCTTTCAGGGCGTGGACGCGCTCGGATACAGCGTTGAGGCCGGAGACCGCGTGCGGCTTGAGGTGAAGCTGGATTGCCAGTCGGCCGAAGCCGCTTCGAGCACACGCCAGTTCCTCGAAGGGCTTCGCCTCTTTCAACAGCTTGCCTGGGAGAATACCAACCCCGGCAAGCCCAACCCCTTTGAGTCGGTCGAACTCTCCTCGAGTGACCGGCGGGTCGAAATGACGCTGGTCACCGCCTATTCAAACTTGGCCGACGCGGCAGGGCTCAACCGCTAGGATTGCCGTCATCGGGTTCCTCCGAGGGCGTGTCCGGCAGGTACTGCTCGAAATCCTCCAGAATGGCTCGGGCCACGGTAATCGGGTTGGCGTCGCGCCGGCCACCCTGTCGAGTGTATTCCCTCTGAATTTCCCGCCAGTCCTCATAAAGATTGGTGTGAATTTCGACCAGCTTGTCGTCGTCGATTTCCTCCCCGGGCTGGAAGTTCAGTTCGCAGGCAAAGACGCGCTCCGGCCGCTGGGGATTATAAAGAGGCATCCCGTACCGGCGGCAGATGAGCGGCCGACTGGAGTAGATGCGGCAGGCACCGTCCACGAGCGCAGGGCAGGGAAGCCGCAGCCCGGGAGGCGGCAGGCTGCCCCAGGCGTCCGGAGCCGCCCTTTCGGCGAGGAGTGTTTGTCGTTCGGCGAGGTACTGCCGCGCCTGGGCTCTGAGGCGCTCCCTCTCCTCCGCAGGCAGCGCTTTCACGGCCCGCGAGATGAACGCGGCTTCGAGTTCGGTGATCTGAAAGAGATGGTGGCAGCAATCCGTGCAGCCTTGGCGGCAGTGGATCCTGGCTCCGTAACGGCGCTGGTTGCGGTTGAACTCCGCTTCCCACGCCTTCGCGATATCCAGAAAGCGACCGTAATTTGGCATCTCAGTACGAAGCAGCCCACCGGAAAGCTATCATAAAAGAGGCCTTTCGAGGGGCTTTGAGGCGAAGACAGGGCTGATTCGTGGACAGAAGAGGGATAAAACTACAAGATATTGTGGTCTAGTCGGCGAAATGCACAAAATAATGGGCAAAAGATGGATTGAATTGGATGAAATCTGTAAGACCATGGGAAGAAACCCGTAAGACTTACAAAAAAATGCTTGACAAGCTCTGAGGCGGAGCGTATAAGCGCCGATAACGAACCCCCTTCCCGGGGGCCTCGTCATGAGATTGTTCCGTCTTGATTCAAGGACAACGGCGCGAGGCAGCACCTCGCAGGATTGCTGAGATGGCTGAGATTCGAGAGGTCATGGACATTCGCGAGGCGTCTGAATACCTCGGCGTTTCCCGCGAGACCCTTTACAAATACATTTACGCGGAAAAGATTCCGGCATTCAAGCTGGGGAACCGGTGGAAGTTCAAGAAGACCGTCCTGGATCGCTGGATGGAGAAGCAGAGCACGCACCGCGACGCCCGTGGCGGGCGGCGGAGGCGGGCCGCGGCTCGGTAGGGAGATCGAACATGTTTGGCTTTGGAAAGCCGAAAGGCCTGGTCGGGTTGGACATCGGATCGAGCTCGGTGAAGGCCGTCGAGCTGAGGAAGAAAGGGACGGCTTACGAGCTCGTGAACATTGGCATGGAAACGTTGCCGCCGGACACGGTGGTGGACGGGCTGATCATGAACGCCATCGACGTTTCGACGGCGATCGAGAAGGTCTTTACCGACAACAAGGTGAAGACGAGGAACGTGGCCACGGCCGTATCGGGCCACGCCGTCATTGTCAAGCGGATTACGGTGAACGCCGCCACGCCGGAGGAGGTCGCCTACGCCATCCCGGTCGAGGCCCAGCAGTACATCCCCTTCGACATCGCCGACGTGAATATCGATCACCAGGTGCTCGGACCGGCGGCGGGCCCCGGGTACGATGTCATGCTCGTGGCCGTCAAGCGCGACAAGATCCTGAACCACACGAACGTCCTGAGCCAGTCCGGCAAGGTGCCGATGGTGGTGGATATTGACGCCTTCGCGCTCCAGAACGCCTTCGAGGTCAACTACGATCCCCCGCCGGACCTGATGGTGGCGCTGCTCAACATCGGCGCGAGCATCATGAACATCAACATCGTCCGAGGCGGCGTCCCGCTCTTCACCCGCGACGTCTCGGTGGGCGGCAATCAATATACGGACACGCTCCAGAAGGAGCTTGACCTCAGCTACGAGGACGCCGAACGGCTCAAGCAGGGTGAAGAGCTCCCCACCGTGTCGGCGGAGGCGCGTTCGGGGCATATCCGGTCCGTCACGGAGATTCTGCTCCTGGAAATCCAGAAGACCTTTGACTTCTTCCGGCAGACGACGACCACGGAGAACATCCACCGCATTTACGTGGCGGGCGGGACGGCGCGGATCGAGGGGCTTGTGGACCTGCTCCAGGAAGAGTTCAGTATTCCCGTGGAAGTCATGAACCCGTTCCTGCGCATCCAGTACAACGCCTCCAAGATCGATCCGAACTATATCCATGAAATCGGGCCCCGTATGAGCGTTGCCGTGGGGCTGGCGTTGAGGAGCTTTGACACGCCATGATGAAAATAAACCTTCTGGGAGTCGCCAAGCCCATTGGAGTGCCGGCCGGTCCTCCGCCGACGACGGCGCGCCAGGCCATCATCTTTCTGGGAGTGTTGGGCGTGTGCGCGGTGGTGGTCGGTTTCTTCCACTTTGTCTGGACGAGTGAGATCAACCGGCTGAACCAGGAAATCGAGGTGCAGCGGCGCGAAGCCGAACGGCTCCGGCAGATCCGGGAAGAGAACCAGAAATATGTCCAGCGGCGGCAGCAGCTCGAGCAGCGCATCAATACGATTCAGGCGCTTCAAGCGGGCCGCGTCGGCCCCGCGCAGTTCATGAACGCGCTCGGGCTGACGGCCACCCAGCGGGCCGACCTCTACCTGCTTTCGGTGGCGCCGGAGGGGAATCGCGTGGCCATCCGAGGGCAGGCCAATTCCGTGGAAAGCATCGCTGAGTTCATCACCGCCTTGAAGCGGAACGAGAGCTTTGATGACGTACAGTTGCGGCAGTATTTCCAGGACGACGAGCATAGCCGGGTGACGTACAAGTTCAACATCGATATCGTCTATAAGCTGCCGACGCCACCGCAACCGGCCGGGCAGCAGCAGGCCCAGCAAGGCCAGGCGGGAGCTCCGGGGGCGGCTCCGCCGCGCCCGGCAGGTTTGTAGGAGGCTACGAAGATGGCGAAAAGCTTCAAAGAACTTCCGTCCAACGTACAGGCCGCAATCCTCGCCGTCATCGCGGTGGGTCTGGCAGCGGGCTTTTTCTTCATGGGAATTCCGGGGGTTTGGGAACCGGCGGTTTGGGACCTGCGGGCCAAGCGGGACGGGCTCACGGCGGAATTGCAGCGCCTCAAGGCTGAAAACGAGAAGAACCAGGCCGTCGAGAGAGAGCGAACGGAGCTGCTGAACCGCATCGCCCAGCTGGAGAAGCAACTGGATACGCTGCGGATGATCGTACCGGACGAGCAAGCGACCGACGACTTCGTCAAGATGGTGTATAACACGGCCTCGGCCGCCGGCATCTATCTGCGGACGTTCGTCGCCCAGCCCCTCGTGCAGCGCGAGTTTCACGTCGAAATGCCTTTCAATATCCGGATCGACGGGACGTATTGGTCGATGTTGAACTTTTTCGACCGGCTGGCGCGGCAGCAGCGCATCGTCAGCGTAACGAACCTCAACCTGGGGCCGCCCCAGGGGGGTGGGCTGGGTCGCTACACCGTTCACCCCGGTGAGACCGTGGGAGCGAATTGTACCGTCGTGACCTACTTCAATCGCCCGGCGCCGCCTCCGCCACCGCCGCCACCGCCGGGCCCGAAGCGTTAGTCGAGGACGGCAGACATGACGATGAAACGGCAGAAGGACGATCGAAAGTTTCGCTGCGGGGTGGTCGCTGTGGCCGCCTTGCTGACGTGGAGTATCTGGGCCGTGCCGGGGCGCGCGGAGGCCGCCGAAGCTGAACTGACCGCGTCTCCAGCCGCGCCGGGAGACCAGGCGGAGGCCACGCAGGCGGCCGAACCCGTGCCCTTGTCTTCGGTTCCCCGTACGCAGGCGCCCACCGGAAGGCGCGACCCATTCCGCCTTCCCGGACCGCCAGTTCCGGGCGCTCCGCGCGAGGGTCTCCTGGGACCGCTACCGCCGGGGAAACGAGGTCTGGTCATCAGCCAGATCAGGCTGGAGGGGGTCGTTCGATTGGATAACACCGGAGAAATGATCGCCGTCGTGGACACGCATCTGAACCGGGCATTCTTCCTGCGTGAGAACGATCAGCTCTACAACGGCGTCGTCGCCAGGATTACTCCTGACGCAGTCTATTTTCGCGAGAACATCCTTGATTCCCAAGGCCGGGTGACGACTCGCGAAGTCGTTCGGAGACTGGGCCAGGGCGCTGGAGAGGAAAGATGAGACGACAACCGATTTACATTCTGACACTGACGTTGACCTTCTGGATGCTTGGGGCGAGCGGGGCGGTCGCGGGGAACGCAGCAGACACCCCGTCTCTCCGCGCCCTGACCCCCTCGCGGGCGGCTGGCGGGAGCGAATTGCTTCTCCGCATCGAGGGTGGCCGTCCGGCTTCTGTCCAAGCGGTGCGGGCCGACGATGAGACGATCATCGTCGATCTGACGGGCGTCCGGGCGCAAGGTCCGGCTTCCGACGGACGGTGGTCGGGGCATCCGCTCAAGGCCTATCGGCTGGTCGAATACCGCAACGCCACCGGGCAGCCCGTGGTGCGCGTGCACCTGACCGCGGAGCGCGGCCAGAGCTTCACGACTCGCCAAGAGGCCTCCGGGGTCCGGCTCCTCCTGAGCGGCGGCCCAGGGACCAGCCCGCAAGTTTCGAGTGTCTCCTCCGGCGTCGGCTCGTCTGCTCCTCGGGCTGCCACAGCGGCCCCGGCGTCGCACAAAGGGACTTCGGCGGGTCCGCCGCGTGTCTCCGGCGTTGAGATCAGAGCGGGCGCGGCAGGTGACGTGATCATTGACGTTGCCACCACCGGCCCTGCTCCCTTCGACGTCTTCCAATTGGGCAATCCGCTGCGGCTGGTGGTGGACCTGGAAGGCGCACGGAACGCTTCGTCGAAACGTCACTTTGAGGCCGATTCGGCGCTGCTGAGGAGTGTCCGCCTGGGTCAGTTCCGCGCCGCCAACCCTTCGGTGGTTCGGGTTGTCGCGGACCTGAAGGAAGACGCCGGATTTGACGTGCACTCCTACTCAGGCGGGGTGAGGATCCATTTGAAACCCCGTGGGATGCCGTCTATCGCGGCCTCCGAGGCGCCGGCCGAGAAACCGGCGGTCGAGGAAGTGGCGGAAGAGGTTGCACCGCCGCCGGTCGTTCCAGAAACCGTGGTAGAGGAAGTGGTCCAGGCAGCGGCCACCCCGGCGCCTGAAGAGGCCAAGGTGGAAGTCGCCGAGGCCGTCGCGGAGCCGCACGCCGAATCCGCTCCTTCGGCGCCGGCCACGGAGGCTTCTCCCGGGTTCGATCTGGCATCGACGCTCCCTTCCCCGACACCTTCGGCGGACGTTGCCGCGGCGCCTCGGGTTGAGACCCCGGCGGCCGCGAGCACGCATCCCGCGACGGTCGTTCCTGCGGTGGTTTCACCTTCCTCCACGGTGAGCGCTTATCTTTCCGCCGTGGCTCAAGGCAACACGAGTGAAATGGAAACGCCGCGTTACACGGGCGAGCCGATCTCCCTCAACCTGAAGGATGTGGACCTGAAGGATTTCTTCCGGCTCATCCACGAAATCAGCGGGCTCAACATCATCGTGGACCCGAACGTCACGGGCAACGTGACGCTGGTTCTGGATTCGGTTCCCTGGGACCAGGCGCTCGACATCGTGCTGGCAAACGCCCGCCTGGGCAAGACGCTCGTTGGCAACGTGCTTCGCATCGCGAGGCTGGAAACTCTGACCGCGGAGCGAGAGGCCGAATCGAAGCTGGCTCTGGCGCGTGAAGAGGCCCAGCCGCTGGTCACCGTGTTCCGGCCCATCAATTACGCCAAGGCGGGTTCGATCGCGACCATGCTGAAGGCCTGGCCGGGCGGCGGAGCCCTCAGCCGCCGGGGCACGGCGCTCGTGGATGAGCGGACGAACACGCTCATCATCTCCGATATTCAAACTCAGATCCCGGTGATTGAATCCATCATCACGCGGCTGGATACGAAGGCGAAGCAGGTCTCCATCGAGGCCCGCATCGTCCGGGCGAGCGCCGATTTCGTCCGCAACTTCTCCGCGGCGCTCAACGCCGGCTGGGTGAACAAGTCCGGCTCGACGCTGACCGGAGCTTCGACAGGATCTTCGGCCAGCGCGACGACGCAAGTGCCGCCCGGCCAGATCCTGCTCGCGCCGGCCACGGCTTCCGGATTTGGTTCCGTGGCGGTCACGAACGTCGGCGCGCGCTACTTCATCAACGCGGCCATCGCGGCGGCCGAGCAGCGCAGCCAGGCGAAGACCATCTCCCGGCCGAGCATCGTGACCCAGAACAACGTGCCGGGTACGGTCCAGCAGGGTACGCAAATCCCCATTCAGACCACCATCAACAACACCATCAGCATCCAGTATGTCAACGCGGCGCTGACGCTGCGTGTGACGCCGCAGGTGACCGACGACGGCAACATCTTCCTGGACATCCAGGTGACCAATGCCGCGCCGGGCGCCGTGCTGACCGGGGCCGGTCCCAGCATCAACACGCAGGAAGCCACAACGCAGGTGCTGGTGCCGGACGGCGGCACGGTGGTGTTCGGTGGGGTCACGGTCACGTCGCGGACACGGTCGGTAACGCAGGTCCCGCTGGTTGGCTCGATTCCGCTGCTCGGGCACCTGTTCAAGTCCTCCGTGACGCAGGACGCCGATCAGGAGTTGCTCTTCTTCGTCTCGCCCAAGGTCTTGCCGGGCTAAGCCGGCGCCTTGGGCCCTGCTCCTAACCTTTCAGCCCAGGAGGAGACCTTGTGTCTCCTCCTTTTCATTTCCGCGCATGAAGCTTCCTGCCGCTCCCTTTGAAGGGCGCCGCGAACGGCTGCGTGAATTGCTGGATCGGCGCGGGCTGCGCTTTCTGCTCCTCACGCATCCCCCGAACCTCGCCTACCTGACGGGTTTCCGGGGGAGCGCCGGCGTGCTCCTGCTGGGCACTCGCGGAGAGGCTAACCTGCTCGTGGACCCTCGCTATACGTTCCAGGCTCGGGAGCAGGCTCGCGGCGTCAGAGTGGCGGAGGTACGCCGCGGGCTGACCCAGGCTGCCGGAGAATGGCTTTCCCGGCGGCGCAGAGGGCCTGTGGGCTTCGAGGACGCCTACCTGACGTGCCGCGCCCTCGATGACGTTCGGGCCCACTTGAGGGGGCCGGTGCGGCTCAAGCCCTCCTCAGGTCTGGTGGAGAGTCTGCGGGCCGTCAAGGACGCGGCCGAGGTCCGAGCGATTCGCCGGGCGGGGCAAGTGACGGCAGAAGTGTTCGTCGAAATCTCCAAGCAGGTTCGTCCCGGAGTCCGTGAGGCCGACCTGGCGGCGGAAATCGAGTACCGGATGCGCCGAAAGGGGGCCGAGGGCGCCGCCTTCGAAACCATCGTCGCTTCCGGCGAGCGAGCCTCGCTGCCGCACGCTCGGGCTTCCTCCAAGTTATTGAAGAAATGCGATTTCGTAATCGTTGACCTCGGTGCTATACTCGACGGCTACGCCGCTGATATGACGCGGACCCTTTATTTGGGACGGCCCTCGGGCCGGGTGCGACGACTTTACGACGCGGTTCGCGCCGCCCAGGAGGAAGGGCTTGCGGAGGCTCGCGCCGGGATGGTCACGGGCGATGTGGACGCCGCCGTACGGCGGTCGCTCAAACGAGCGGGCTTGGCGCGATATTTCACGCACAGTACGGGCCACGGCGTCGGACTGGAGATTCACGAACAACCCCGGCTGGCCCGCGGAGACACCGGCCGGCTGGCGGCCGGCTCGGTCGTGACGGTGGAGCCTGGGATCTACCTCAAAGGTTTTGGGGGAATCCGCATCGAGGATACCGCCCTGGTGGGCGAAGGGGGAGCCGAAATCCTGACGCCGGCGCCGAAGGACGATTGGTGGGTGGCCTGAGCCGTTTTCCCGCCGGCAGGAGCAGGGAGCTAATCGCATGCGTTCTCGAACCCCGTCTCGCGGAGGAGAAGCGGCCCAGCGCGGCTGGGATTTGAAGGAAATCCGCGAACTGATTGACGTGCTCATCGAGCGCGAGATCACCGAGTTTGAAATGGAACGCGGCGGACTGCGGATTCGCATCCGGCGCGGCAACGCTCCGGCGGGGACTCCGGCGGTCATCTCAACTTCTCCGAACGGAAATGTGACGGCGGTGGTGGCGCCGCCGGCTCCTTCCGGGGCCGTGCCCATGGCCGCTCCGGCGCCCGCCAGCGCTCCCCCCACGACCGCGCCCGCTGAAGCTTCCGCCGCGGAGGCGGCCGAGGGCCTCTACATCATCAAGTCGCCCATTGTGGGTACGTTCTATGCGGCCTCGGCGCCCAACGCTCCGCCATTCGTCAAACTGGGCGATCAGGTGGAGGTCGGTCAGGTGGTCTGCATCATCGAGGCGATGAAGTTGATGAACGAGATCGAATCGGAAGTGGCGGGCGAGGTGGTCCGGATTTACGCTGAAAACGGTCAGCCGGTGGAATACGGCCAGTCGCTGTTCGCCATCAAGCCCTCACACAAGAAATAGATTTCCGGGTGGCCCTCCGTCCGCGCGCGGCCGGGCGGAAGGCGATAGAGCCTCCGCCGGTCTTCGATTCATGTTCAAGAAGATCCTGATTGCCAATCGGAGTGAAATCGCGCTGCGGGTGATTTGCGCCTGCAAGGAACTGGGCATCCGCACGGTGGCCGTGTATTCGGAAGCCGACCGGTTCTCGCTGCACGTGCGCTTCGCCGACGAAGCGGTCTGCATCGGCCCGCCGCGGAGTTCCGACAGCTACCTGAATGTCGCCAGCATCATTTCGGCGGCGGAGATCACCGGCGCCGAGGCGGTCCATCCGGGTTACGGATTCCTCGCCGAGAGCGCCTACTTCGCCGAGGTCTGCGAGACCTCGCACCTGACGTTTATCGGTCCGCGTCCGGAAGTCATCCACCTGATGGGCGACAAGAACAAGGCGCGGAAGACGATGTGCGAGTTGGGGATTCCCGTCGTCCCGGGCTCCGAAGGCGTGGTGCAATCCCAGGACGAAGCGCGCAGTCTTGCGCGCGAGATCGGATACCCGGTGATGATCAAGGCCGCCGCAGGGGGCGGAGGCCGCGGGATGCGCATCGTGAAATCCGACGAGGAACTCTCGCACGCTTTCCAGACGGCGCAGAACGAGGCGGCGGCCGCTTTCGGAACGCCCGACGTGTATCTGGAGAAATACATCACTTCGCCGCGGCACATTGAGTTTCAGGTGCTCGGAGACCACCACGGCCGCGTCGTCCACCTGGGGGAGCGCGAGTGCACGATTCAGCGGCGTCACCAGAAGATCGTCGAGGAGTCTCCCTCCACCCAGATCACGCCGGAGATGCGCCGCGAGTGGGGCCGGAGGGTCATTCGGGCGCTCGAGCAGATCGGTTACACGAACGCCGGGACCGTCGAATTCATCATGGACGAGAACCGGAACCTCTACTTTCTCGAGATGAACACGCGGATTCAGGTGGAGCACTCGGTGACGGAGATGGTGACGGGGCTCGACCTCGTCAAGAAGCAGATTCTGATCGCGGCGGGCGGCACGGTGCCCATCCGTGAGGAAACCGTGGGCTTGCGCGGGCACGCCATCGAGTGCCGCGTCTGCGCCGAGAATCCGGAGACGCTCCAGCCCTCCGCGGGAAAAATTACAGGCTTTCACGTGCCGGGCGGGACCGGCGTGCGCGTGGATACGGCCGCCTACGCCGAAAGCGTGATCCCGCCCTATTACGATTCACTGATCGCCAAGCTCATTGTCCACGGCAAGGACAGAAACGAAGCAATCAACCGGATGGCGCGGGCGCTCGAAATGTTTGTGATCGAGGGCATTTCCACCAACATTCCGCTGCACGAGCGCATCATGCGCGACGAGGATTTCCGCGCCGGGAGGTTCGACACCGGTTTCCTGGCGCGCTTCTTTCCTAACGGCGGGGGAGGTTTCTGACCGCACACCGATCATGAAATCCCCCTTCCCGCGTCTCTATGCCATTGTGGACCGCGCTCAGACCGGCGACCGGCACCCGGCCGCCGTCGCCGCGGACCTGGTGCGGGCGGGAGTGCGGCTGGTTCAGTACCGCGATAAGCGGGCGACTTCGCGGGAGATGTACGAATGGGGTCGCGCGGTGCTGGATGAGGCGCGACGCAGCGGGGCTGTGTTTATCCTGAACGACCGCGCGGACGTTGCCCGCGGGATGGGCGCGGACGGCGTCCACGTGGGCCGCGACGACCTGCCGGTCGAAATGGCGCGGGAGATACTCGGCGCGGAGAAATGGGTCGGCCATTCCGCCCACGACGTCGACCAGGTGCGTGAAGCGGACCGTTCTTCGGCCGACTACGTCGCCTTCGGTCCCATCTTCGCAACGCTCAGCAAGGAGAATCCCGGCCCGGTGGTGGGTCTTGACGGCTTGCGTCTCGCGCGGGAGGCAACGGGGAAGCCGCTCGTGGCCATCGGAGGGATTAGTCTTGAAAATGCCCGGCGCGTGCTCGAGGCCGGCGCCGATTCGGTGGCCGTGATCAGCGACTTGCTGCGCGCGCCGGACGTCGAAGCGCGGGCCCGCGAGTATCTGGAACTTTTAGGATAGGCCCGGCAAACCTCATGTCCCTGGCTTCAGAAGTGAATCAGTCCGCGAGCACCGGCGCCCCGGAGCTGGTGAAGGGCCTTCGCCTGTTTGATGCCACGGCCATCGTGATGGGCTCGATGATCGGCTCGGGCATCTTCATTGTCTCCGCCGATGTGGCGCGCCAGACGAATTCGCCGACGCTGTTCATGCTGGCCTGGCTGATCGGCGGACTCATGACCGTCGCGGCGGCCATCTCTTACGGCGAGCTGGCCGCGATGATGCCGCGCGCCGGCGGCCAATACGTTTACCTCCGCGAAGCGTTCGGCCCGATGGTGGGTTTCCTCTATGGCTGGACGCTCTTCCTGGTGATTCAGACGGGCACGCACGCCGCCGTCGCGGTGGCGTTCGGGAAATTCCTCGGCGTGCTCGTGCCGTGGGTCTCGGAGGCGAATCTTCTCTTCAACCTCGGCACGGTGGAAATCTTCGGGCGTGCCGTGACGTTCGCTTTTTCGACCCAGCAGCTCATCGCCATCCTCGCCATTTCCTTTCTGAGCGTGGTGAACATCTTCGGCCTGCGCACGGGCGCCTGGGTGCAGAACATTTTCACCACGCTGAAGGTGGGCGCGCTGCTCGGCATGGTGGGTCTGGGGCTGTGGTGGGTGGCCCGCGGCGAAGCCACAGCCGCCGCGGCCGCGGCGCCCGTGACTCCGGTCCGCTGGGAATTCGCGACGCTGACGGTGATCGCCGTGGCGCTCGTCGGGCCGCTGTTTTCCTCCGACGCCTGGAACAACGTCACATTCACCGGCGCCGAGATCGTCAATCCCAAGCGCAACCTGCCGCTGGCGCTGTTCATCGGAACAAGCGCGGTCTGCGCGCTGTATATGGCCTGTAACTGGTTTTATCTGCGCGTGCTGCCGTTCTACGGCACGGGCGGGGGTGCGACGCCGCTCGAGCGCGGCATTCAGTATGCCGCCGAGGACCGCGTGGGCACGGCGGCCATGCAGGTGATGCTCGGGACCTCGGGCGAGTGGCTGATGGCCGCCGCCATCATGATCTCGACCTTCGGCTGCCTGAACGGCATGATTCTCGCCGGCGCCCGCGTCTATTACGCGATGGCCAAAGACGGGCTCTTCTTTCCTTCGGTGGCGCGCGTCAACCCGAAATATCACACGCCCGTCGTCTCGCTCAAGGTCCAGGCGGTGTGGGCGGGGCTGCTGACGCTCAGCGGAACGTACAGCGAGCTTCTGGATTACGTGATTTTCGCCGTCGTCCTGTTCTATATTGTCACGATTGCGGCGCTCTTCTGGCTGCGGCGGACTCGGCCGGACGCCCCGCGCCCGTATCGCGCCTGGGGTTATCCGGTGCTGCCGGCACTCTACATCGTCGCCGCGCTCTTTCTGGAAGGGGCGTTGCTCAGCCAGAAGACCGGGCGCAGCCTGGCCGGGCTTGGAATTGTGGCCTTGGGAATTCCCGTGTACTACCTCTGGCGCCGAGAGAAGTCGGAACCGGCGCCCGAAATCTGACAGGGCAGGGGGTGGCATGGCCGGACTCTGGGTTCGGAAAGACGTTGACCAGTTGCGGCTGGAGGCGCAGGAAACCGAGCACGGGCTGCGGCGCGCGCTGGGACCCGGGGCGCTGATTTCCCTCGGCATCGGGGCGATTATCGGCGCGGGCATCTTCGTGTTGAGCGGTGTCGCGGCGCAGCATACGGGCCCTGCGCTGGTGCTCTCCGTCATGCTTTCGGGCGTCGGCTGCGCCTTTGCCGGACTCTGTTACGCCGAGTTCGCCTCCACGATCCCCGTGGCCGGCAGCGCGTACACGTATTCGTATGCCACCATCGGCGAATTTCTGGCCTGGATCATCGGCTGGGACCTGATCCTCGAATACGCCGTGGGCGCCACGACGGTCTCGATTGGCTGGTCCGGCTATCTGGTCTCGTTCCTGACCCGAACGCTCGGCCTGCCATTTCCCGCAGAGCTTACGGCCAGCCCGCTCTCGACGGTGACGCTGGCCGACGGCACGACGGTCCGACCGTACTTCAACCTGCCGGCGGCCTTCATCATCGCCGTCATCACCTTTCTGCTGATCCTGGGAATCCGCGAATCGGCGAAATTCAACAACTTCATCGTGTTCGTCAAGGTCGCGGTCGTCGTGCTCTTCACCGTCGTCGGGGCGATGTATGTGAACCGCGGAAACTGGGTGCCGTTCCTGCCGCCCAATACGGGGGAGTTCGGCGATTTCGGCTTCAGCGGGGTCTTGCGCGGCGCCGGAATCATGTTCTTCGCCTATATCGGCTTTGACGCGGTTTCCACGGCCGCGCAGGAGGCGAAGAACCCCGAACGCAACATGCCCATCGGCATCCTGGGATCGCTCGCCATCTGCACCGTCCTCTACATCGCCGTTGTGCTGGTGCTGACGGGCATCATCCATTTCTCACAGTTGAACGTTCCAGACCCGCTCGCGGTGGCGATTGACGCGACCCCGGCGCGCACTTGGCTTTCGCCCATTGTGAAGCTGGGAGCGCTGCTGGGGACTACGGCCGTCATCCTGGTGATGCTCCTCGGGCAAACCCGCGTCTTTTACGCGATGGCGCACGACGGGCTGCTGCCGGGCGTATTCGGCCAGATCCATCCCCGTTTCCGGACCCCCTACAAGAGCACCCTTCTGACCGGAGGGGTCGTCGCCCTGGCCGCAGGGTTGCTCCCGCTGCGCGTGGTCGGCGAGCTGGTGAGCATCGGGACCCTTCTGGCCTTTGTCATTGTCTGCGGGTCGGTGCTGGTCCTGCGCAAGAAGCGGCCCGACATTCCACGTCCCTTTCGCACGCCCTTCGTCTGGTTTGTCGCGCCCATGGGCATGGCGGTGTGCCTGGCCCAGATGCTCGGACTGCCCGCCGATACCTGGCTGCGTCTGCTGATCTGGATGCTCGCGGGCGTCCTCCTTTACTTCTTGTACGGCAAACGGCACAGCGTGATGCAGAAGGCCTCCCAGGAGGCGGGGGTCGGTGCGACGCGGGACTGATGGCCGCCGCGCGGCCGCGCGCGCATCCCGGCAGGGAGGGCGGGTAAGGGCCGCAGAAGCTGCGCGCCGACGGATGAACGCCGGAGCGGGCGACGGGCCAGGCGCGGCGGCGTTGCTCCCCCGACCTCGAAGGTTGCGTCCGTGCTGAGCCGGTTGAGGAATGCGCTCGTCCGCGAATACCGGGCCCATCGCCTGGCGCGCTTCACCTTCTGGGCCCTGGCTTACGGGCTTGCGCTCTTTCTGCTCGAGAAGGCCGGGGCGGGCGCTTCCGGCCCGTTGTGGTTTCTTTTCTGGATTTCTGCTCTCGTTTCCGGGATTTACTACGCGACTCGGGCGCTCGCTTTTGTTCGCGAGCGGATGTTGTGGCGCCTGCGCCGCCGCCTGATCGTCACCTACCTGTTCATCGCCGTGGTCCCCATCATCCTCATTCTGGTGCTCGTCGCCATCAAAGATTTCCTGAGCAGCGGCCAGTTCGCCGCCTATCTTGTCGCTGCGAAGCTTCGCGACCATTCCGAGAAATTGCAGGAACTGAACCGCTCGGTGGCCCACGTCTCGCAAGTGATTGACGCTCGAACTCCCGCCGAGTTCCTGACGCGACTGGAAGCCTTCGCCGTCCCGGACCTCGAAATGCACGCATCGAGCTTCCCGGAACTGGAACTGACGATTCATCTTGGCGCGCGACAGCGGGGGTTCACAGTTGGCGGCAAACCTTCCGAACCCGCGGGGATTCCGGCCTGGCTGAAGGGGCAGGAATTCTCGGGGATCGTCATTGACGGCGACCTGCTCGCTCTGCGCGCCGCGACTCGCGCGTCCACGCCTCACGGGGAGCTGACGGTGATTCACACGCAGCCTATTTCGCCGCGGCTCCTTGACCGGATGGGCGCGGGCATCGGTCCGGTGAGCGTCCTGCCCTCCGAAGAGCTTCGCGGGGCGGGCGGTGAAAGCTCCGGGCCGGTTCGCTTTCGCGTGCCGACGGCGGGAGGGCAGTATGTTCAGGAAGCCATGATTCAGTCTCGGGAGGTGCGCCTGCCGGAACGGGTGACCCTGCTGGATTCCAGCGTCGTAGGAACCTCGACCCTGGAGCCGACGATCTGGACCAGTCCGACCGAAACCCGCGCCTCCGAACCGGTCTTCGTTTTTGTGACTTCGCGAATCTCCACGCTGAATCGGGCCATGCTCGCCGCTCTGGGCCGTTATTCCCGCGCGTACGTTATTCTGTTCATCGTCGTGGGCCTGGTTTTCCTCGGCATCGAACTCGTGGCTTTGATTATCGGCATCCGCCTCACGCGTTCCATTACCAGCACGGTGGATCGCCTCTACGACGCCACCGAAAGGGTCAAGGGGGGAGACCTCGACTACCGGATCAATCTTCCGGCGCGCGATCAATTGACCGCCCTGGGCGCGGCCTTCGACAGCATGACGGAAAGCGTGCAGCGCCTGCTTCGCGAGGTCCAGGAGAAGTCCAAGCTCGAAAGCGAGCTGGCCATCGCGCGTGAGGTGCAAAACGAGCTGTTCCCCGACCGGGCGCCGCAGGTTGCGGGACTGGACCTACACGGCGTCTGTCTTCCCGCGCGCCTGGTGAGCGGCGACTACTTTGATTTCCTGAAAGTCGGGGACCGCTGGCTGGGTCTGGCGCTCGCCGACGTTTCCGGCAAGGGGATTTCGGCGGCGCTGCTGATGGCGGCGATTCAGTCCGCGCTGCGGGCCCAGCAGACGGACGGTCTCTCGTCCGCCGGACCCGACCGCGCCGGGCCGCTGGCGCCTTCGACCGTCGTCGCGCGGCTTAACCGCCAGCTCTTCGAGAGCACTTCGCGCGAAAAGTACGCGACTTTCTTCTACGCCGTGTACGACGCCGAAACTCACAAGCTGGCATACACGAATGCCGGGCACCTCCCGCCGCTCCTCTTTCGCGGCGACCGCATCGTGCGCCTCGCAGAAGGAGGACCGGTCGTGGGGCTGTTCGATAACCTGAAATACGAGCAGAGCGAAGTAGAACTCCAATCCGGTGACCTGATTCTGGCGTATTCGGACGGTGTCACCGAACCCGAAAACACCTTCGGCGAAGAGTTCGGGGAAGACCGGGTCATCGAGGTCGTCCGCCGCGCGCTGCCGTGTTCGTCTGACGAGCTGGTCGAGGAAATCTGCCGGGCCGTTAACGACTGGACGGGCAGTCCCGAGCTCCAGGATGACATGACGCTGGTGGTGGCGCGGCGGGCGGCCTAGAAGGACGGGTTGCCGCGCGCCGCAAAGTCCGATAGACTGAGACCTAAGCGGCTTGCTTTCAAGGAGTTGAGATTTGTCTCTCCGGAATCGCGTAGCGCTTGTGACAGGAGCTTCCCGGGGAATCGGCCGGGAGATCGCCCTTGCCCTGGGGCGCGACGGAGCGCGCGTGGCCGTGTGTTTTCGCACGAATCGTATTGGAGCGCAAAAAGTGGTGGCCGAACTCAAAGCGTTCGGCGCCGAAGGCTGGGCCGTGCCGAGCGACGTCACCGACGCGAAGCAGACGCGGCAACTGATCGATGAGGTCGCCGGCCGGTTCGGGCGGCTCGACATTCTCGTGAACAACGTCGGCGAGTTCGAGTGGAAGCCCGTTGCCGAGACCACCATCGAGGAATGGCAGGCCATCATCGCTTCGAACCTCTTCAGCGCCTTCTACACCTCAAAATTCGCGCTGCCGTACATGCGCCGCCAGCGCTGGGGACGCATCATCAACCTGGGCTCGGTGGGCGCGGAGCGGGCCTTCGGACAAGCGAAAATCTCCGCGTACTCCGCGGCCAAGTCGGGCATGGTCGCCTTCAGCCGCTCGTTGGCGCTTGAGGAGGCGCGCCACGGCATCACGGTCAACGTCGTCAATCCGCCCGTCATCGATGATAAGGACATCTCGCGCGAGCAGGCTGAGCGAATGTCTGACGCGCGCTTTCCGGTGGGCCGTCCCGCCACGGCGCAGGATGTGGCTGAAGTCGTGAAATTTTTCGCGGCGGAGGAGTCCGCGTTTATCACCGGCCAGGTGCTCAACGTCAGCGGGGGTTGGATGCTTTGAAAATCCTCACCGCCGCTCAAATGCGGTTGATTGACCGCCTCACGACCGAACGGTATGGCGTCCCGAGCCTGACGCTGATGGAAAACGCCGGACGCGGCGTCGCGGAGTTCCTCGCCGAACGCTTGGCGCCGCTGGAAGAGCATCGGATCGCCATCCTCTGCGGGAAGGGGAACAACGGCGGCGACGGCATGGTGGTTGCGCGGCTGCTCCGCGAGCGAGGCCTCGCGCCGCGAGTGCTTCTCTTTGCCGACCCGAAAGAGCTCAAAGGCGATGCGGCCGCAAACTACGAGCGCTTGTCGGCATCCGGCGGCGCGGAAATCGTCGCCCGGCCGGAGGATTGGCGCAGAATCAAGCCGGAACTCGCCGACCGGACGCTTATCGTGGACGCGCTGCTCGGGACCGGGCTCGCGAAGCCGCTGGAAGGATTCCTTCTCGAAATTGTCCGCGACCTGAACAGCGCCTTTCCTCAGGCGCGCATTGTGGCCGTGGACCTTCCGACGGGACTTTCGGCCGACAGCGGGGAACTTATCGGCGAGTGTGTGCGCGCCCGTGCATCGGTGACGTTCACCGCGCCGAAGTGGGCGCACGTCTTTCCGCCCGCCTGCGAGTATGTCGGCGAGTGGCGCGTGGCGCACATCGGCACGCCGCCGGAAGCGATGGAGGACAACGCGGAGCTTTTCCTGAACCTGGCGACGCGCGAAGAGTTTGCGTGGCTCGCCGGACCGCGAAAACTCGATGCGCACAAAGGGAACTACGGCCACGTTCTGATCCTCGCGGGCTCCGTGGGCAAGACGGGGGCGGCGGCCCTGGCGGCGAAAGCTGCGCTGCGCGCAGGCGCGGGACTTGCGACCGTCGCAACGCCACGCAGCGCGCTGCCCATCATCGCCTCGCTCGGAATGGAGTTCATGACCGAGCCGTTGCCGGAGACCGACGCGGGCACCGTCTCGTTGCGCGCGCTCGATGACGGCCGGCTGGACAAGCTGGTGGAGGGGAAAACGGTGCTCGCCGTCGGACCCGGAATCGGAACGGTGCAGGAAACCGCCGAGCTGGTCCGCACGGTGACCAACCGTTACGACCTGCCCGTCGTCCTCGACGCCGACGGGTTGAACGCCTGGGCGGGCTGTCTCGAAGCGTTCAAGCCGGGCGGGCGGCTGCGCGTCCTGACGCCGCACCCGGGAGAAATGGCGCGATTGCTGGGCCGGACGACGAAGGAAATCCTGGCCCGGCGGATTGACGTGGCGCGCGAGTTTGCCCGGACGTATCAGGTGCACCTCGTGCTGAAAGGTTTCCGGACCCTGACGGCCGCGCCCGATGGCCGGGTCTGGGTGAATTCCAGCGGGAACGCCGGCATGGCCACGGGCGGCACGGGCGATGTGCTGACGGGACTCGTGGCCGGGCTGCTCGCGCAGTATGGCGATCGCTCGCCCGAACGCGTCGTGGCCGCGGCGGTCTTCCTCCACGGGATGGCGGGCGATCTGGTCGCGGCCGAGAAGGGGCAGAGTGCGATGATTGCCGGCGACCTTTTGGAGGCGCTTCCGCGAGCCTTCCGCAGTTTCGCGGAGGACAGGGCAAGTTGACGGCTCGCGAGCCAAAGCGCGCGCTCACGGCCCGCCGCCTCTTCGACGTGACGACGCGCTCGCCCGAAGAGACGATCGAATTCGGCCGCCGCCTGGCCCCGCACCTCAAGCCGCCTTGCCTCGTGTTGCTGGAGGGAGAACTTGGGAGCGGGAAGACGACGCTGGCCAAAGGGATCGTGGCGGGCCTGGGCGCCGCGCGCGAGGAGGAAGTGACCAGTCCCACGTTCACGCTGGTCCACGAATACGGCGCGACGGGCCGGGTGTTCCACGCGGACCTCTACCGCATCGAGCAGGTCCGCGAGCTCGCGACGCTCGGCCTCGACGAAGCGCTGGAAGCGGGCGCGACGTTGATTGTTGAATGGGGAGAGAAGCTCGGAGATAATACTCGACCGCCTTTCGTGCGGATTCGACTGGAGCATCAGGGTATTGATCAACGCCACCTGGTTGTCGAGCGCGTGGAGTAAGCGGACGCTTCGTGCCACGAGGACCGCCGGTGCGGCCGCGCTGGTTCTGGCCGCGGCGTCCTGCGGGAGCATTCCGAAGACCCACTACTACACGCTCGAAATTCCGCCGCCGCCGAGCGGGGCGAACCTGCGTCCGCGCAGTGACCGGGTGCTTGGCATCGAGCGGTTCCGCGCGCCGGAAGTCCTGCGCGACGACCGCATCCTCTATTACGAATCGCCCACACAATTGAATTTCTACGAGTACCACCGCTGGGCGGCGGAACCCGCGGACCTCTTCGCCGAGGCCATCGCCCGCCGCCTTCGCCGGGAGCAGTTGTTCGCCGAGGTGCGCAAGCTGCCGGCGCGATCCTCGGTGGACTACATCCTGCGCGGCCACGTTCTGAACTTTGAGGAAGTGGACGAGCCGGGGGCGGTGAAGGGGCGCGTGGCGCTGGAGCTTTCGCTGGTCCGCGCGAGCGACCGGGCGGTCGTCTGGGCCGGCTCGCGGACGGCGGAGCACCCTGCCGCGCGCAAGGGCGTGGCCGGAGTCGTCGAGGCGCTCAACGCGGCGAGCGAACGCGCGCTGGACGAACTGCTGCGCGAGTTGACGGAACGGGTCGGACAGGAACTGGCGAAGTCCGCCGAAGAAACTCCTTGACGAGAGGGAAGGCGTATGAGCGGAACGTCGGGTGCCACGCGCTGGGCGCTGATTGCGGGATCGTCGAGCGGATTCGGGGAAGCGGCGGCGCGCGAGCTGGCGCGCGAAGGGCTGCATATTTTCGGCGTGCACTTCGACCGCCGCTCGGCTCTCGACCACGTCAACGGGGTCATCCGCGACCTGAAAGCCACGGGGCGCGAAGTCGTGTTCTTCAACATCAACGCCGCGGACCGCGAGAAGCGCGCCGAAGCGCTCGATCAAATGCTGGAGACGTGGAAGAGACTGGGCGGCGACCACTTCATCAAGGTCTTTCTCCACTCCATCGCCTTCGGCTCCCTCAAGGCTTACGTCGCCGAGAAACCCGACGACGAGGTGACGCAGGCGCAGATGGAAATGACCGTGGACGTCATGGGGAACAACCTCGTTTACTGGGTCCAGGAGCTGATGCGGCGAAAGATGCTGCGCTCCGGCAGCCGCATCTACGCCATGACCAGCGCCGGCGGCCACAGCGTTATCCCCTACTACGGCGCGGTCTCGGCGGCGAAGGCGGTGCTCGAATCGCACATTCGCCAGCTCGCCTACGAATTGCTCCCGCACGGCATCACCGCCAACGCCATCCAGGCGGGGATCACCATCACGCCCGGCTCGGGCAAGATTCCGGGCATCGACAAGCTCGCCGAATTCGCACGGCTGCGTAATCCCGGCGGACGCCTGACAACGCCCGAGGACGTCGCGCAGGCCATCGCCGCGCTGATGAGCGACAAGACCCACTGGATGACGGGCAACGTGATCCGCGTGGACGGCGGCGAAGACATCGTCACCTGAACTGCCGCCCGAAATCTCACCGGGCGACTACTCCCCGTCCCCTCGCGCCAGGCGGTCTTTCCACGATTGCGCAATCACGGGCGAGGCCTGGATCCGCGCCAGGTCCTCCGGCGCAATCTCGGGTGAGGTGGCGATGCGCGCGAAGTCCGCAACGGTCACGCGCGGCCCTT
>CAZKXX010000060.1:0-23843 GCA_964556705.1 uncultured Acidobacteriota bacterium
CAGGACGGCTTGCCGCTCCTGGCGGAAGTGACGAAGAAGAAAGTGAAGTTTACTTAAGAGCAGGAGTCAGGAGACAGAAGGAAGAAACAACGTGCCAGGAACTTGCAGAATCGGGCCATCGGATGACGAAATCAGCGAATCGTCGTAGTGACCCGATGACTCGATTCACCGGCTCCTGATACCTGAAACCTGCTCTCCGCGGCTGACTGAAGTTCTCAGAGGCCGCCGTGGCCCGAACCAATCGGGGGCGGCGGCCTTTTTGTTTCGACGGGATGAGCAACCCACCACAAATCGTTCGCCGCGTCCGGTTCGGGCTTTTCACGTTCGACTTTTGCACCGCTGAGCTGCACAAGAACGGCCTCAAGATGCCTCTCGCCGGACAGCCTGCCGAAGTGCTCGCCCTGCTGCTGGCGAGCCCGAAGGATCTGGTCAGGCGCGAAGAGCTGAAGAAACAACTCTGGAGCGGCAGCACGTTTGTGGACTTCGAGCACGGGCTCAACAAAGCGATCTACGGGATCCGAGAAGCGCTTGGCGACGACGCCAACAACCCGCGCTTTATCGAGACCCTGCCGAGGCGGGGATATCGGTTCATCTGCCCCGTCGAACCGGTTGTCCCCGATCCTCCTCCCGATGGGAGCGGGGAAACCGGCGCACTTCGCCCCAACCCCGACAGGAGAGAAGAGAACGGTTTCGAAACCGGGTCTCCTCCCTTGGGAAGAGGATGGTTCCTCGCTAACGGATCGGGCAAGGGGACAGCCGCGGCGGCAGACCTGAGAGCCGACCCTGACCCTCCCGCAGCGGCGAACTCTGGTCGGCGACCGGAGACGGCGAGCGCAGTCCGCCGCTATGGCCGCCCCCTTGTTCTCCTCGCGCTTGCCCTGGGCGCCGCCGTCGCCGTCATTTTCTCCGCAAATGCCACGAGCCTGTGCGAGCGCACATCTGACGGAGCGGCGGGGCTTCTCCCCGTCCCGCCATGGCAGGGGCGACCGCGGGGGACGCCCGCGCGAATCGAATCCCTCGCCGTGCTGCCCTTCGAAAACCTGTCGCACGATTTCGTGCAAGAGTCTTTCGCAGATGGGATGACGGACGCGCTGATTTGCGAACTGGGAAAAGTCTCAACGCTGCGCGTCGTCTCACGGACTTCCGCGATGCAGTACAAGCGCACGAAAAAACGGCTGTCTGAAATCGCGCGCGAGTTGAACGTGGATGCGGTCGTGGAAGGCTCGGTGCTCCGCTCCGGCGATCGCGTCAGAATTACCGCGCAGTTGATTGAGGCGGGGCCCGAAAGGCATCTCTGGTCAGAGAATTACAGGCGTGACGCTCAGGACGTCTTCGCCACTCAAAGTGAGGTGGCGCGGGAAATCGCAGAACAAGTGCAAGTCGCCGTAACTTCTCGCGAGAAAATTCGACTTACCGGCGCGCGCCCATCAAAGCCCAAGCCCGCAGACTCGTTTTTGAGGGCGGCGATTTGTGGGGAATAAGCTGGGCGGAAGGCCACCGACCAAACCTCTCGGCCAAGTGACACTGCGCCTGCGATGAGGTGCGCTTGAAATCGGTCGACGAGAAGCGCTCTTCCGCTCGGGTTCAGCCACGGTTGACTTGAAACAGCAAAGCTGGCGGGGACGACGGGACTCGAACCCGCGACCTCATGCGTGACAGGCATGCGTTCTAACCAGCTGAACTACGTCCCCGAAGAACAGTGAGGAGTGAACAGTGACGAGTGACAAGCCACTGTGGAGTGAAATGAATTCGGGCTGCGTGTCGGCATCTCCCGCAGGGCCGTGAGCGGAGCGAAAGCCGCTTGTCACTCGTCACTCCCCACTGGCCACGGTAGTCGGTGGGCGGTATCCGGCTCGAACGGATGACCTTCTGCTTGTAAGGCAGACGCTCTGACCAGCTGAGCTAACCGCCCGGAGCCGTCCAACCCTTTCCGCGCCGGCGCGCGACGCGCGCCACACAGCACGCGAATCTTGACACTTCCGAAACTCAGAATATACACTAGCTGGCTTCGAGCGTCAAGAATGAGGCCGCTGTCTGATGCAGTTGCCGCGCGAATACGTCTCCTACATGGCCCGGCAGGTCCTGAAGCGCTTGTCCGATTCCGGCCTGATCCAGTTTGACCAGCCGGAATACGTGCAGGAGGTCATCAATCAGGTCATGCTGGATGAAATCAGCGTCGAGGACCGGATCAACGACGAAGTGCGCAAAATTCTCGAGCACCACGGCGAGGAGATGAAGCGCGTGGGCGCGACTTACGAGGAGATGTTCAAGAAAGTGAAGCGCGAGCTGGTCCGCCAGCGCAAAGTCATCCTCTAGCCGTATTCCAGGGGTCGATGAGACTGAGCCACGAGAAAGTCGTTCAACTTTCCCACCGCATCCTGGCCGCCATTCAGGAACTCGACGAGGTCGAAATCTTCGACGAGCCCAATAACATTCGCACCGAAGTCGTGAAGATTCTGAACGACCTGTTGCTCGAAGAAGAGAAGCTCGACGCCGCGGTCCGGGCGCGCATCACTTCTCAGAAGCGCACGATCCCCGAAGGCAGCGCCGAGTGGGACATCCTCCACAGGAAATACTACGCGGACGAACTGCGCAAGCTGGGCATCACCCTGGGCCCGCCGCCGCGCGGCTGACCCCCGCCGTCACCGGTCGGCGCACACTCCGTCCCCGTCAGTTTTGCCGCTGAAAAAACAAGAAGGCCGTCCCGCATGAGTCGGGACGGCCTCGGTTGGGTTGCCTGGCACGGAGGAGGAAACGAAAAACATCAGTCGCGCCGTTTCAGGACCGGCGGCTGGTCGTCGTCGGCGCCTTCGCTCGGCTGGCCGGCGGACGGATCGCTGTCCGTCCTCTCTTCCATCTCGCGCTTGCGAAGCGTCGGCCCATCCTGCCGGTCGGACTTCTTGCGGTTGTTGATGACGATCTGAAGCCGCGACTTCACGTCCTCAAACTCCGAGGTCGAGACCAGATACTGCTCACGCTCGGGCAGCATGGTCTTGATGTCCTGCTCGGAAGCCAGAATGCGTTCCGGCGTCGGAGGGTGCGAGGCGAAGATCGTCGGAATCGTCCCCGGACTGCGCCGGTCCTGCTCGATGATCTTCGAGAAGAAGGTGATGTAGGCGTTCGGGTCGTAGCCCGCCTTGAACATGTATTGCAGGCCGAGCATGTCAGCTTCCGCCTCGGCGCCGCGGCTGAACTTCAGGAACGCCAGCGGCACGCCGTTCATGTAAGCCTCGATCACGCCGTAGTAAACCGGATACGACATGGGAATGAAGATGAGGGGCAGCAGCGCGTACTGGGCGATCTGCGCCTTGGTCACCTGCGAGGCCCAGTGGCGCGCCGTAACGTGAGCGATTTCGTGGGCGATGACGCCCGCGACCTGCGCCTCTTCGTCGGCGGCGAGAATCAGCCCGCTGTTGACGTAGAGGAACCCGCCCGGCAGCGCGAAGGCGTTCAGTTCCGGCGAGTCGATCACTTTCACGGTGAGCGGAATCGTCAGGTCGGAGTTCCGCCCGATATTCTGCGCCAGCCGATTCACGTATTCGTTGACGACGGGATCTTGCAGGAGCTTCGCCGAGCGGTCGATCTCCGTCGAATACTGCTTGCCGATGGCGATCTCTTTCTCCTGCGAGACCAGGCTGCGTCGCGCTACGCGCCGCTCGCCGATCTTATCCACGTCTCGTTTGGGGTCCTTGTCCTTGGCCAGGACGGTCAATGGCAGGGCGGCGGCGAGGAAGATCGTCGCAAACCCGAGAGTCATTAGGCGTCTCATCGGAGCGCTCCTTCCGCGAATGCTGACCACATTATATCAGACGACCTCGTTCCGTGCCGGGATTCCGGAATTTCTTTGCAGCCGCGCCCGGCGGCGGAAAAGTCCCCGGCGGGCCTCTCTCTTCTACGCCGGAGTGGCATCCTTTTGCGACTCGCACGGCGCGGCCCGCCAGGGAACTTCAGCCCGTTGCTATGGGCTTGGATTACATTGATAGCCGCGGGGTTGTCCGCTTCCGGCCGGTTTCGAGGCCTTGCCTCGAGCGAGATTCTCGCCAGCCCGCGGCCGCCCGGACGGGCACGGCCCCGCCGCGCCTATTGACTGTGCCGCCGCGCGCGACTAGAGTAGGTGTTTCTGTTCTTCAGGGCGCGACGTCCGTCGGCGGCGCGGGCAACCGCGGCAAATCCGCACAGGGAGCAACTCAACGTGGCCGTTTCCTCGATCCTCCTGGGCCAGCTCTGGCGCTTGGACGAAACCGGAGATACCTGGCTGGTCACCAAGATCTATTCCGAAGCCTTTTCCTCTTACGCCATGCTCCGCAAGGTGGGCGGAGGCGATAAAGACGTCCGCCGCGTGCGCGTTGAAAAATCGGCCGAGGGGGTCGTGCTCCCCGGCTTCACGTTCACCCAGGAATCGGAGGCTTTTTAGCGGCGCGGCCCCGTGAAAACGCCCGGGGCGCGACGCGTCGCCCGCTCGCCCTTTGTCCCGGGGTCCCTGCCTCCCACACGGCCGCTCCGGGCCCGCTCTTCTCGCATGCTCAAGCCCCTCATCGCCGCTCCCCGCCGCTGGCTGCGCAGCCTGTACGACTGGACGATCCACTGGTCGGAAACGGGCCAGAGTCTGGTCGCGCTTTTCGTCATCGCCGTCGTCGAGTCTTCCGTTTTTCCCATCCCGCCCGACGTCCTGCTGATTGCCATCGTCGCCGCCAGTCCCGCGCGCTGGTGGCGCGCCGCCGCGCTCTGCTCAGCCGGATCGGCGCTGGGCGGTGTCATCGGCTATGGCATCGGCGCGGCTTTCATGGCCGCGATCGGAGAACGCATCATCGCTTTCTATCAGGTCCAGGCCCACTGGGACCGCGTGGTGGCGCTCTACCAGGGAGAGTGGGGCGTGTGGTTTCTCGCCGCCGCGGCGTTTACGCCCATTCCCTATAAAGTGGCCACCATCGCCGCCGGCGCGACGGCGATGCCGTTCTGGCCGTTCTTCTTCGTCAGCCTCCTCGGACGCTCGGCTCGCTTCTTTCTGGTCGCCACGCTCCTCAAGATCTTCGGCCCGCCCATCCGCCGCGTCATCGAAGCTCATTTCGATACCGCGGCGATCATCTTCTTCGCACTTCTTCTGGGCGGATTCCTAGTCCTGCGATATTTTTGAAGGGCCCGATTGCGCGAGTTCGCGGCAGCGGGCGCGGACGTCGGGGTCGTCGGGGGCGAGGCGTGTGGCGGCCTGACATTCTTCGAGCGCGGCTTCGCGGTCGCCGCGGGCCATGAGCAGCCCGGCCAGGACGAGTCGCGCCGGAGCGGAGCCCGGCTCGAGGCGCACCGCCTCGCGGACCTCGGCAAGCGCCGCCTCGGCGTCCCGTCCCTTCAGAAAGACCGCTACGCCCAGCTTCAGGTGCGCGGCCGCCAGTTTGGATTCGTCCGCGTCGGGGCCGTCGGCGAAGCCCTCCACAGCCCGGCGGTACGCGGTGATCGCAGCGTCCAAATCGCCGCGCTCCTGAAGCGCCACGCCGAAAGAGAACCACGCGTCGGGCAGGTCGGGGCGCAGGCTGAGCGCGGCCTGGTGTTCCGCAATCGCGGCGTCGAGGTCGCCCTTTTCGTGCAGCAGGCGGCCCAGGTTGTAGCGCGCTTCGGCCAGGTCCGGGTCGGCGCGCGCGGCGTTCTGATACTCGCGAAGTGCCGAGTCGAGATCACCCTGCTGCTCGTAGAGCGCCGCCAGGCCCAGCCGCGCCTGGGCCAGCGTGGGCCGAAGCGTCAGCGCGCGCCGAAACGCCGCCATCGCTTCCATCATCTCGCCTGATCGAGCCAGCGCCTTGCCAAGCCCGGCGTGCGCCTCCGGCGAGTCGGGGTTCAGGCGCACGGCCTCCCGATAGGCAACTGCGGCCCCGGCAAAGTCCTGCGCTTCGTACAGCCCGTTGCCGCGTTCGTAATGAAGAATTGCCGGATCGCGCGCCTCGAAGCGAACGGAGTCGAGGATGGGAGGGAAAAGGTTTGCGTCCTCGGGCCGGTAAAAGGCCTTGGCGAAATGGAGGTCCACGGCGACGCCGTCCTTCACCGTGCAGGCGAAAACGTTCCATTCCCGGATGCGCGACCCTTCGAGCTGCGCGACGTACTCAACGAGCAGCCACGCACCGCGCTCGAAAAACCGGACGTCCGTTTTCCGAATCGTCTCCTGCGGCCGGCAGCGCGCCATGCGCTCCGCGCGGCAGCGCTCCATCGTCGCCGATTCCGCATGGCGATCGAGCAGCAGGGTGAGGTTGGCCCCCGTCGTCTGGTGCGTCGCGACGCTGAGGCGTTCCTCTTTGGAAATCATGCCGTCAATCGTCAGCACATAGCCCGGCAGCGAGACGACGAGTTCCCAGGGTTGACGCTCGAGTGAAGTGCGGAACAGGTCGAAGGCGAAGAGTTGCGGGACGGCAAGGAAAATCAGCGCGGCGCCGAAAAGGGATTTCGCAGCGCGGCAGGCCGCGGCATGGCGGGATGGAGCTCGCTGAAAATCCCTGCGCGTTGTCACAAGCCTCACTCGAGGCCTTCGAACCTTCAACATGGGCATCCAGGACGGATCGCGCGCCCTCGGCTCCATCATACGCGATGCGCCCCGGAAAGGAACGGCGGCGCAACTTCGGCGTGACGAAACAAATCCGCCGCCGCGCCGGAAATTCAGATGGATTTGACGGGCATGGTGACGATGTCTTCCACCTGCGCAATTTCGCGCGTCACGAAGGGTTCGCCGTAGCGCACGCCGATCATCAGCCCGAAGTGGCGCGCCAGCGAGGCCATGCGCTCGCGCAAATCCTGGCGGGAAGGGAAGAGGTTCATGAGGTCGGCGCGCGGCGAAAATTGCGACGAGTAGGCGAGAATGGATTTCAGTTTCTTCTCGAACTGCGCGGTGATGTCCACGACAAACGTCGGCCGCACGGCGGGAACGTAGAGCGAGGCGTAGATGATTTTGAACGGCCGGTGAGGGCGGCCTTCCAGCGGCAGCTTGGCGAGGCCCGCGTAAAAGCACGCCTCGTAGCCGATTCGCCCCGTCAGGTAGTGGTCGGGATGACGCCCCTCCCAGTACGGAAGGATGACGGTGCGCGGCCGCAGGTCGCGGATCTTCTGCGCGATTTTCAGCTTGAACTCGCGCGAGTCTTCAAGCCCCGCGTCGGGAAGCCGCAGGTTTTCGCGCCAGGTGAGCCCCATGATGCGCGTGGCGCGCGCCGATTCCTTTTCGCGCAGCGACGCGCTGCCGCGCGTGCCCGACTCGCCCGCCGTCAGGTCGAGCGCGCCCACCCGGTAGCCGGCTTGGACCATCTTGATCACCGTGCCCGCGCAGGTGATTTCGGTGTCGTCGGGATGGGCGGCGATGGAGAGGACGTCCACATTCATGGTGTCGCGCCTTTCCGGATTAATGAAAATTGATCATTGAAAATTGTCAATTGTCCTCACGCGGCCGGCGTGTCTGAGTTGTCTTCCGAGCCGCTGTCACGATGGCGACGATTTCGTTCGTTTCCCGAATCAGGTCGGTCAGTCGTTCCGCTTTCACGTAGCCTGACTCGGATAGGAGTTCCAGCCAGTCAAGAGTCTCATCGGCTTCCTCTTCCACAATTGCAAGCTTGGCCGCGAAGGTGGCACGAGATTGGGCTCGGCATGCGGCGCGGTAATTGGCACCCACCGAGGTCGCGGAGCGCACGATCTGATTGACGATGGTACGTGAAGCCGCCTGTCGCGGCAAAACCTCGGCATGCTTGATGACCCTCAGCGCGAAAGATTTCGTTCGTGCTTTCATCTGATCGGAGGTCATGCCTGTGTCAATTCGCAGTCGGGTGTTTGAACAGTCCGTGGAACATCGGCTCTACCCCACGGTCAGCCCGCCAATTATCAATTGTCAATTTTCAATTATCAATTCCAAATTGCGCCGCCAGCATGGTAAGAATTCGCCTTATGGAATGCACGCAGCTATCGAACCAAGTGATTCTCGTCACCGGCGCCGGACGGCGTCTCGGCCGCGCGGTCGCGCTGGCGCTGGCGAGCGCGGGCGCGCACGTTGCGGTCAATTACCACCAGTCGCGCGCCGGCGCGCTGGCCACGGTTCGCGAGATTCGCGCTTTGGGGGTCGAGGCCGAAGCGTTCCGCGCCGACGTCTCAAAGCCGCGCGAAGTCGCCGCGATGTTCCGCCGCATCGAACGGCGATTCAAGCGTCTCGACGTGCTCGTGAACAACGCGGGCATCTTCTTCGAGCGCCGGTGGGACGAGCTCCGCGAAAAAGACTGGGACCGGATTCTGGGCGTGAATCTGAAGGGTACGTTTTTCTGCGCGCAGGCGGCGGCGCGCCTGATGCTGCGGCGCAAGCGCGGGAACATCATCAACATTTCCTCGCTCGGCGGCCTCCAGGCCTGGAGTGGCTACGCGCACTATTGCGCGTCGAAGGCGGGCGTCATCATGCTGACGCGCTGCCTGGCGAAAGCGCTCGCGCCGCACATCCGCGTAAACTCGATTGCGCCCGGCAGCATCGTCTTTCCGGGGCAGAAACTGACGGCGCGGGAAAAGCGCGTGAGCCGACGCAGCCCGCTCGGCCGGCCCGGCAGCCCCGAGGACATCGCGGAAATGGTTCTCTATCTCGCTACGCGCGGCGGGTTCATCACCGGCCAGGTCTTCGTTGTGGACGGAGGGAAGTCGGTTGCGTAAAGTCGGCAGAAGGCAGAGGGCAGTCGGCAGAGAGCGGAAGGCAGTACTCAGAAGGCAGGGCCAGTGAGTGCGGAGACCTTTCGTCGTTCCAATCGAAAGCACCTGCCTGCCCTGCCTGCGCCTGCCTGCCGCAGGCAGGGCAGGCGCAGGCGGGACGACCTCTTCAGGATGATACATTCCGGCTTTTCTGCGGCCGGCAGAAAGACAACCAGCGGACGAGACGCGGCGCGGTGCAACCCCAACGCAGGGGCGAAACTCTGCTGGTCGCTGCCTGCTGCTTTCTGCCGACGGCCTGCTTTAACTTTTACTGTCGGCTCGCGGCGATTTGCTCAATGAGCGAGCGCAGGCGGGAAATGGGGACGCGCGAGCGCCCGAAGCGCAGGGCGTTGTAAAGGGCGGTGAATTCGGAGACGATTCCGCTGAGATTCGTCTTTGCCAGTGAAAACGCGAACTCGCGGGGCGTCTGCGAAGGCGCTTTGCGAAACCCTTTCTTGTCCATCGCCTTCAGAAACTCGCGATAGGTGAGCGCGGCCTCTTCGGGATCGAGGTTCCGGTCCAGCCGGCGGAATTTCCAGGCGATGAGGAAGCGCAGCTCGGCGATCGAGCCCGCCTTCTCGGCAATCACAATTGCGCCCAGCACGCTCAGCATGAAAAGGAAGACGAGCAGCTTGTGGGACATCAGCCAGTCTTCGCCCTGGTAGGCGAGGTCGATGGCGCGGCGCTGGGCGCGGCGGAACGCCTGGCGAAAGTCGCGCTGGTAGCGCCGCGTATCGCTTTCCATCTGCTGCGCCAGGCGCACCTGCCGGCCGAAATCGTAATTGATGATCCACTCGTTCCAGAAGAGCGTCATCGCATCCACGTAATCGCTGAACGGTCCCCACTCGGCGACGCTGACGGGGTTGGGGTCCGGCGGCGTGGGATCGAACGCGATCCAACCATACTCGGGAAAATAAACTTCCACCCAACTGTGCGCGTCGCGGGCGCGCACGATGAAGTTCTTGCCGACGCGGTTGTAGCTTCCCGTCTGAAAACCGTTCACGATGCGGCTGGGAATGCCCAGTGTGCGCAGCATGACGGCCATCGAGGCGGCGAAGTATTCGCAGTAGCCTGAACGGGCGCGCGTCAGAAAACTGCCGACGGGGTCGTCGGGGTCCACCTGTGGCGGGTCGAGCGAGTAGCCGAAATTCGTGCTCAGCCAGGTTTCGAGGGCTCGCGCGCGGTCGTAGTTGTTTCCGGCTCCGGCGGTGACTTCAGCGGCGATTTCGGCGATGCGCGGGTTCAAATCCGGCGTCTGAAGATAGACGAGCCGAATTTCCAGCGGATACTCCTGCGAGGCGGTCCGCAGGAGGTCGGGCGACGGCACGCCCACGTCCGAAATGACTTCGTAACTGATTGGCGTGAAGCCGTGTCCGGGGTAGTGGAGCGACGAAGTGATGTCCGTGGTCACGGCGCGGAAGCGTCCGCGCAATTCGCGCGGCACGGGCGCGGCGAAGAGGACGTCAGCGGAGATCGGTGAAAGGAGGATGCGATAGCGGAGGGGCTGGCGCGGGCGGCGGCTCCAGCCGTCCGGCGTGGGAAGCAGGTAGCGCTGGGTGGAGGCGGGCGGGATAAACTCCTGCGCCGTATCGTCGTTGTACCAGTTGCGGCCGTCGAAACTGGTGAGCGCCACGCCGCGCCATTTCACGTTTCGGAACGGGCGCGGGTCGCCCTCCACGACCACGCGCATGACCACGAGGTTCGACTGAAGAATTTTTCGGATGTCTCCCAGGTTGACGCTGCCGGAAAACCCCGTGATGTTCTGCGTCTCCATCCCCAGGCCCGTCAGGTAGCCGGTGCGGTAGCGGGGAATCACGAAAAACAGGACCGCGGCGAGCAGAACGATGCCGATGGCGAGCCCGGCGGTGGCGCCGGCGAGCGCCCGTTCGAGCGCCGAGCGATTTTTCGCCGCGGCCGTGAACGGACCTTCGGGGGCGCGGCGCGAAGTCTCCGTCGAGCGCTTGATTTCATGGCTGATGAAAGTGGAAATCGCAAACAGCAGGTAGAACGAAAAACCGGCGAGAAACGTGGTGCCCACCGTGAGGATGGCGCTGGCGAGCAGCATGAGAAACGAAAGCGTCGCGAGGTACCCGTAATCGCGGTTCGTACGCGCCGAAAAAATCTTCACGACCGTCGTGAAGAGCACCAGATGGACGGTGGCGGCGAGCATGCTGTCCATGGGGCTGGGGCCGGCGGAAAAAATCAGAAAATCGAGGACGTAGAAGAAAATGTAGAAGACCGAAACGCGCGTGACGGTGCGCGGTGAAATCTGCCAGTCGCGGTCGCGGAAGTAGCCCCACAGTTTGACGGCGAGCGCCGTGGAGACAGCGGCGATGGAAAGCAGGTCCAGCTTGCCGGTGGTCGCCAGGGTCAGGAACCCTGTGGCCAGCATCAGCAGCAGCGACACCTCAAAGTAGCGCTGCGCGCTGATGTGCGCGTGCTTGCGGGTGATTTCGTGCGCGTCGGCGGCGGTTCGGGCCATGGACGGGTGCGTTCCTTCGACCGCCTATTTTAGTCCAGCGGAGGCCCGGAGGGAGGGAAGATTGAGCGAAATTGAAGCCTCTCGCGCGCCGCGCTCTCGCTGGGGGCGTAGTAGCCGCGGCGGGCATGGACCTGATATCTGCGCCCGGGCGGCAGAGCCTCCCCGCGAACGCGGACTTCGACGGCGCGAAAGCGCCCGTCGCGCGCCTTGTTCGTGCTCTGGTAGCCGAGCGTGTAACGCTGTTTCAGGCGGTCAATGACGGCGCGCAGGGTGGGTGTGAGCGAATGGGCGCTGGTATCGAAAATCTCTCCGCCCGTTTCGCGCGTGATGGTGTTGACGGCGCCCGCCCCCGCGACCCAGTCCGGCAGTCGGTACGCGCCGCGTCCGCCCCCTGAGCCGATCTGGATGCTGTAAATGACGGTTTCGGTTTCCATCGCCAGGCGGATGACATCGTTCCGGTCGGCGGCGCCGCGAGCCGTGGCCTGGTTGTCGGAAATCAGGATGACAGCGTGGCGGCGGCGGCGCGCCGCGTCGCTCAGGTAGAGCGCGGCCTCAAAGAGCGCGTCGGTGATGTTCGTGCCGCCGCCGGGCTGGAGCGAGGCAATGCTTTCGGCGACGCGCTCGCGGTCCGCGGTGAGCGGTTCGATGCGTTCAACCTCAGTCGCGAAACCGAACAAAGTCACGAGGTCGCCGGGCTTCAGCAGCTTCAGCGTTTCGCGCGCTGCGTGACGGATCTGGGGGAAGTAGGGCGCGACGCTCCCGCTGCGGTCCACCACCAGCGCCACGGCCAGCGGCAGCTCGTCGCGCGAGAAGTGCAGGATTTCCTGCTCGACATCGTCCTCGAAAATGCGAAAGTCTTCGCGGCGCAGCGCGTTCGCCAGGCGGCCGCGCTCGTCGCGCACCGTGGCTTCGATGAGAATCAGGTTCACGTCCACGCGCAGCTTGAACTCGTCGGTCGCCGGTCCGGCCGGCGCGCCTTGCTGCCCGGCGAACGCCGGCGCGCAGAAGGCGAGCACGACGACGAGAGCGGTTCGAGCACGGCAAGCCATTTCGTTTCCTGAAGTCCGCATCCCTCTGGATGCCCGTGGCGAGCCTTCCGTTGTCCTTCGGTTGGGAGCCCTCATAACTCGGCGGCGATGCGGCGCGTCACCTGCGAGACGGCGGCGCGCGACAGGCGGCGGGCGGGAATCCATCGCAGCCCGTCGCCATCGCAGTCAGCGTTCAGCCGGGCGGGGAAGACGTGGACATGAATGTCGCGGAACGTGATGCCGTGCCGGAGGCGGGCGATGGCGGGGCCGAGCGTCGTGTGGTTTCCGGTCAGGCTGCGCAACCGCGCGCGCAGCTTGCGACGCGCTTCGGCGGGCGTCCGGCCGAAGGCGGCGGGAAAATTCCACAAGTCGCCGAGCAGGCCGTCATCGAGGCCGCGGACCACGGCGAGTTTCGCGCCGTCCCGCAGCACTCCCACCGCCAGGTGCCGGCACTCCACGGCGCGGCGAGGACGAGGCTCGGGATAGGTTTCCGGGTTTCCCTCCCGCAGAGTGCGGCACAAGGCATGCAGAGGGCAGTACGAACATCGTGGCGCGCGCGGCAGGCAAACCGTTTGCCCGAGTTCCATCAGCGCCTGGTTGAAATCTCCCGGCCGCGTTTTTGAAAGCACCGCATCGAGACGCGATTCAACCGCCTGGCGGAAACTGCGCTGGTGGAGGTTGCCGCGCAAAGCTTCCAGCCGCGCGACAACGCGCGCGACGTTGCCGTCGAGAACGAAAAACGGCCGGTTCATAGCGATGCTGAGAACCGCGCGCGCCGTATAATCACCGACGCCGGGAAGGGAACGCGCCTCCGCGTAGTTTTGCGGGAACCGCCCGCGAAAGTCGCGAAGCAGGACTTTCGCCGCGGCGTGCAGGTTGCGCGCGCGACGGTAATAGCCCAGCCCCGACCACAACTCCAGCACGCGTTCGAGCGGCGCGCGGGCCAGCCGGCGCACGCTCGGGAGCGCGCGCAGGAAGCGACGGAAATACGGGACGACGGTTTCGACCTGAGTCTGCTGGAGCATCACTTCCGAGACCCAGACCGAGTACGGCGTAGGACGGCGCCGCCAGGGAAGGGGACGCGCGTTCAAACGAAACCAGCGGAGCAGCCGCCGGCGAAGGGCGGCGGGGCGCGAAGACGAAAAGGGCCGGGAGGGATGATTCCCGGCCCTGATCGATGGAGTTGTTCCGCCGCTACTGAACGGCAAATTCCGCGCTCCGCTGGATGGTGCTGTTCCCGGCGCTGTTCCGCCCCTGCACGAGCAGGCGGTACTCTCCGGCCTGCAGCCGGTCGACGGGAAGGAAGAGCCCCACCGGAATCACCGGACTCCCCGGCTGCGCGAAGTTGTTAATGAGGATGGTGTTCGAAGTATAGACGCGCTCATCGGTCCTGGCGTTCACGACGTCGTAGATGATTCCCACCCGCGGCGGTATGGCGTCGAGCAGGCGAGGTTCATAAACCTCCAGATACATGCCGACTCGCTGGTCTCGCTTGAACTCGAACTTCGGTGTCGGAAGGATTTCGACTCCTCCCGAGACCAACGGCACGCGTTCTTCCATCAGCGCGAGGTCGAGGCCCGCAACGAGTTCCGAAACCGGCTGCATCTGCGTGCTGAGCACCACATCGCTCAAATGGAACTCCTCGCCGGTGTACGGCTCGATGTTGAGAGGCTCTTCGAACTTGGCGAACTTCTGCCCGCTCGCGCCCATCACCAGCTTCAGTGTGTACTTTCCGGGAGCGATGTGGAAGGTGTTGCGGTACTGAAACGGCCCCTGGGAGAGGGCCTTCATATCCTCGCGTTCCAGTTCCAGACGGACCGTGTCGCTGAAACGCGCCGCGACGGAGCCGTCCGGTCGCGCCGCGATGCCCAGCACGTTGACCGCGGACTGGAACTTTCCCTTCTTCTTGTCGAATTGAAGCGCTTGCCCGGGGATTTCGACGGCCAGGTTGACGCGCGCCACGTTCGGCGAAGTGTAGAAATGCATCGCCGCGAGCGACACCGGAATATCACTCGGCGCAGGGCTGGCGAGGCGCTCTTCGAGGACTTTGCCTTCAGGCTTGCCCGCCAGCAAGTCCTGGCCCTTGACGTCGTAATAGCCGACGCGATGCCGTACGCGCAGCCCTTTCCGCTGCACTTTGACGTCAATCTTATGGTAGCTGCCGTCCTGCGACGGGTTGGGCGGGATGTAGCCGATCAGATAGTACTCGTCGAGCTCCCGAGCGATTTTTTCCAGACCTTCCAGGAAATCGTTGGTGTTGAAAATCGTGAACCCTCCGGTGCCGGAGGCGAGCGCCTGAAGCACCTGCTGGTTGCTGGTGACGTTGTCCATGAGCGGTGGAATGATGGGCCGGCCCGGAATGGTCGAACCGGGAGTTCCGAAGAGGCTACGGTCGGGAGGTCCCGTCGGCGTGCCGGGAGGACGCCCACCGCCGCCTCCCAATGTGCCGCCACCACCCGGCGCGGCGCCGCCTCCTCCTCCGGGCGCACCACCGCCGCCCGGCGAGGGTGCGCCTCCGCCGCCACCCGGCGAGGGCGCGGTGCCGCCTCCGCCGCCCGGCCGGCCCCCGCCGCCTCCGGAGGGCGCATTCCCACCCCCGCCGCCCGGCCGCTGCGCGAGTCGCGTTCGCGGCGTCAGGACAGCGGTGAGCGAGGCCAGCAGCCCGCGTTCGTGCGGGAAGAGCGAATCGGGCTCGAGTGAGGATCCCGGGCCCAGTCCCGGTAATTGCCGCTCACGGCTCGGGTCGCCGAACTCCGGAGACGTATCCATGCGCAGGCCCGAAAGCCCGCGAACGTCCACAGGGTAGACGGCCATATTGGCTTTGTTGGCCGCGTCAATCGTCGCGCTCAGCTCCGACTGCCGTTCGGGATTGAGCGGAAATCCGCCGGAGAAAAAGATCATCGTCTTGCGTCCCGGCACGGGGCGCAGCGTGCGCGCGAGATGGCGGACGGCCAGCAGAACGCTTCGCGCCGCGAAGTCCGAGCGGACTTGCACGGCACTGGTGCCGGCGAGCCGGTCGAGCCGGCTGGCCAGTTCCATGGACTGCCCGGGCTCGTTGGGACGCAGCGCGGCGAATTTGATGCCGCTCGCGGCTTGCTGGAGGAGGCGCGGGTCGGCGGTGAAATTCTGCGAGACCTGAAACGTCCCGGTGAAGTCCACGACGGCCATCTGGCGGTCCGGGGCCGCGTACTTTTCCACAAACTGGCGGGCCGCGGCCCGCGCGCGCGTCTGCTCTTCACTGGTCATCGTCGAGTTGTCGAAGAAGAGCACCAGATAGCGCGGCTCGTTCGAGGCCTCGCCCGTTTCGGCGACGCGCGAGAAGTTGGCGATGGCCTGCTCCTTGTCGTCCTCGAAAACGCGGAAATCGGCGGCTTCCAGGTCGCGGATGTAGTTCCCCTTCTTGTCGGTGACGATCACGTCCACCAGGACGAGGTTGGCTTCCGCCGTGAAGACCTGCGAGGAGGGGGTCGCCGACTCCTCGGACGCGGCGGGTTGCTGCGGCGGGGCGGCGCGGACGCCGGTCTCCGTTGGAATCACCAGCCAGGCGAGCGCGGCCAGGGCGAGTGGCAGTGTTCGAAGATGCCGTAACATAAGTCCCCCTTGCCCCTAGTAGGGAATCTCCACGGTGCGGTTGAGCGCCGAAATCCGCGCGCCCTCGGCTTCCCGCACGATCTGGCGGACCAGATAAACTCCGGGCTTGACGTCAAAGCTCATGCGCGACGTCAGGCCTGACCGGCTCAGTTTCTCCAGACTCGCGTCGAACAATCGGAACTCCAGGGTCTTTTCCTTGCCGGCCACGTAGTTCCCGTTGCGGTCGAACAGCGCGGTGATCATCACGACGTGGTTCAGGTTTCGCCCGCTGTCCTTGCGGAACGAGAGGAAGCGAATGTCCACGCGCGTGAGGATGGACAGGCGCGCGTCGAACTCGCCGGTCTTGAAGAATTGCGTGTGCACCTGCACGGGCAGTTCGTTCACTTCGTCGCGCGAGAAGAGCGCCTGCGTGATCTCCTGCTGCGCCTGCTCCGCCGGGTCTTCCGCCTTCTTCGGAGTGTAGTAGCCGCTCCGCGCCTGAATCGTGTAAGACCCGGAACGGGCCAGCTTGACTTTCAACGCCCGGAAACGCCCGTCGAACTTCACTTTTTGGGGCGAGTAAGCGAGCAGGTAATACATCTCCGGAAGCCCCCCGGCTTTGCGAAAGGCCTCGTCGTAATCGTTGGTATTGGAAACGTACTCGCCGCCCGTATCGTAGGCGATAAAGCGCAGCGCGTCGGCGCTGCGGTTCACCTGCTCGATCGCGTACATCGCCTTCTTGCCCGTCAGGTCCGGCCGCTGGCTTGGGAAAGAGGAGCGCTTCGAAGGGTCGCCGAGCGGCGAGAACGCGTAAAGGCCCTTCGAGTCGAGCGTGTTGACGATGACATTGGACCTGAGCGCGCGGTCGATGATCTGGTTGATGCGGTGCTCGATCGTCAGCATCAGAAAGCCCGGGGAAACCATCACCAGGCTGCGCTGGCCGGGCAGTGCGGCCATGCGTCGGATCACGCCATCGAGTCCCCGTAGAGCGTATTCGGCCTGCGTCTGAAAGCGGTTGAGCGTTCGCACGGCCTCCGAGCGCGCGCGGTTTTCCGCCGTCAAGCGCGACATTTCCTCGTTGAAGGCGCGGTCGCACTCTACCGCTTCCTCCTCGGCGACTTCGATGGCGTGCGGGCCGTTGCGGTGGATCATCAGGTAGGCCTGATAGGGCAGCACCTCGGGACACGGGTCCTCTCGAAAGGCGCCGACGGCCCTCGTCAGCAGCCTGCCGACCGCTTCGTGGATCTTTCCCCGGTCGTCAGTGAAGTCAAGCTGGTTCTGCCCGGAAGCCGTGAAGATGCCCACCCGGTCGCCGGGCGACAACGTGGAGTCCAAATAGCGTTCGGCGGCCTCGCGCGTTCGAACGATATCCTCGAACGGCATGTGAACGTCATCGAAGAACAGCCCGAGGAAGCGCCGGCCCACCGCCGTCTCGGCGGGAGCCGCGCCGAACTCCGCTTCGAGCTCGGCGAACGCGTCCTGCTCCTCAAACGGCGCGGGCGCCGCCGGCGTCTCCACCGAGAAATGCGTGATGGCCTGCTCCTTGCCTTCTTCCAGTATCTTGAAATCCTGCTGAGTCAGGTTGGGGACCACGCGGCCGCGCTGGTCGCGCACCACCACGCGCACCAGGACGAGGTTTCGCTGCGCTTCCAATCGGAATGTCGGTTCGCTTGCAGCGCCGGTGAGTTCGCTTTCCCGGCTGGTGACTTCGCTTTCCTGCGGGGCGGGAAGGGAAGCGGGGAGGGCCGCCAGCAGCGCTGCGCTCAGGACGCACAGCCATCCCGCGTGCTTTCGGAGGCCGCGCGGCTTGGAACGGAGCCCGCTCACCTTGTTCGGTCCGAGTGCGGAGAAAAAGGTTCGGCGGCAGCGTGCCCCGCCGGCGAAGCTGGAGACAGTGTGGTCCGTCTGAAGCCCCGTAGGCGTTAGTATCCGGCCCGCAAAAAAGGATGTCAAGGAAACTATCGCCGCCTCCATCCTTGATTTGCCGCAGCCAATCTGTAATGCTTGCCCGCGAAGCGGGCAGCTCATCGCTTTCAGCCATCCGCGACCGGCTGTTGGTTGTTGGTCGTTGGTTGTGGAGCCGCGTCCCGGCGAGCCGCCGTGAAATCTGCACTTGCTTTCCCGGTTAATTCGGCCAATCGCCGGCCAGCAATCTGCTGCGAACAACCGACAACTAACGACCCACAACCGGCGGTTTTTCGCTGACGGCTGAGAGCTGACGGCTTTTTCCCTGAGGTGCTTTGTGGCCTATCGCGACTTGCGCGAATTCATTTCCAGACTCGAGCGGGAAGGCGAATTGAAGCGCCTCGCCGCCGAAGTGGACGTGGATCTCGAAATCACCGAAATTACCGACCGCGTCTCGAAGGCGGGCGGCCCGGCGCTGCTGTTTGAAAAGCCGCGCTCGGCGCGCGACGGCGTCGCTTACGACATTCCGCTCGCCATCAACCTGCTCGGCTCCAAACGCCGCATGGAACTGGCGCTCGAAGTCAACTCGCTTGAAGATGTGGCGCGGCGCATCGAAGAACTGCTCGAGATGCGTCCGCCGGAAGGTTTGTTGGACAAAGTCCGGCTGCTGCCCAAGCTTGCCGAGATGGGCTCGTTCTTTCCGAAGACCGTGAAGTCCGGCCCCTGCAAGGAAGTCATCGAACGCGAGAATGTTTCGCTCGCGCGCCTGCCCGTCATGAAGTGCTGGCCGCAGGACGGCGGACGCTTCATCACCTGGCCCATGGTCATCACGCGGAGTCCCAAGACCGGACGCCGCAACATCGGCTGCTACCGCATGCAGGTCTACGACGACCGCACCACCGCCATGCACTGGCAAATCCACAAAGGCGGCGCCGAACATTTCCGCTGGCTCCAGCGCCAGGGCAAAGGCCGGCGCATGGACGTTGCCGTGGCGATTGGCGCCGACCCCGCCACCATGTATTCCGGCATCCTTCCGTTGCCCGAGGATCTGGACGAATTTCTCTTCGCAGGATTCCTTCGCCACGAGCCCGTCGAACTGGTCAGGTGTGAGACCGTGGACTTGGAAGTCCCCGCCAACGCCGAAATCGTGCTGGAAGGTTACGTCGATTTGGACGACATCCGCAGCGAGGGACCCTTCGGAGATCACACCGGCTATTACTCCCTGGAAGACAAGTTCCCGGCGTTTCACCTCACCTGCCTGACGCGCCGCAAGAATCCCGTCTATGTCTCGACCCTCGTCGGCGCGCCACCCATGGAAGACTACTGGATGGGGCACGGCGTCGAACGCATCTTCCTCCCGCTCATGCGCAAGCAGATGCCGGAAGTCGTGGACATGCACATGCCCCCGGAAGGAATCTTTCACAACCTGATGATCGTCTCGATCCGCAAAAGCTATCCCGGCCACGCGCGCAAAGTGATGAACGCCATCTGGGGACTGCCCGGCGCGATGTTCACCAAATGCATCGTGGTCGTGGACCACGATGTGGACGTTCACAACGTGCGCGAAGTGGTCTGGAAAGCTTTCAACCACATCGATCCCGAACGCGATATTCAGTTCGTCCTCGGCCCTGTGGACCAGCTCGAACACGCTTCCCGCCTGCCCAACTTCGGCTCGAAAATGGGCGTGGACGCCACCACCAAATGGCCCTCCGAAGGCTTTACCCGCCCCTGGCCGGACGAAATCAAAATGGACCCGGAAGTGCAGAGGAAAATCGATACGATCTGGAGCAGACTAGGGCTTGAGGGGTGACAGCGGAGATTATTCTTTGCCGGGGGCTCCTGCTTGACAAAGTATAGCGTTTGGCACATACTGTACGTTCAGTACGTTAAATGCTTGATGGGAGATACTGACGATGAACCGTCTGACGGCGGGGAAGGTAAGGCAGGACTTTGCTGAAACCATAAACCGCGTGGCTTACGGGCGCGAGCGGGTCATTCTACGCCGGCGGGGTAAGGACCTGGCGGCACTCATCCCGATGGACGACCTGCGGCTGCTCGAAGAGATGGAAGACCGCCTGGACGTTGAGGAAGCCGAGAGGATTCTGGCGGAGGCGAAGCGAAAGCACGAACGGCCTATTCCCTGGGAAAAAGCTAAGAAGAGACTCGGGCTCTGAGCGTGGCCTATCAAGTTGCCATTCTCCCTTCGGCGCTGCGTGAGCTCGGCGGCACCCCTCGCCCTGACCAGAAACGGCTCCAGACGAAAATCGACCAGCTCCGCGAGAATCCTCGGCCCCCGGGAGTAAAGCAGTTACACGGAAAGCGGGACTTATTCCGGCTCCGTTCTGGCAACTATCGGGTCATTTACACGATCGACGACAATCGCCGCGCCGTCCTCATTATCAGAATCGGCCACCGTGGGGAAGTTTATCGGCATTTGTGATCGCTCGTGCGTTGTCCGTGCCTGCCCAACTTCGGCTCGAAAATGGGCGTGGACGCCACCACCAAATGGCCCTCCGAAGGCTTTACCCGCCCCTGGCCGGACGAAATCAAAATGGACCCGGAAGTAAAGGAGAAGATTGACGCCCTGTGGAAGCAGTTAGGATTGCAGCGGCGGTGCCTGCCTGGCGAAGGCAGGTCCTCACCGCCGTCGCATTGCTGTAGCGCCGGTCTATGACCGGCGTCCGGGGACTGGCGCAGACCTTGCTCTTCAGGTCTGCGATTCTGGTATTGCGCCGGTCGGCGCGCAGAGGTGAAGCTCTGCGCCAGCCAGATCTTTATAAGGGATAATATCGAGAGTGCATCAAACACACAATCGTCATATTATACACACGAGGATTGTCTTAAAGAGAAATCATGCGTGTGCTCATCGAAGGCTTGAGGATGCCAGCATTATGAAGACCTCAAGGCTCAGGGCCGGGGAAACCCAGGCTGGACCGCGTCCGGATTCCGGCCAGCTTCCTGGCATGCAGACCCAACATTCAACGTGGAGTAATGTACCCGCCGGGGTGCGGTTGCGCGGCCCCGGATCGCCACCTATAATCAGTCAAACACGTTCATGCGAAGGAGGTTCGAATGCCCCGCAAAAAGCAGACGAAGTTCGGGAAGCAGATGGAGAAAGCAGCCGTAGCAACGGGTAAGGAACTGGGAGCGCTGGCCGGAAAACTGGAGAAGAAATCGCGCGAGCTGGCGAAGCGCAGCGACGCGCTGCAAGGCAAAGCCCGCAAGCAGACTGCGCAGTGGGCGCGAAAGGCTTCGAAAGCGTTCGACAAGCTGGCCAGGGACCTAGGCAAAGCGAAGAAGCGCTGAGGGCCGGCGTGAGGCGTCCCGGGAATCCCCGCCGAAATTCAACGAATCCGCGCGCGGCGGGACAAATCGGGTGGTAGAATTTTGTCTGGAGCCACTCAGGGCAAGGGGGCGACATGCTGATTCGAGTCCCGCGGGGCTGGGAACTCCCCGAACGCGCAGCCACGCCTCAAGACGCTTATCTCGACCGCCGGCGGTTTCTGGGGGCCGCGGCGGTTTCGGCGCTGGGAGGTCTCGCCGGCGCGCTGCTTCCGGCGGGCGCCTCGGCGCAGCAGCTTCCACCGCCTTCCGACCTCCCCCGCCTCACCGCGCCGCGCAACACCGCCTACACGGTGAACCGCCGGGTGACGAGCGAGCGCATCGCCATCGGGTACAACAACTATTACGAATTCACCGAGCAGAAGGAGCGTGTCTGGATCGTGGCCGAGAACTTTCCGCCGCGGCCGTGGCAGATCGAAATCATGGGGCACGTCGAGCAGCGGCGCAAACTGGACGTGGACGAGCTGATCAAAGAGTTCGCCCTCGAGGAGCGCGTCTATCGGCATCGGTGCGTGGAAGCCTGGTCCATGGTCATTCCCTGGGTCGGCTTCCCGATGAAGAAGTTCGTCGAATGGTGCGCGCCCACCTCGAAGGCGAAATTCATTCGCATGGTTGGGTTCCAGCGTCCCGGCCAGGCTCCGGGGCAGCGCGAATCGCATTGGTATCCGTGGCCCTATCACGAAGGTCTGACGCTCGAAGAGGCGATGAACGAACTGACGCTGCTGACCGTCGGTATGTACGGCCGCGTCCTGCCCGTGCAGAACGGCTCGCCGCTGCGGCTGATTACGCCCTGGAAGTACGGCTTCAAGGGCATCAAGGGAATTACGCGGTTCGAGTTCGTCGAAAAGCGGCCGATGACGTTCTGGAATACCGCCGTGCCGCGCGAGTACGATTTCTGGGCCAACGTGGATCCCACCAAACCGCATCCGCGCTGGTCGCAGGCCACCGAGCGCGTGGTCGAGACCGGCGAGCGGATTCCCACGCTGCCCTTTAACGGCTACGAACAGTACGTCGCGCACCTTTATAAGTCCTGAGTAAGCACCGGCGAATGTCGGTTGTGTTTCTCGGGGAACACCGAACTTTCCCGGGCTGGTTGGAACCCGATTTGCTCCTCGCGCTTAGTGAGCTACAAGCGTAGCGTGGATTGAGGAAGCGGACCCGCCTTCGGACACTTTGTCCTCCCCTCGCAGAGGAGAAGTCAGCATGGACAATCTGTTGCTGCTGGAAATCCCTACGGTTTTGGCCGCCTGGGCGGTGACCGGCTACGCGATCTGGAAGTGGGGGCCGGGGCTGCGAAAGCGCCGGGTCCGGTGCCCCGAGAAGAGCCTGAAAGCCGTTGTCCTTGCGGAGCAGCGTGAGGCCGAGTTCGGCTGCCTGACGGTTGCCGATGTGCACGGCTGTTCGTTGCTCGCACGCGGCGCCGATTGTGGCAAGGCGTGCCTGGCCAGGTTCTAGGCGTCACGTTGCGCGCCGAAAGAGTCCGCCGCGATGGCGAGCTGTGATTCGGCGCGAACGCTTCCGGCCGAAACGCCCGGCGAGGCGAAGGAAACGGTATGAGGGTCCAAGGATTGAAAATCGTACTGCTCGCGGGAATTCTTTCCGGCGCCCTCTGCGCGCTCGAGACCGCGGCGGATGAAGGCGAAGTCGTTCCCGTGGTCTCCATTATCACCCGCAAGGTCTATCGCCTTTCACCGCACGGCTCGAACGTGGAAAGTACTCGCGTAGGAATTTATCTGCGCCGCAGTGACGGTTCCGCTTTCGAGCGGACGATTCCGCAATCGGGCGCGCCGCCGGAGGGCAACGACGAAGCCTGGCTGTGGCTGGCGCGCGAGGCAAAACTCTACCGGCTCGACTACCAAGCCCGCCGCGCGGTGCGAATGCCGATGCCGGCCGACCCGCTGCGCTTTCCCTATTCGGCCCCGGCACTGCCCGGGAGCGGCTCTGCGGATGAACGCATCGGGCGGAAAGTGGTGGCGGGGTTGGACTGCGAAGGCTACCGCCGGCCCCCCGAAGGCAACACGCGCGAGGCGCTCTACTGGCTGGCGCCGGCACTGAACTCGCTGCCCCTCCTCAGCCGCTCGCCGGGCGGAGAGGGTCGCGAACGCGTGGTGCGCCTCGAAGACGTTGAGGTGGGCCGCGAACCGGACGCCAGCTTCTTTGAGCTGCCGGAAGGATTCGAAGTGATCGAGTGAAAGGCCGAGAGGAAATCGCGGCGGCCTCGACCATCGAAGTCAAGACCGCCGCGGAGAGAATTACTGGCCGGCCTGCGAGTCCTCACCTGGCTTGGTGAAGACCACCCGTTCTCGCCAGCCCTCCACGCGCATCTGGGTCAGAACGCGTTTGTTGTCTTTCAGGTTGAAATGAATTTCCGTGCGGCTGGCCTTCGAGGGTTCTTCCACCAGCTTCGCCGGCGCGCGCGCCACTTCGGTCCTGTCGCGATAGAAGATCAGTTCCGGCTTCTGCGCGTCTCGAACCAGCTCGATGCGGTAAGAACCGGGCTGGAGCTCAGGCCCGTCGCCAAGCCGGGCGGGTTGAGCGAGGTTGATTTCCTTAGTCTTGGCCTGCGCCAGTCCGGCGGCCAAGAGCAGAGCGAAGGCCGTACCGAACACAGAAACGAAGACCTTTCTCCTCATCGCTTTCTGCACCTCCTGCTGCCTTCAGAATTTCTAAAATCTAGAGATGGCGGGAAATTTCCGGAGGGTTGCCTGAGGCGCTGACGCGACGGTGCGATGATAAACGGCGGGGACGGCCCTGGATCCGGGCAGCCGGCGCCGCCAGCGCCCAGCGGCTGAGATTCCCCTGAATCAGAAGAGATCCGGCCGTCCTCT
>CAZKXX010000061.1:0-23608 GCA_964556705.1 uncultured Acidobacteriota bacterium
CTCAGCGTCACAGGAAAGCCTCATCGCATACTGGTCGGTGACACTGGCGGGGACCTCGAAGCGCAGGCGCAGTCGCGAGCCGACCTCGTGCTGGCCGGAGACCCATAGAAAGGCGCCGCGCGTTGAAACGTCGCGTGTCCGGCCGAGCAGGCTGGGATGGGCGCGAGGACCTTCGCCGGGCCTGGAGACCCACACCGGCATGGCAATTCGTCGGCGATCGAAGGCTCGTCGTTCAGAACCGGCTTGGTTTGGAGGCATTGCCTGCACGGCGGTTGCGAGTGAATTCCTGGCGCCCGTGGCAGTCGCCGCGCCGTGGTCGGGGCCGCATTTCCGACGGCATCCTCTCACAATCGCAAAAATTGCGCAATCCCGTTTTTGAACTTGGGAGAGAGCAAAGCCTCGATGTGCCCTGGCCCGCGACGCGCAATTTCGGTAATCCGTACTACAATGCTGAGACTTCGATAGCCGAGTTCTTTCTGGCGGGTGTCGAAGGACGACCTGCCAACTTTCCGACGCGCTCGGAATGGTTCGGACGCCCCCATGAGTGTCAGTTTCGAGTTACTGGTGACGGACACCGCTTCCCGGGCGCGGCGCGGGCGGCTTCACACGCCGCACGGGGTCGTCGAGACGCCGGTGTTCATGCCCGTCGGGACCTCGGCGACGGTGAAGGGGATGACGCAGGAGCAGCTTGAGAGTCTCGGCGTCGAGATCCTCCTCGCCAACACTTATCACCTCTATCTGCGTCCGGGCGAAGCCGTGGTGAGGGAAATGGGCGGGCTGCATCGCTTCATGGGCTGGCCGCGGCCCATTCTCACCGACAGCGGCGGGTTCCAGGTGATGAGCCTGAAGGGACTGGGGCGGGTGACCGAGGACGGCGTCTGGTTCCGCTCGCACCTGGACGGCTCGCCGCATTTCCTTTCGCCGGAGCGGGCGGTGGAAATCCAGATGGCTCTCGGGGCGGACATCATCATGACGCTTGACGAGTGCGTGGAATATCCGGCGAGCCACGAGACGCTGAAGCGCGCGGTGCGGGTGACGAGCGAGTGGGCGCGGCGGTCGAAGAAGCATTACGAGGCCTGGCGGGCGAAGATGGAGGAAAGCCGGAAAGGGGGGTTGGGGGATGGGAGTTGGGGGCTGGAAGAAGCCCGGGCGGAAACTGTCGGGTCGCGAGTCGCGAACCCCGATTCGCGGACCCCGATCCCGGCGCTTTTCGGCATCGTGCAGGGGGGAACGGACCGTGCTTTGCGGCGGCAAAGCGCCGAGGAGATGCTGGAAATCGGCTTTGAAGGCTACGCGCTCGGGGGCTTTTCGGTGGGCGAGGCGAAAGGAGAGATGTACGACGTGGCCGAGTTCACGGCGGAGCTGCTGCCCGCGGAGCGGCCGCGCTATCTGATGGGTGTGGGAACGCCCGAGGACCTGGTGGAGTGCGTGGCGCGAGGCGTGGACCTGTTCGACTGCGTTTTGCCGACGCGCAACGCGCGCAACGGGTCGCTGTTCACGTCGGAGGGCAAGGTAGTCATCAAGAACGCCCGTTACGCGCGCGACCCGCGTCCGCTCGACCCGAACTGCGCGTGTTTCGTCTGCCGCCGGTACTCGCGAGCCTACCTCCGGCACCTTTTCATCGTGGGCGAAATGCTGGGCGCGATTCTCGCCACGGCGCACAACCTGCACTTTTACCTTGACACCATGCGGCGAATCAGGCAGGCTTTGGAGTTTGGGCGGTTTGAGGAGTTGCGCTCTGGGGCGCGTGCCGGGGCCTGAGAAGCGGTTTTCGGGGTCCCCGGCCAACGGACCCTGCTGAGCCCGCCGCGCGGGTCGGACGCCTTGGAAACACCCGCCGAACGCCTGAGACCGGATTTCCGGTCAATCCGTCAGAATGGACAGCAAACTCCGGAATGGGTGAGGTATTCGTCCAGTTTGTTCCCTTTATCCTCATTTTCGGTGTCTTCTATTTTCTTCTGATCCTTCCTCAGCAGCGCCACCGCAAAAAGACGCAGGAAATGCTGGACAATCTGAAGACCGGCGACCGCGTGGTCACCAACGGCGGCCTTTACGGCACGATTGTAGGCTTTCGTGACGTCCAGGTGATACAATTACAGGTTGCTCCGCAGGTGAAGGTGGAAGTAGCGCGCAGCGCCATCGCCGCTCTGGCTCAGGGCGAAGAGAGCAAGCCGCAGGAGGCATCCGGCGGCGGAAAGAAATAATCGCGGCGCCGGAAACCCGCCGGCGCCCCGGTCTCCAATGGACAGCAAAATCCGCAATCGAGCCATTCTGATTCTTGTGGTCGTCATCGTCTCGGTGCTCGGGATCATCTGTTATCCCCGGCAGGAATTGAACGAACGCATCGGCTTCCCGACCAGCCTCACGCGGCTGCGGGAGAACATGCGCGACCGGATTCGCCTGGGGCTGGACCTGCGCGGCGGCACGCACCTCATTTTGCAGGTGAATGTCGAAGACGCCGTGAACGTGACGACCGATTTGACGCTCGAGCGGCTTCGCGACGAACTGCGCGCCCGGAACATTCCCTTTTCCGACCTCCAGAAAGTGGAAAGCACGCGTTTGCAGTTGAAGGGCATCTCTGACGAACGCGCCGAAGAGGTGCGGAACCTGGTCTCGGAGCAGTTTTCCGACTGGGACATCACGCGGGTGCCGGGGGATCCGCAGGCGCGGGATCTCGTGCTGCGGGCCACGGCTGCCGCGACGATCCGCAACCAGGCTCTCCAGCAGTCCATGAACACCATCCGCAACCGGATCGACCAGCTCGGCGTGACCGAGCCGACGATCGCGGAATACGGGCAGGGGTCTTTCGAGCTGGTGGTGCAGTTGCCGGGAGTGGACGACCCGGGGCGCGTGAAGGACATCATGCAGTCCACAGCGCTTCTGGAGCTGAAGCTGGTCCAGGACGGGCCGTATTCGACGCGCGAAGCGGCGCTGGCGACGCACGGCGGAATTCTGCCTCCCGAGACGCAACTGGTTCCCGGGCGGCGCGAGGGCTCGGACGGAGGCGAGGGGTGGTACCTGCTGCGGCGCATCGCCGCGGTGACGGGCCGCGACCTGACGGGCGCTTCGCCATCACGCGACCAGGCCGGGCGGCCGAGCGTTTCGTTCACCCTGTCGCGGGACGGCGCGGCGCGCTTTTCGCGCGTCACCGGCGAGAATATTGGAAAGCAACTGGCCATCGTACTGGACAACCGCGTGGTCTCGGCCCCGGTGATTCAGGGCCAGATCAGCGACCGGGGCGAGATCACCGGAAACTTCACGGTGCGCGAAGCGGCCGATTTGGCGCTGGTATTGCGCTCCGGCGCGCTGCCGGCTTCCATCAAGTTCCTTGAAGAGCGGACCGTGGGGCCGTCCCTCGGCGCCGATTCGATCCGCCACGGCGTGACCGCTTCGATTGTGGGCCTCATCGCCGTGCTGACCTTCATGCTGATTTACTACCGCGGAGCCGGAATCAACGCGAACGTCGCCCTGATGCTGAACCTCCTGCTGCTGATGTCCGCCCTGGCCTATTTCGGGGCGGTCCTGACGCTTCCCGGGATCGCGGGCATCGTGCTGACGGTGGGCATGGGCGTGGACACCAACGTCCTCATCTTCGAACGCATCAGGGAAGAACTGCGTCTGGGCAAGGCGGTGGGCGCGGCGGTGTCGGGGGGTTTCGAGCACGCCTGGTCCACGATTGTGGACACGCACGTCACGACCATTGTCGCCTCGGCGATCCTCTTCACGTTCGGCACGGGCCCCATCCGCGGCTTTGCCGTTACGCTGACGATCGGGCTGATCGCCAACCTGTTCGCCTCGGTTTTCGTTTCGCGGGTCATTTTCGATTTTGTCCTCTCCCGTCGGGAGCGGGGTGAAGCCCTGAGCATCTGAAATTCCTGGAACTTCTGACCGCCGTGTGGTGTCCATTGTAAGAGGAAGGGTGGGTCTCGTCTGATGGAGTTTTTCCGGCAACCGAACATTGACTGGCTGGGCAAGAAATGGTACTTCATCACGCTTTCGGCGCTCCTGCTGGTCGCCGGACTGGGGGCGATTTGGAAGCACGGCGGGCTGATTTACGGCATCGATTTCCGCGGGGGGACGCTGGTTTACGTCAAGTTTTCCGAGCGCCCCAACCTGGACCTGATCCGGTCGGAACTCCGCCAGCGGAACCTGGGCGAAGCGACCATCCAGCGCTTCGGCCCGGTGGCTGACAACGAGGTGATTATCGGCCTGGACCTGAAGACGACCGCCGAGTCCGAGATGCTGGACGAAGGGAAACGAGCGATTGTGGAGGCTCTGGGCGCCGTGTACGGTTCGGCTTCGGAAGGGAAGGTGGACTTTAACAACGCCGGGGCGCAGACGGTGGCGGAGCACCTGATCACGGCCGACCCCCTGGGACTGGCGGCGCGGGGCAGCGAGGAAGCCACGTCCACTTATAATCGCCTGGCGGCGGCCCTGGTGGAGTTCCGCAACACGCCTCCGCGCAGCGGCCTGATTGCGGACTTTCAGCAGTTGAGCGCGGTGGAGGGGGTCACGCCGGCCCTTCTCCAGGTCCTGTCTCGCGATTTCTACTTGACGAAGTACGCGGTGCGAAATACGGAGATTGTGGGGCCCAAAGTCGGCGCCGACTTGCGGCGCCAGGCGCTCTATGTGACGCTGGCCGGTCTGGGAGCCATGCTGGTTTACATTTGGTTCCGATTTGAGCTAACCTATGGGGTGGCGGCCGTCACGGCCGTCTTTCATGACGTTCTCATAACGCTCGGGATCTTCTCCCTGCTGGGGCGAGAAATTTCGCTTTCGGTAATCGCGGCCCTGCTCACCCTGGTAGGGTACTCGATGAACGACACGATCGTGGTGTTCGACCGGACGCGGGAGAACGTACGACTGAGCAAGCGCGAGAGCTTGGCCACGATCGTCAATCGCAGCATCAACCAGACTCTGAGTCGAACAGTCCTGACCTCCGGACTGACCTTCCTGGCTGTGCTCTCTCTTTACCTGTTCGGCGGCGAGGTCATCCGGGGATTTTCTCTGGCGCTGGTGATTGGAGTTCTGGTGGGAACTTATTCTTCGATCTTCATTGCCGCTCCGCTTCTGGTTTCCCTGGAGGGGCGGTTCGGAAAGGGACGCGCCGGAGAGCGCCCCCGAGTCTTGGAGCGTGAGCCGGCGGGAGTGCGCCGCTGATTCCTCCTGGACCCCGGCCTTCCGGGGATGAACGCGGCGAGGCGCCGTAGGAGGGCATCAACATGTTTGACGAAACTCTGCTGGAGTCGTCACCGTCCAGAACGCCCGTTCTGACGGGAACCCATTGGACGATCTCGGTCGCGGTGGGCGTGGCTTTCTTCCTGGCGGCGTTTTTCGGCCTGCCCCTGCTCTTCGTCCCGCCCGACACGAAAGTCCTGATCGCGCAGTCCACGATCGTCGGGCTGCTCTTCATGGGCTTCGCGGCCATTCTGTGTTACGTCTACGCCGACTCGAAGCATCTGGGGCTGAACACGGCACTGTGGGTGACGGTGGCGGTGGTGTTGAACCTCGTGGGCTTCCTCGTGTACCTGATCTACTCCGCGGCCAAGACGGACAACTGGAAGCGAGCGACGATCCCTATCGCCTACATTCTCGAAGTCATCCTGGTGGGCGTAATGGTTCTGGTGCCGCTGATTTACACCGAAGCCCTGCCGAAAGCGCAGTTGATGACGTTTCTGGTGGCGCCTCCCCCGCCTCCGCCCCCGCCTCCTCCGCCGGCTGCAGCGCCGCCGGTGCGCGTGCAGCGGCGCGTGACGGCCGAGGACATCATGCGGGCGCCCACGGTCATTCCCAAGACCATCGCCCAGATCAAGGACGAGCCGGAGCCGGTGCAGACCGGTCCGGCGGTGGGCGTCGTGGGTGGCGTTCCCGGTGGGATGCCGGGCGGGACGCCGGGCGGCGTGCTGGGTTCGATTATTACGGGCGCGGCGGCCGCGCCTCCGCCTCCGCCGCCCCAGGCCACCACGCCCCGGCGCGTGCGGGTGGGCGGCCAGGTGGACGCCGCGAAGCTCATCTTCGGTCCGCGGCCCGAATACCCGCCGCTCGCCAAGATGGCGCGCATCCAGGGGAAGGTGGTGCTGGAAGCCATCATCAGCCGCGACGGTACGATTCAGGACTTGAAAGTCGTCAGCGGCCACCCGCTGCTGGTGAAGTCCGCGCTGGAGGCCGTGCAGCGCTGGCGCTATCAGCCCACGCTGCTGAACGGCGAGCCGGTGGAAGTGATTACGGAAGTGGAAGTGAATTTCACCCTGGCGGAGTAGTGAAGTCATTTTGAAATCTCTCGAGGAGGATCAACAAAACCATGTTGGCGGCTAATTTGTTCAGTTTGATGTTGTGGTTGCAGGAAGAAGTCGTCGCCTTCGACCCGATCAGTATGTGGCGCGCGATGGGGTGGCCGGCCCGCGTCGTCGTGATCATTCTGTTCATCATGTCGGCCTGGTCGATCGGCGTGATGATTGACCGCTGGATCGCCTACCGGGCGGCGCGCAAGCAGTCCCGGCTTTTCGCCCCCGCCGTCGCGGGCGCGCTGAAAGACGGGAAAATCGACGAAGCCGTGGCGATTGCCGAGCAGAACAAGCGCAGCCACCTGGCCAAGGTGGTGACCGCGGGTCTGCAGGAATTTCAGGCCCACCAGGCCTCGGCGGATATTTCCGGAGAAACCATCGAAGCCTCCAAGCGGGCGCTCGAACGCGCTTCGGCGATCGTTCACGCCGAGCTGAAGCGCGGCGTCGGCTCGCTGGCAACGATCGGCTCGACCGCGCCGTTCGTCGGCCTGTTCGGGACGGTGATCGGGATCATCAACGCGTTCCAGGGCATTTCGGCCCAGAAGTCCACGGGTCTGGCCGCCGTCGCGGGCGGCATCGCCGAGGCGCTGGTGGCCACCGCGATCGGTCTGTTCGTGGCCGTGCCCGCCGTCTGGGCGTTCAACTATTTCACAGCCAAGATCGAGGGGTTTGACGTCGAGATGGATAACTCCTCGTCCGAGCTGATCGATTACTTCATCAAGAGAAGCGCGCGGAGGAAGTAATGCCGAGACAGAAGGCGGGAGATCCGCTCTCCGAACCGAACGTCATCCCGATGGCGGACGTCATGCTCGTCCTGCTGATCATCTTCATGGTGGTCACCCCGATGCTCCAGAAGGGGGTCAGCGTGGACATGGCCAAGGCGGAAAATCCGCGGAGCATGCCCGACGCCGACAAGGAAGACGCGGTGGTGCTCGCCGTGACCCGGGACGGCAAGATGTTCCTGGGTTCCGATCCCATCGGCCTTGCCGACATCACGCCGAGGGTGAAGGACCACATCGCCACCAAGCTGGACAAGACCGTGTACGTCAAAAGCGATGCGCGCGCGAAATACGGCGACGTGGTCGCGGTGATTGACGGGGTCCGGGCCGCCGGGGTGGATGCGCTGGGCCTGCTGACCGAAAAGCTCGAGCGCAAGACGGCGGTCCCGGCCGGCGCGACCGCCGCTCCGAGCGAGACCCCTTAACGACGGGCCCCGCTCCCCGGGACTCGAGGAGGGTAGAATTATGGGAATTGTTGTCGGCAAGAAGGGCGGGGTGATGGCCGAGATGAACGTCATCCCCCTGATTGACATTCTGCTCGTGCTGATCATCATCTTCATGGTGATCACGCCGCTGACTCCCCGGGGGCTGGACGCGCTGGTTCCTCAGCCCAATCCGGACGCCCGGCCGAACGAAGAGGTCATCAGCCGGACGATTGTGGTTTCGATCGACGCTGAGCGTCGGGTCAAGATCAATCAGGACGATACAGACCTCCGGGTGCTCGGCCAGCGGCTGGAAGACATCTTCAAGACACGCAGCGAGCGAGTCATGTTCGTGAAGGGCGATTCGACGCTTCCCTTCGGCGAGGTGGCGCAGATCATCGACATCGCCAAGGGCGCGGGCATCGACAAGATCGGCCTGATTACGAAAGAACTCGAAGCAGGCAATTAACCGCTCGCGGACGGTTCAACGGAGGGGTTCCATGAAAGCGCACAAGCTCGGTCTGCTTGGCGTGGTCCTGGCCCTGGCGGTTTCGGCCGCCGGGTGCAACAAGCTCAAGGCGCGCGACCAGCTCAACAAAGGGGTGGCGGCTTTCCGCAACGCTCAGTTCCAGACGTCCATCGAACATTTCAAGACAGCCGCTGAACTCGATCCCACGCTGCTGAACGCCCGCCTCTACCTGGCCACTGCTTACGCCCAGCAATACATTCCGGGCGGCGAATCGGAAGAGAACAAGAAAATCGGCATGCAGGCGATTGAAGCCTTCGAAGACGTGCTGAAGATGGACCCCAACAACGAGACGGCCTTCGCCAGCATCGCGCAGATTTATTACAACATGAGGGAGTTCGAGAAGGCCAAGGAGTACCAGCGCCGCCGGCTTCAAGTGGAACCGAACAATCCGGAACCCTATTACTGGATCGGGGTCATCAACTGGGCCACGGCTTACCCGCGCGCCCAGCAGGTTCGGAAGGACTTGAACATCGCCCTCCCGCCCGACCCGACCAAGCCGGGCATCCTGCCGGCCATTCCGGAGAAGGCCCGAGTGGAATTGGAGGAGCAGAACGCCCCGATCGTTGAGGAAGGCATTGAGGCGATCCAGAAGGCGCTCGATTTGAAACCGAACGACACGGATGCGATGACCTATCTGAACCTCCTCTTGCGGCAGAAATCCGAGTACACGAAAGACCCGGCGGAGCGCGCAGACCTGTTGAAGCAGGCTGATGCGTGGGTCGAGAAGGCGCTGGCCATCCGGAAAGGCGGGGCGCCGGCAGCCCCAGCCACCGGAGGGGGCCAGTAGTTTCGCGAAACCCTCTCGAGAGAAAAATGAACGCCCTGCCTGAAAAGGCAGGGCGTTTTTGTTTTCAGGCGAGCGAACTTCAGGGCAGCCTGTGAGATCCCGCTGCTGCTCGGCCGGCGGGGCTCGTCCGACCTTAGAAGGCCTGTCTCCGCTCGGCCTCGGCCGCGCGGAAGGCCGCGAGGTTTCCGGAATCAATCACCGCCGTGCCCGTATCCACCCGCGTCGGAAGAGGCGAAGCGGGCGCGGTCCGCCAGTCTTTGAACTCATGCACGATGTTGTGGTGGAGATCGTCGAGGAAACGCAGGCCGTAGAAGCTCATCGTATAGACTTTCTGCGCGATGGTGGCCGTGATGTAGCCGCGTTCGATCCAGTCCAGCGTTTCGGGGTTACGGTCCATGGCGATAATCACCGCCTGACCGCGGCGGTCGAGCCGGTGGAGCGCTTCGGCGGCGCCCGGTCCGCCCGACGCCTCGAGTGCCAGGATTCCATCTACCTTCTGTCCTGCCTCCAGCATTTCCGAGACCGCGTCGTTGGCCAGGCGCGGATCGCCTTTGTCGTCCACGGTGCGGATGATCTTGAGATTCGGATATCGCTGGAACACTTCCTTGACGCCCCGCTCCCGCTCATCCAGATTCAACTGTCCGGGGACGGTGATGACGACGACGTTCCCCTGGCCTTTCAACGCTTCGGCCATGCGACGGCCGCTCTCCATGCCCGCGCCGTAGTTGTCGGTGCCGATGAAGAGAATGCGTTTGGAATTCGGCGCGTCGGAGTCCACACAGAGGACGGGAATGCCGGCCTCGATGGCCGCGTCGATCTCCTTGGTGAACATTTCCGCCCGCGCCGGCGACACCAGGATGCCGCTGGGCCGGGCGGCCACGGCTTTCCGGAACGCCTCGAGCTGTTCTTCGGGCGAATAGGTGGACGGACCGGTGAACTCGACCTTGACTCCCAGCACGCGCCCCGCGTCCTCAAATCCGGCGCGCGCTTCTTTCCAGTAGGGCAGCTCGACGTTGCTGGCGACGAAGAAGTATCGCTCCGTCTCTTCATGGAACGCCTTCTGGCAGGACGCAAGGCCCACGGCGCAGAGCACGGCGAGGATGGAAGCGACTTTGGATTCTGTGGGTCTCATGACTCCTCCCTGACCGGAACCTGCGAAAATCCCCGCAGCCTTCCCGATCAAGTCAAGAAAATGACTGTTTCCAATCGGCGGACGGACAGGGAGCTTACCACAAAATTCCCGCCTCGGAACTTCAAGCTTGCGGGCGGCGCCTCCCTCGACCTTCCTTCCTCTTGGGAGTCAAGGTGCGCTAGAATGCTGGCGCGGATCATTTCCATTCTCGATCCCCGCCTGCGAAGTGCACAGGCGGAATCCTTTGCCAGGAGGAAAACCCATGCGGCCTCGGGTCATGTTGGGCTGTCTTCTCCTCGGGATGGTTGGGGCGGGCCTCGGCATTCTGTACGGACAGGCTCAGAAGAGCGCGGCAATCTCGTATCCCACGGGCTATCGGGGCTGGAATCACGTCAAGACGATGGTGATCTTCAGCAAAGAGCATAAGTTGTTCGATCAGTTCGGCGGACTGCACAACGTGTATGTCAACGATGCCGGACTGAAATCGCTCCAGGAGGGTCGTGCGTATCCCGACGGCACGGTCTTCGTCTTTGACCTTCACGACATCCGGACGTTCCAAGGCGCCATCGAGACGCGCGACCGGAAGTTTATCGGCGTCATGCGCAAGAACGCCAAGGCCTATCCCCAGACCGGCGGATGGGGCTTTGAGGTTTTCAAAGGCTACGAACAGGCTGGGTCGCTGACGGATATGAAGTCCTGCTTCGATTGCCACGCCCAGCGCAAGGCGGCCGACTTCGTGTTTTCGACGTGGATGCCCTGAAGCGCCCGAAGAGGCGCGACGTGAGCCGGGACGAAGACCTCAGAGCAGGGGCGGCGAAGGATGCTGCGGGCCTGTTGGGGGGAGCCTTTGCTTGAACGCCGCAGGCGCGCTGCCCTAGAATGAATTTCAAGCCTATGGTGCAGTTTGAGGATCTCGTCCAGAAGGTGCAGGCGTACCGTCCCGGGGAAGACCTGAGCCTCCTGCGCAAAGCGTACGAATTCAGCGCCGCGGAGCATCGCAGCCAGACGCGGCTGTCGGGCGAGCCGTTTGTCTCTCACCCGCTCGAGGTGGCGAGCGTTCTGGCCGACATGCGCCTGGATCTTGTGTGCCTGGCGGCCGGGATGCTCCACGACGTGGTCGAAGACACGGCGACGACGACGGACCGCCTGCGCGAAGAGTTCGGCCTGGAAGTGGCGCGAATCGTCGAGGGCGTCACCAAGATCAGCCGCATCGAATTCCTTCGGCCCGAGGACCGGCAGGCCGAAAACCTCCGAAAAATGGTCCTGGCGATGGTGGACGACATCCGCGTCGTCCTCGTCAAGCTCGCCGATCGCCTCCACAACATGCGGACGCTCGACCACCTTTCGCCCGAAAAGCGCGAAAAAATCTCGCGCGAGACAATGGAAATCTACGCGCCCATCGCCCACCGCCTCGGCATGGGGAAGGTGCGCGGCGAACTGGAGGACCTGGCCTTCCGCCACCTCGAGCCCGAGGCGTTCGAGGAGGTCAAGCGCGCCGTCGAGAGCCGCCGGAAGGTGAGCGAAGAATTCCTGCACGAAGTCCGTGGGATGGTCGAAGCCAAGATGAAAGAGGCCGGTATTCCGGCGCGCATCGAAGGCCGGATCAAGCGCCTCTACTCGATCTGGCACAAGCTGAAGCGCCAGCACATCACCGTGGACCAGGTTTATGACCTCCTCGCCATCCGCATCGTCACCGACACGGTGAAGAACTGCTACGCGGCGCTGGGAATCATCCACAACACCTGGCGGCCGGTGCCGGGACGCATCAAAGACTTCATCGCCATCCCGCGCCCCAACCTCTACCAGTCGCTGCACACTTCGGTCATCGGCCCGCACGGCCAGCCCTTCGAGGTGCAGATCCGCACCGAGGAGATGCACCGCGTGGCCGAAGAGGGCATCGCCGCGCACTGGAAGTATAAGGACGGGCGGCCGCTCGCCGAGCAGGACGAGGAGCGCTTCGCCTGGCTGCGCCAGCTCGTCGAGTGGCAGCAGGAAATGCGCGACCCGAGCGAATTTCTCTCCACGCTCAAGATTGACCTCTATCCGGAGGAGGTTTACACCTTCACGCCCAAGGGAAAGGTCATCGTCCTGCCGCGGGACGCGACGCCCATCGACTTCGCTTACGCGATCCACACCGAAGTCGGGCACCACTGTGTGGGGGCGAAGGTGAACGGGCGCATCGTGCCGCTGAAATCGCGGCTGCGGAACGGGGACATCGTCGAGATTCTGACGCAGCCGAGCCAGACGCCCTCGCGCGACTGGCTGGCCCTGGTCAAGACCTCGCGCGCGCGCAACAAAATCAAACACTGGATCAACGTCGAACAACGCCGCCGCGCCGTTGAAATCGGCCGCAAGCTGCTCGAAAAAGAAGCGCGCAAGTACAACGCGGTCCTGAAGAAGATTCCGGAAGATGACTGGCTGAAAGTGGCGCGCGAGTACGGCTGCACGCAGGCCGACGACCTCTACGCCGGCCTCGGCTACGGCAAGTTCGCGGCGCGCCAGGTGCTCGCCAAACTCGCTCCCGCCCTTCCGATCGAGACCGAACAGCAGCGCGTGACGGGCGGCCAGAAGCGCGCCATGGGCCTGGCGCGCGACCTCGCCATCCAGGTTCACGGCTACGACGACCTGATGGTCTATCGCGCCAAGTGCTGCAACCCCATCCGCGGCGAACCCATCACCGGCTACATCACCCGCGGCAAGGGCATCGCCGTGCACTCCCGGGACTGCCCGAACGTCCAGAACCTGATGTACGACTCCGACCGCCGCATCGAAGTCGCCTGGGCGGGACCCAAGTACAGCCTCTATCCGGTGAAACTGACTCTGTTGACCGAAGACCGCACCGGCATGCTCGCCGACGTCACCTCCGTCATCAGCGGGACGCAGTCGAACATCCAGAACATCGAGGCGCGCACCGGCGACAATCGCGCCACGATCGACGTCACGCTCGATATCGTGGATGTCGCGCACCTGGAGAAAATCGTCTCTTCGCTCCGCAAAATCGAAGGCGTGTACCAGGTCGAGCGGGTGATGCATTCCTGATTGTGGGTTGCAGGTTGTTGCTTGTGGGTTGTGCGTTCGTCATGGTCGTCTGCCCCGGACAGCCAACAAGGAACAACCAACGACCAACAAATCGCCTCATTTCAAAGGAGCATTCCAGTGGGCAAACAGATCGTCACCACTACGCAGGCGCCTGCGGCCATCGGTCCATACTCTCAGGCGGTGCGCTCAGGAAATCTCGTGTTCGTCTCCGGGCAGATTCCGCTCGACCCGGCGACGGGCCAATTGGTGGAGGGAGGAATCGAGCCGCAGGCCGAGCGTGTGCTCAAGAATCTCGCGGCGATTCTCGAAGCCGCCGGTTCGGGACTCGACAGGGCGCTGAAGGTGACGGTCTATCTGCGCGATCTGGAGGATTTCGCAAGACTGAACGAAGTGTACGCCCGTTATTTTCCCGCGCAGCCGCCAGCTCGCGCGACCGTGGAAGTGCGCCGCCTGCCGCGCGACGTGGCGGTAGAAATGGATGTCATTGCGGAGGTTGGCTGAAAGCCGCGAAAGGCCGGGGTTGAACGTGAAGGACGCCGCTTTCAGCCTCCAACTCCAGATTCTTGACAGTGGATTTTCAGGAGGTCGATCGCAAGGGGACGGACCGCTGCTATGCCGCTTTGATCACCTTGCCGGCGCGGATGCACGCCGTGCAGACGCGCAGCGTCTTGTGGGTGCCGCCGACCAGGGCGCGGACGCGGCGAAGGTTGGGGTTCCATCGCCGCCGCGTCACGTTGTGCGCGTGGCTGACGCGGTTGCCGTAGCGCGGGCCTTTGCCGCAGATCTCGCAGGTGAAAGCCATCGAAAATCCTTTCTTGCAGGTCAGGTTGTGGCGAACAAACCTTTATTTTAGCAGAAACTCAGGCTTCTGGCCATCCCTTCTCGAGCCAAACTGCCCGTGACGGCGCTGCGGAAACCGGGCTACAATGGCTGCATGAATCATAAACCCCTTCTTCGACTATGCGGCACAGCGCTTCTTGTTGCGGTGGCGCTGGCCTGCGGGCGGGGCCGCCAGCCCGGGCCGGACGTCTGGGCGGAAGTGGACGGCCGTCCCATCCTGCGCGAGCAGGTGGAACGCTACTTTCGCGGCCGCGCCCTGGAAGGCGCGGAAGCGGGGAGCGCCGAGCAGGCGCTGAGCTTCAAGCTCTCCATTCTGAACGAGCTCATCGGCAACGAAATTCTCCTCGCCCATGCCTCGCGCGCCGGCGTGACGGTCTCCGAGGCGGAGGTGGACAAGCGCATCGCGGAGCTTCAAAGCCCCTACACGAAGGAAGAGTTTGGAAAAAAACTCGAGGAACAGGGACTCGACCCGAGCCGCCTGCGCCTGGAAGTCCGGCAGAGCCTGATGCTTACGAAGCTCGTCAACAAGGAGATCACCTCGCGTGTCACGGTCGCCGACGAGGAAGTGGCTGCCTACTTCGAGCAGAACAAGACGGCGTTTCACGTGCCGGAACGCCAGTATCGCCTGGCGCAAATCCAGGTGACGCCGCAGCCCGAGCCGCAAATCCGTAACTTGAAGAACGACGACGCCAAGACGCCCGCGGCCGCGGAACGGAAAGTGAAGGCGCTCTACGCGCGAGTGAGCGCCGGAGAGGATTTTGCCACCGTGGCTCAGGAATATTCGGAAGACCCGCGGACGGCCTCGGGCGGAGGCGATATGGGCTATGTGCCGGAGTCAGCATTAGAGGGAAACCCGCAGATTTTCCAGGCCGTGAAGGCGCTCCGGCCGGGCGAACTGACGGGCATCCTCCGCACGGATTCGGGCTTCCATATCCTCAAGCTCATCGAACGCGTCGAGCCGGGCGAGCGCCAGCTTAATGACCCGCAGGTGCAGGCGGCGATCCGTCGCAATCTGCTCAATGAAAAGGAACAGCTCCTGAAGACCGCCTACCTGGAAAATCTTCGGAACAAAGCCAAAGTCGTGAATTACCTCGCCGAGCGCATCGTGAAGTCGGGCGCCGACCCGGCGGGGCTGTGAGGTATTTCAGCGGTGCGACGGGCGGTGGCAGGGCAGTCGAGAGTTGAGAATTCAGTCGTCAGAGTCCTCAGGAGGAGATGCGGATCCGGGCTCTCGACTCTCAGCTCTGACTTTCAACTCTTAACCCTGAACTCTCAACGGCCCGATTCGCACTACCGCAGCCGAATCAGCTTCGCTCCCGCCTCTACGCCTTGGCCTTCGCGGGCGAAAATCTCCTCGACGCGGCCGGCGCGCGGCGCCTGAAGCTCGTTCTGCATCTTCATCGCCTCAACTACCAGCAGGCCGTCGCCGGGTGAAACTTCCTGGCCTTTGGCGACGAGCACCTTGACGATTCTTCCCGGCATCGGCGCGGAAATCACCTCGGGCCCGGTTCGCGCGGGGGCGCCCGCCGCGCCACGTCGCCGGCGCGGATCGAGCACGTCAACCGTATACCAGCGTGGCCCGATGCCAACCTTGAAGCGCCCGTTTTCGGACCCGGCGTCGCCGCTCACCTGCACTTCGTACGACCGCCCGCAGAGCAGAATCGAATAGACGCCCTGAGCCACCTCCGCCCAGTCCGCCTCGAGCCGTTCACCCTCCAGCGAGAGCTCCAGACGTCCCTCCAGGAGCGTCGAGGGAAGCGCACCGATGGGCGCTTCGATGCGAAGTTTGCGCACTTGCGTGCCGGATTGGATTTGCACTTCGCGTTTCACGGTTCGCCGTCCGGGGTTTTCGGCCGTCAACTCCTCTTCGGCCACCGGTCGAGCAGGGCTTCGCGCCCGGCGAGTTTCCAGGCGCTTCTTCCGGAAGAGTTCGCGGGTGCCGACGCGGTGCGCGCGCCGTGGCGTGAGGCGAGCAGCGCGGCAATGGCCGCGACGCGCTCGGTCTCCGCATCCGGCTCCTCCGCGCGCATCAATCCGCCGGCCAGCGCGCGGTCAATCCATCCCGTGTCGAAGTTTCCGGCAAGGTAATCGGGGTGCTCGAAGACTCGCCGGAAGAACGGGATGTTCGTCTTGATTCCCAGGACTTCGTATTCGCGAAGCGCCCGGCGCATGCGCGCCACAGCTTCCTCGCGGTCGGCGCCCCAGGCGACAAGCTTGGCGAGCAGCGGGTCGTATTCGAGCGGCACGGTCCAGCCCTCGTACACGCCGCTGTCGGAGCGGATCCACGGCCCGCGCGGCGGCTGCAACCGCTCGATGCGGCCCGGGGAAGGGAAGAAGTTGTTTTCCGGATCTTCGGCGTAAATGCGGCACTCGATCGCCGCGCCGCGCAGCCGAACGTCTTCCTGACGCCAGCGCAGTTCTTCTCCGGCGGCGATGCGCAACTGCTCCTTGACCAGGTCGAGCCCGACCACCGTCTCCGTAATCGGGTGCTCCACCTGAAGTCGGGCGTTCATCTCGAGGAAGTAGAAATTCCGGTCGCGATCCACGAGAAATTCGACGGTTCCGGCGTTAAAGTAGCCCGCCAGCCGGCCGATTCGCACCGCAGTCTCGCCCATGCGCGCGCGCAGCGCGTCGTCCACGAGCGGCGACGGCGACTCTTCGATGACTTTCTGGTGACGGCGCTGCATCGAACATTCGCGTTCGCCCAGGTGAATCAGGTTGCCGTGCCGGTCGCCGAGAATTTGAATTTCGATGTGCCGCGGGCGCTCGAGATATTTCTCCAGATAGACCGACGGGTCGCCGAAGGCGTTCTCGGCTTCCGAGCGCGCGTCGCGGCAGGCGGAAGCGAGTTCCCCCGGCGCGCTCACAAGACGAAGTCCCTTGCCGCCGCCGCCCGCGGAAGCCTTCAGCATTACCGGATAGCCGATCTCCCGCGCGCGGCGCTCGACTTCTTCAAAGCTCTCCAGGTTTCGATCCGTTCCCGGCACCACGGGCAGGCCCGCTTCGATGAGCGTCCGGCGCGAGGCCGTCTTCGAGCCCATCAGTTCCATCGCCGCGACCGGCGGGCCGATGAAGACCAGTCCGGCATCCTCGCAGGCGTGCGCGAAGGCAGGATTTTCGGCAAGAAAACCGTAGCCCGGATGAATCGCCTCGGCGCCGGATTTCTTCGTGGCATCGAGGATCCGGTCAATTCTCAGATAACTGTCGGTCGAGGGCGCGGGCCCGATGGCGCACGCTTCGTCGGCGTAGCGGACGTGGAGTGATTTTCGGTCCACTTCCGAATAGACGGCGACCGTCGCGATGCCCATTTCGCGGCAGGTGCGCATGACGCGCACAGCGATTTCGCCACGATTGGCAATCAGAACCTTCTTGAACATGGCCCCGTGATGCTAACCCGCGAAGGCGCGCGTTTTCAAACGGTTCGCGTACGCGAGCAGTTGCAGTGGAACGCTCGTGTTTTTTCAGGCGGCCCGGCCGGCGGTTGATCTCCGGAGCCGGAAACACGTCGGTTACTTTGGAGGCGGGATGCGCAGGTCCCGACAGATTTTGCGGGCAAGAAAATCGTCGATCTCAGAATGACGAGGAACGGTCGAAGTGGTGTTTGTCTTCGGGTTACAGAAGACAGAATGGCGAGATCCTTCGCGGAGAAGCCCGCAACCCTGGGCCATGAGGTGACGCAGTAACTCACGACGCTTCATGGGCGGGCCTCAGACCCGCACCGTAATAGGTTCTCGACGGACGTCGCGGGCTCTGGGCGCCGCTAATTGACGGTTCACCTCTAGGATAAGTCGGAGAGCTTCCTTCAGATTGCGGCGGGTTTCCGCGAGCGTCCGTCCCTGCGTGTTCACGCCAGGGATTTCCTCCACATACGCCACGTACCACTTGTCTCGTTTTTGAATGACGGCTGTGAATTCCCTCTGCATTTCATAGCTCCGATGAAATTCTACCACGGGTCGTGGGGGCGGACCTCAATCAAGACTTCAAGTACTTCTGTCGGGAATGTGTTATGGCAATGCCCAGGGCCGGAAATGGCCGCCCATACCGAACGGGCCTTCCTTGAAATCCGCCGATCTTCGCGTCAACAATTGAGCCATTGACTCCCGTGCGGGCACAATAAAAAAGATTCTCACTGCTCGACGATGGAAAGAAAACGCCCAGGCTTTATGAATCTGACTCTCGCGCCGGAATAACTCGATACCTTCTCTAACCTGGACATCCAAACCGCCCCTCCGTCGATCCTGGTGGCAGTAGACGACAAGGCTCTGGCCCCGGCTCAGAAACTCGCGAATCTCATCGAGCACGACGTGCTTGGGGCCGGTCTTCTGGAATTTGACTCTTTCGTTTAGCGATAGGCCGTTGTCCGGGTCTAGAAAGACCAAACTGGCCCGGTCAACGACTTTCAGTCCTTTTTTGAACCACCCTTCCCTCGCCTGAGGACGTTTACGCCACGGGACGCGGCTGACGTTCAATCGATCTTCGTAGAAGACCGTTTCCGGCGGAAGGATGCAATCTTCTCTCACGCGAGCTACTCGTCGGTCGCCGCTATCAACGACATGCTCCAGTTTGCTGAATAGCTCTAGGTCGCACGCGCCGAGACCATCGGCCTCGTCCGGAGATGAGAGATACTGGACAAAGCGTCCGTCGCTTGTCCCACCCTGAACATCGGTGAGATACCACATGATTCCTAACACGATGTCTTCCCGCACGAGCGACTTTAGCAGGGCGTATTTCCCAAAATCACCGATGTCACCGACGTAGCCGTCCTGCATTGAACTCCTTGATCCCCCGCGGGACATTCTACAGCGGAATGTTCCCGTGTTTCTTCGCTGGGTTGGTGTCGCGCTTGGTCTCAAGCATGCGCAGGGCGGCGATGAGTTTGGGGCGGGTGTCGCGGGGCTGGATGACGTCGTCAATCCAGCCGCGTTCGGCGGCGATGTAGGGGTTGGCGAAACGGCGGCGGAATTCCTCGACCTTCTCTCTGCGAAGCTGCTCCGAGTCGGCGGCTTTCTGAAGTTCGCGGCGATAGACGATGTTGACAGCGCCGTCGGGGCCCATGACGGCGATTTCGGCGGTCGGGTAAGCGTAATTGATGTCGGTGCGGATATGTTTCGACGCCATGACGCAATATGCGCCGCCGTAGGCCTTGCGCGAGATGACGGTCAGCTTGGGGACTGTCGCCTCCGCGAAAGCGTAAAGCAGCTTCGCGCCGTGGCGGATGATGCCGCCGAATTCCTGCTGTGTGCCGGGGAGGAACCCGGGAACGTCTTCGAAGGTGATGAGCGGAATGTTGAACGCGTCGCAGAAGCGCACGAAGCGCGCGCCTTTCACCGAAGCGTTGATGTCGAGGCAACCGGCGAGCACCGCGGGCTGGTTGGCCACGATTCCCACGCTCTGCCCGCCCAGACGGGCGAATCCGACCACCAGGTTTTTGGCGAAGTGCTCCTGGACTTCGAGGAAGTATCCCTCATCCACGACATGGCGAATGAGTTCCTTCATATCGTAGGGTTTGTCCGACTCCGTGGGGACGAGCGTATCGAGCGCTTCGTCGCGACGGTCGGGCGGGTCGCTCGACTCGGCGCGCGGCGGGTCCTCGCGGTTGTTCTGCGGCAGGAAGGAAAGAAGTTCTCGAATCAGCGCCAGACAATCGGGATCGTCGCGTGAGATAAAGTGCGCCACGCCGCTCACCGAATTGTGCGTCATCGGCCCGCCCAGATCTTCCTTGCTGACTTCTTCGTGCATCACAGTCTTGAGGACGTCCGGTCCGGTGACGAACATGTAGCTCGAGTTTTCCACCATCAAGGTGAAATCGGTGATGGCGGGGGAATAGACGGCGCCGCCGGCGCAGGGGCCGAGGACGGCCGAAATCTGAGGGATCACGCCGGAAGCCAGCGTATTGCGGAGGAAGATTTCCGCGTAGCCGGCGAGCGAAGCGACGCCTTCCTGGATGCGCGCGCCGCCGGAATCGTTCAACCCGATGACGGGCGCCCCGGTCTTCATCGCCAGGTCCATGACCTTGCAGATTTTTTCGGCATTGGCTTCGCTGAGCGAACCGCCGAAGACGGTGAAGTCCTGCGCGAAGGCGTAGGCGAGACGCCCGTGGATGCGCCCGTAGCCGCTGACGACGCCGTCGCCCGGCACGCGCTGCTTCGCCATCCCGAACTCCACGGTGCGGTGCTCGACGAGCTTGTCAATTTCTTCGAACGTTCCTTCGTCGAAGAGCAGTTCCAGGCGCTCGCGCGCCGAGAGCTTTCCCTCCGCGTGCTGCCGCTCGCGCCGTTCCGCGCCGCCTCCGGACTCGGCCGCGGCATGGCGCTTGCGAAGCTCTTCCAGCTTTTCCTGGTGGGTCATGGCGGATTCGTTCACTGAATCATCGCGTCATTGAATCATTGAAGAGGCGAAGGCGCAACCGGACCGGAATCGCCGGCCGGCCATTGGACCAATGACTCAATGAACCGACGGTCCAATTCTCGGGATGCCGCTCCACTCCTCGCAGGCGATGATGGAGTTCGTGGGACGTCGGGGGTCGTACTTCACGCTCACGATCTGGTCTCCGAGGCGCGCCGCCACCGAATTCAGTTCCGGCAAGGCCGAGACATCCTGCGCGACCTCGTACACGACGCCCCCGATTTCGTAACGATAAACGACCAGGCAGCCCGACGCTCCCTTTTCGGTGTCGAGCAGCTCGACGACACGGCCGCTGGTGATGCGGCCGCGCCGGTGAACGTCAAGGCGCCTGCGCCTCTCGATTTCCTCCGGCGAGTGTCCCCGCGAGCGGAGGTAGGCGAGCGCCCAGGCGCCGAGGCCGGAGGCGAGCGCCAGCCCGGCCAGGAGGAGCATTAAGCGGTGGCTTGTGCCCACTGCGCTTGGAGTTTCTCCCAATCCTTCAGAAAACGTTCCTGCCCGATATCGGTGAGCGGGTGTTTGACGAGCTGCTGGAAGACGCTGAAGGGCAGCGTCGCCACGTGCGCGCCGGCCTTGGCGGCCTCCACAACGTGCAACGGGTGGCGCAACGAAGCGGCCAGCACCTGAGTCTTCATGTCGTAGTTCCGGTAGATGGTGATGATGTCGCGGACGCTGTCCATGCCGACGTGGGAGATATCATCCAGCCGCCCGAGGAACGGGCTGACATACGTGGCGCCGATCTTCCCGACCAGCAGGGCCTGGGAAGGGGAGAAGCACAGCGTCATGTTCACCCGGATCCCGTCCCCGAGAAGCTGGCGCGCGGCCTTGATCCCCGCGGGCGTGGTCGGGCACTTGACGACGATGTGCTTGTGCAGCTTGGCGAGCGCGCGGCCCTGCTGAACCATCTCTTTCGGGTCCGTCGTCGTCACTTCGGCGCTCACCGGCCCCTGCACGATTTCACAGATCTCCACGACGCGCTTTTCGAAGTCGGCCTTTTCTTTCGCGATGAGCGTGGGGTTCGTCGTCACCCCGTCCAGAAGCCCCATCTCCGTGGCTTCGCGGATTTCATCCAGGTTGGCGGTGTCGAGGAAGAATTTCACGGCTCACTCCTTTCCGCAGAACTGCCCCGAGATTCAAACCCGATTATAACATCGCGGTCGCGACGGGCGAAGCCGGCCGTGGAAGGCTGCTCACCGCGTCTCGACCGTCACCTCGTTGGAGGGCGGGCTTTCGTTCCCGGCCAAATCCACAGCCGTCACTCGATAGACGTAGCTGCGGTCGTGCTCGACGCTTTCGTCGCGATAGAGCGGCGTCGCCACCGGGCTGTCCGTCAGCCGCGCGAACCCCGCCTGCTCGCCGCGCCGGTAAACGAAATATCCGCCCAGGTCTGTTTCGCTGTTCGCCCGCCAGATGAGTTCGACGGCCTGTGACGTGTAAAGGCCGGCCAGGTTTTCGGGTGCGGCGGGCGGGAAGAGGTCGCGGGGCGTAATTTCAACGGCCGGAGAATCCTCGCCTTCGGCTTCCTGGCCGAGATCGCGGAAGACGGCGCGGACTTTGTAGTGAAGCGTGCGGCCGAAGGCAAAGTCCCGGTCGCGAAAAACCGCACCGGCAACTTCCGCAACCTGCTCGAAGGGCCCCGCCGCGCCCGTTCGGCTGCGATAGACGCGGAAGCCCGCCGGGGCGAGCGAGCGGTCTTCGGGAGGCGACCACGTCAGCTCGACCGCCGTTTCCGTGGCTTGCGCGCGCAGGTCTTCGACCGGCCCCGACACGTCGAGGACCCGCGCGTGAACGACATTGGAAAGCTCGCTGACGATCCCCCGTCCCGTGTAGCTTCGCGTCAGCGAGCGCACCGCGAGCGCGAGCGCCGCGCTGCGCAAGCGCGCGAGTTCGTCATCGCTCAGGCGAATGACATGCCGCACCGGTCCCTCGCCGCCCGGCAGGGCGTCCGGCAGGAGCGTCATCCAGACTTCATACGCCGGCTCGGCGGCAGCGGGCGAGCCTCCGCCGGCATAAACGGCGCGGAGGACTTGAATCTCCAAAGGCTTCGTCAGTCGTTCGCCGTCCGTGGCAAGCTGCGGGGGCGTGAAGCGGAGAACGAGCGAGCGTCCGACCTGAACCACGGAGAGATCGGCAACGGCCACCGGCTGTTCGACCCGCGGAGGGACCGGTGGTCCTTGCGCACCGCAGGCGGAAAGCACCACTCCGCAGGAGGCCAGCAGGAAAAGAGCGGGGTATTTTCGGGTTCGCTCAGGTCCGCGGGGCATGAAAGGCAGGGCGGGAGGGCGTGCTCCTCCCCGGCCGTTGCGCGGAAGCGTCACAGGATATACCGGCTGAGGTCCTGGTTCTTGACGATGTCCGCCAGTTGCTTCTGGACGTAGGCGGCGTCGATGCGAACGGTCTTCTTCTTCAGGTCCGGCCCTTCGAACGAAATCTCGTCGAGCAGCTTTTCCATGATGGTGTGGAGCCGCCGCGCGCCGATATTCTCCGTCTGCTCGTTGACGGCGGCGGCGAAGCGCGCGATTTCCTCCAGCGCGTCGTCGGTGAAACTCAGTTTGATGCCTTCCGTCTCGAGCAGCGCCGTGTACTGCTTGACGAGCGCGCTCTTCGGCTCTTTCAAAATGCGGATGAAATCGTCCACGGTGAGCGAGTGAAGCTCGACGCGGATGGGGAAGCGGCCCTGGAGCTCCGGAATCAGATCGGAAGGTTTGGAGACGTGGAAGGCGCCGGCCGCGATGAAGAGAATGTGGTCAGTGCGCACCATGCCGTGGCGCGTGTTGACCGTGGTCCCTTCGACGATGGGGAGAATGTCCCGCTGCACTCCTTCGCGGCTGACGTCGGGCCCGTGGCCGCGCTCGCGCCCCGCGATCTTGTCGATTTCGTCGATGAAGATGATGCCGGATTGCTCGGCGCGTTCCACCGCCGTGCGCGTGACCTGGTCCATGTCGATCAGGCGATTCTCTTCTTCTTGCATCAGGTAGTCCATCGCCTCGGCAACGCGCATGCGCCGTTTACGCGTCCGCTGGCCGAAAAGGCCGGGCAGCAGGTCCTTGATGTTGATGTCCATCTCCTCGACGCCCTGCGAGGTGATGATTTCGAAGGAGGGGAAGTTGCGCTCGCGCACGTCCACTTCCACGTTGCGGTCGTCGAGCTTGCCCTCACGGAGCTGCGCGCGAAGCTTTTCCCGCGTGCGCCGGAACTGTTCCTGAGCGGCCGCGTCCGTGGGTTCGCCTGGGCGCGCGCTGCGCGACACAGGCGGCGGGAGGAGCAGGTCGAGCAGGCGCTCTTCCGCGTTCTGCTCCGCTTTCTCCGCCACTTCTTCCACTTTCTCCTCGCGCACCATGTCGATCGAGATTTCGACGAGATCGCGGACGATCGACTCGACGTCGCGGCCCAC
>CAZKXX010000062.1:0-23225 GCA_964556705.1 uncultured Acidobacteriota bacterium
GAGGGCCGGTGAGGGAGTCGCAACGAGCGCATAGACTTTGGCGCCGTCGAAGAGCAGGTAGCGCGGAGTGTCGTTTTGCAGGCACTCCGCGGCTTGTGAAGGACGGAGCGTAATAAAATCAGAAAAGCCGCAGAGTCTCAAACGGCGACACTCTGCGCTACCCGCTTCCTGCTCGCCCACGGCGAGTCCGCAGACCGCCACGGTGTACAGCTACAATGCGGTGGGAGGCGCGACCAAATACTGGCAGTGCACCCCGTACAACTGCTCGGGGTCGTCAAAGTGGGAGATGACCTACAGCTACAACCTGGCCGGTGACATCACGAGCTGGATCCATCCGGCGGGCTATACGTTTACCCATACCGTGAACACCGCGCAGCGGGTCACAAGGCTTTCGAGCTCGCTGAGTGACGGAACGCACCCTTCGACCCTGGCCGACCTCACTTACGCTGCCCACGGGGCGGTCGCCACGCTGCTGAACGGCTGCGCGGGCACCGGGTGCGTGCAGCGGCAGGAGACCTACGACTATAACAACCGCCTGCAGCCGGTCATGCTCCGTCTCGGCACGGCCGGCTCGCAGGCGGCCAACGCCTGCCTGGTCTATAATTATTACTCGACGACGGCGCCGACGAGCTGTGCGATTCCCTCGCAGGCGTCAAGCGGGAACAACGGCAACGTGCAGAGTTACTTCTTTCAGGACAATACGTCGAGCCCGACACCGAACGTGGGGCACAGCGCGACCTACACCTACGACACCCTGAACCGCCTGGGGAACTCGACGGCGACGGGCAACCAGTCGCACAACCTGACGTTCACCAACGACCGCTACGGGAACCCGACCTGCTCCGGCACGGGGCTGTGCACGTCGCTTTCCTACAGCGCCAGCACGAACCGGATTACGGCCGTGGGTGGGGTGTCGGTGAGCTACGACGCGGCGGGCAACATGCTGACGGACGCCACGGCGCCGACCTCGTGCAGCTTCACCTGGGACGGAGAGAACCGGCTCGTTTCGGTCTCCGGCTGCGCGACGGCGAGCTACGTTTATAACGCCCTGGGGCAGCGGGTGGAGAAGCTGGTGGGGACGGCGTACACCGAGTACGCCTTTGACTTGCAGGGGCAGGTGGTGGCGCACCACAACCGGACGAGCTGGCAGCGGCACATCATTCCGCTCGGGTCGCGGCCACTGGCGCGCTATCAGGACTCGGTGACGTACTTCCTGCATACGAACCATCTCGGCTCCACCAGCTTCGTCACCGACCATGCGGGGGCGACGATTCAGAAGTCGATTTACTATCCGTACGGGCAACTGTGGCAGAGCACGACGACGGTGAAAGACGAGCGGTTCGCCTCGCTCAACGAGCGGGACGCGGAGACGACGCTCGACCCGACGCTGTTCCGCAACCACCACTCGCGCCTCTACCGCTGGCTCTCCCCCGACCCGCTCGCGGGCTCAATCTCGAATCCTCAGTCGCTCAATCGGTACGCGTACGTGCTCAACAATCCGTGCAACCTCACTGACCCGCTCGGACTCACTGCATGCGACATAACAATCGTTTGTATATCATCCCAGACATATACCTATGGAGATCCCTCGGGCCGTTCAGGCGGTTGTTCGGTTACTGTGACTTGCACTGGGGACGGGCCGGATGTGGGTCGCGGGCCGACAGGGGGTCGCGGCGGGGGTGGGGGTGGCACAGGGGTCGGAACGCCGACCAAGTCCAAAGAATGTGCGGCTAAGAGGATTACTCAGGGAGTCGTGGGAGCAGCAAACTTAGCGATCGGGACGGGAAAACTTGCTATCGCCGCCGGAAGCGCTGCCGCAATTCCTGCAACTGGAGGACTTAGCACTGCGGGCGTTGCTTATGGATACGTCAGCGGCAGCGGGAACCTTGCTGCCGGTGTGATTCAGTTGTTTGGGGCAGCATCTGGAAAGGTTTCGGGGGCCGACAGAGGGGCCCAAGCAGTTCAGTCAGCGACTTCGATCCTCGGTTTGAGTACTCTGGTCTGGAAACGCGACTTGAAATTAGCAAGCGACGCTGCGGGATTCGAGTCCTTGGGTACTGCCGGAGTAGGCGGGGGTCTCGCTGGACGCCTCGTCGAAGGGATTCTTGAGAAAAGTCAGTTTGCCCTCGACATTCTGGAGCTTGCTGGCGTGACTGAGGTTGAGTGCCAGTAACAGGAGCACGCTCGAGGTGGGCCATGCGGTGGTTTCTTGACTCAGAAAAAGGGACGCTGAGGCCATTTCGATTGACGGCTTTCAACTTCCTTATCCTATTGATGCTAGCTGGCTTAGTTGTAAAAGGAAACATCTCGCCTTATCCATGGCTGGCTATGGGAGCGTTCGGCCTGTTCATTGTGAACTTCCTCATCGTCCGGAAGGCCCGGTGGCCTCGGGTCCAAGTTTCTTCCAGACTTGTGAAGACGCTTTGGCTCATTACTGCAGCATATACCATCGCTGGAATTTCGACCATCGTGGTTTGGTACAGAACTCCGGACTTGCCGCACACGTTGCAGGGCGTGTTTTCCATCCTGTTCGTAGGCTACCTTTGGTTTCTCCTCTACGTATTGCGCCACAGAGGTGGCGCCTGACCGAAACGGCTGGCGAGTCAAGAAGTCGAATGGGACGCTCTTCTGGCGCGGGTTAGGCGGCGAGATTCTGGCCGAGACGGACCTTTCGGGGAACAACTTGCGGGAGTATATTTATTTTGCCGGGCGGCGCGTGGCGCGGCGGGATAACAACGGGACAGTGTATTATTTCCTGCAAGACCACTTGGGCTCGACGCGGATCATCGCCAATGCGAGCGGGGGCGTGGTGAGGGACTCAGACTACTACCCGCACGGGACGGAGAAGCTGGTCTCGGGGACCGTGGACGACCCGCACAAGTTCGCCGGGATGTATCTGGATTCTGAGACCGGACTGTACTACACCTGGTTCCGGATGTACTCGCCGAGCCTGGGCCGCTGGCTGGCGCCCGATCCGATTGCGGGCGACGTGGCGACTCCGGGCTCACTCAACCGCTACACCTACGTGCTGAACAACCCGGTGAACTACGTGGACCCACTGGGGCTGAATCCGGACTGTGTCGCGACAGTTCTGATTGAAACTCATTGGCAATATTCGGGTGGCTCAAGCCCGGGCGTGCCAATCGAAACTACGGTTACCGTGCTGGGTGTGACATGCTCCGGCACGGGCGGTCGATCTGGCGGAGGGGGCGGTGGAGGGGGAAGTGGCGTTCCGTCACTAAGCCAGGCGATTGCAGAGGTGAACCGCTGTGCGGCAAAGGAGGCACAGAAAGGCAGCGTCGCCTCGTTTCTAGGCCTGGGGGAAAACCCGGTGGTTAACATACTCTTAGGGAATAACGTCTCAACGTTAAGTCAGCTCGTATTGGGGCCGGACAGAGAAGAAGCCGGCGGCAGCTTCGCTGGTGCAGTGCTGGGAGCCAAATACTCGACCCCAGCGCTTGAATCCGCAGCTGGAGCGCTCGAGAAAGTCGTAGTTGAGCCAACGTTTCAGACTATCTTTTCTCGGTCCGGCACTCTTCTCGGTGAAACGACTTTTGGGCGGCTGTTAACATCGGGACTCCGTATGGTCGGTCAGGCTGCGGCTGCTTCACTAAAGCCCCAGATCCTGCTCGATGCGGGCGTTTACATAGGTGCACTATACGTCTGTGCTCAGTAAGGAGCCAGCGCCGCCAATATCCTGAGCTGTGCTTGCGCTCTGATGATAAGGTCGTTGCAGAATTGGTCAGACTTGGCCGAAAGAATCAGCAGTGGATAAAGTCAAGGCAATATTCAGACTTGCTGGCGTTCGCATCTTGTCAGCGTTAGCGTTTGACCCAGCAAAGCTCCATGCGCGAGTTGTAGTACACAGTCTGCTCGCGTTTGGGCTTTTTCTTTCGTCGCTCGCTGCAATTAGCCATTGGTACGATTGGATTCAAGGAAAAGAATTGGGTATCCGTGTCGCGACTCTCTGGACCGGTGCCATGGTTGCGACCCTTGCCGTTGCCCGGGAGAGACGATTAGTTATCCTTTGGTGCTTGGCTCTATATGCGGGTCGATTTGCCGTCGGTGCTCTAATTAACCAAGAGCCGCGAGGACTCGTCATCGCATTCATCGCATTCTCCGGTTTAATGCTTATGCTCCGCTTTGCACCACCGAGGTCTCCGAGCAAGTAGATTCTCTCTTGGTTGTAAAGCGGAAAAGGTGTTTAGGCGCATGCGACCTCCTGGGGGGCGAGGGCCGGTGAGGGAGTCGCAACGAGCGCATAGACTTTGGCGCCGTCGAAGAGCTGGTCGTGTTTGAACATGCCGAAGATGGCATGGAGGAGCTTGCGCATAGTGGCGACGAGGGCCTGCATTTTGGTTTTGCCGCGGGCGAGCAGGTGTTCGTAGAAGGCGCGCAGGTGCGGGTCGTGGCGGACGGCGACCAGGGCGGGCATGTAGAGGGCCCGTCGGAGGTGCTTGTTGCCGGCTTTCGAAATGCGCGGCTTCTTCTCGACGGAGGACCCGGAGGTGTGCTGGCGGGGATCGAGGCCCGGCTGCGCGACGGCGAGCTACGTTTATAACGCCCTGGGGCAGCGGGTAGAGAAGCTGGTGGGGACGGCGTACACCGAGTACGCCTTTGACTTGCAGGGGCAGGTGGTGGCGCACCACAACCGGACGAGCTGGCAGCGGCACATCATTCCGCTCGGGTCGCGGCCACTGGCGCGCTATCAGGACTCGGTGACGTACTTCCTGCATACGAACCATCTCGGCTCCACCAGCTTCGTCACCGACCATGCGGGGGCGACGATTCAGAAGTCGATTTACTATCCGTACGGGCAACTGTGGCAGAGCACGACGACGGTGAAAGACGAGCGGTTCGCCTCGCTCAACGAGCGGGACGCGGAGACGACGCTCGACCCGACGCTGTTCCGCAACCACCACTCGCGCCTCTACCGCTGGCTCTCCCCCGACCCGCTCGCGGGCTCAATCTCGAATCCTCAGTCGCTCAATCGGTACGCGTATGTGCTGAATAACCCGACCAATTTGATTGACCCGTTGGGGTTAGAGTGGGGCCCGCCAGACTACATCAACTACAACCCAAGCGATCCATGTGCCTACGTTCAGTACTCTGTATCGCATGCCGAATGCGCGCATCCGGGCTATCTCTGGCCCAACGGGACACCGATCGGTGGTTCAGGCGTGTCCGTTGGTATCGGCGGCATGTTGGGTGGTGGCGGCATTGTCGGCTGGAACCCGAATTCCTCGCCCGTTTATTTCCGTCCGCCCTCGCTGGGAAGCTTGTTGGGACTTCCTTCAGCGCCGAACCCGCTGTGCGATTGGTCGTGCACAGGGCCGGAATGGTCGGGCGCGCTTGGATTCAAGAACAGGGATGTCGATTACACCCAGTTTACGTTCAGCGTGAACCCAATCGCGGGGCTCTTCGGTTTCACCGTAATAGTTACGATTGATAAGTTCGGGCGGGTATATGTTACACCAGGCGTTAACATCACTAAGGGTTTCTTCGCCGGGTTCTCGTACACTGCGGGACAGATGGAAGGGTACAATGCGTCATACCCTCCTTCCGCGGACACTCTAAAACAGTTCCTGACGAAGAAAGGCTGCTCTGCGTCGGTTGGTGCAGCCTTCGTCGGTGCAAGCCGGGAATTCAATGCCGCGGGACAGGGAACCTCAAACCCGATCTTCATGACCCCACAAGCTGGAATAAGCTGTGGTTACGGGTTCGGACCGTTTTAGGCGCAAAGACAGCAATGGACGAACGGATCCTCTCCATATTTGTCGGTATAGCAGCATTCGCCTTTCTCGTGGCGGCTGGAATGGCCTGCACCTTCTACCCATACTGGGTGCAGCGAATATTCACAAAGGACTGGGACCGCTCGTCGAAATTGGCGTTCCTTGACGCATTTGGGCAATGGGTCGTGCGGAGCAGATTCTTCATTTGGAATTGCCGCGTGAGCGGAATCGGGGCTCTGGCAGCCGCCGTCATCCTGTTCTATGGCTTGGTACGTGCGCTCCGACAGTTGTTCTGCTGACGGCCTGGGTGTTCCTGTCGGACCACTGGCACGCGCCAGTTCCAGATCGCAGATTCAAGATGTCAGACCGTTGCGGTCGCAGAGCTTCGCTCCGCGCCACTCCTGGATTGCAGATTGAAGATTCCAGATTCCCGGCGAGCGCTGAAAGAGGCTCGACAGCGTGTGTTCCTTCGGCCACCGAGAAGAATCCGCATCGCCGTGATAGGCCACAAAAATGCTAACAAGATGTCTGAGGGGGCGAAGTTCGGGCACGGTGTCCGAACCCGGTGGGCGATATCTCCGCGCCCTTGCGGAACATGCCTGAATCGCACACAGCTCCGGCGCGCACGCGCAAGACGAAAGGTACGGTTTACATCCACTGGGACCGCTGCAAGGGCTGCGGTTTCTGCATCGAGTTCTGTCCGCCGAAAGTCCTGGCCTTCGACGAAGCGTTCAACACTCACGGATATCACCCGCCGCGTCTGACGAATCCCGAGGGCTGCACCGGCTGCGACCTCTGCGGGCTCTATTGCCCCGACTTCGCGATTTACGGCGCGCGGATTCAGGCCGAGGCCGCCGAGGAGGCGCCCGCGCATGAAGGCTGACCCGCGCGCGGTGCTGACCGGCGCGCATTTTCTGGACGGAGACCAGGCCTGCTGCGAGGGCGCGCTGGCGGCGGGCGCGAATTTTGCCGCGGGCTATCCCATCACGCCCTCCACCGAAGTCGTCGAGCGCTTCGCGGCGCGCGCGCCGGCCGTGGGCGCGACGTTTATCCAGATGGAAGACGAGCTGGCGAGTTCCATCGCCATTCAGGGCGCGGTCTGGGGCGGCGCAAAAGCTTTTACGGTAACTTCCGGCCCCGGCTTTTCTCTGATGATGGAACACATCGGCTTCGCGGCGATGTCGGAAACCCCCTGCGTCATCGTGGACGTGCAGCGCGGCGGGCCCTCGACCGGCCTGCCCACGCTTCCCGGCCAGGCGGACATGATGCAGGCGCGCTGGGGCTCGCACGGCGATTACTCCGTCATCGCGCTGGCGCCGAACTCGCCGCAAGAGTGCTTCGACCTGATGATTGACGCCTTCAACCTCTCCGAGCATTACCGCGTGCCCGTGCTCTTCATGATGGATGAGTGCGTGGGCCACATGACCGAACGAGTTGTAATTCCGCCGCCGGAAAAACTTCAGATTTATCCCCGCCGCTACACGCTGCGGGAAGGCGGCGCCTACCAGCCCTTCCGGCCCGGGCCGGACGGAATTCCGGAAATGGCGCGGGCAGGCGACGGGCACCGCTTCCACGTCACCGGCCTGACGCACGACGAGCGCGGCTTTCCGGCGATGAACTGGCGGGCGCAGGAACGCCTGGTGCGCCGCCTGGTGGAAAAAATCCGCCGCAACAGCGACCAGATCGTTCGCTATGAAGAACGCGACCTGGAAGGCGCCGAAGTGGTGCTGGTCGCCTACGGCATCACCAGCCGCGTGGCGATGCGCGCGCTGGAAATGGCGCGCGAAGAGGGTTTGAAAGCCGGGCTCCTGCGGCCCATCGTCGTCTGGCCGTTTCCTGAGAAGCGGATTCGCGAGCTCGCCGAAAAGGTCAAAGCCTTTGTGGTCGTGGAAATGAATTACGGCCAGATGGTTTACGAGGTGGAGCGCTGCGCGGCGGGAAAGGCTCGAACGATCCTCGTTCCGCACGGCGGAGGGACCGTGCACGACCCCGCCGCGATTCTCGAAGCGATTCGGGAGGCCGCGCCATGAGCGTCACCACGCTGCCGCCGCCCGTCAATCCCGTCGAACCGTTTCTGCGCACCGACCGTATGCCGCATATCTGGTGCCCGGGATGCGGCATCGGAACGACGGTGAATTGCTTCGCGCGGGCGCTGGTGGATTCCAAGCTCGACCTCGACAAGGTGGTGGTGGTCTCCGGCATCGGCTGCACGGGGCGCGTGGCCGGCTACGTCAAGCTCGACTCGTTTCACACCACGCACGGGCGCGCCATTCCCTTCGCCACCGGCCTCAAGCTCGCCAATCCCGAACTCACCGTGATGGTTTACAGCGGCGACGGAGATCTGATCGCCATCGGCGGAAACCACTTCATTCATGCGGCGCGGAGAAACGTCAACCTGAAGGTTATCTGCGTCAACAATTTCATTTACGGTATGACCGGTGGCCAGGTGGCGCCGACGACTCCGGTCGGGGCGGTGGCGACCACTTCGCCCTACGGCTGCGTCGAGCGGCCGTTCAACCTGCCCTATCTGGCCGAATCTTCCGGCGCCGTGTACGTGGCGCGCTGGACGGCTTATCACGTCCGCCACATCGCGCGCTCGATGGTGGAAGCGCTGCACAAGCCCGGGTTCTCGTTCATCGAGATCATCGCGCCCTGCCCCACGCTCTACCAGCGCCGCAACAGGCTGGGCGACGGGCTGGAGGCGATGCGCTACTACAAGCAGAAAAGCGTCATCAGGAACGGGGCGAACACGCGCGAAGTGGAAATCCACTTCGGCGGCGAAATCGTCTGCGGGAAGTTCGTGGATATCAACCGGCCGACGCTCGAGCAGACGATGCAGCAGCAACAGGCGCGGGCATCCGCGCCGCGGCCGGCGAGGGAATCATGAGCACCACCGAAATTCGCATCGCCGGTTTCGGCGGCCAGGGCGTCATCCTGGCGGGGATGGTGCTGGGGCGCGCCGCGGCCATCCACGACGGCAAGTTTGTGACGCTCACGCAGAGCTTCGGGCCCGAAGCGCGCGGCAGCGCCTGCAGCGTTCAGCTCATCTTTTCCGCCCAGCCCATCCTTTATCCTTACCTCACGCGCGAAGACATCCTCGTCGTCCTGTCGCAGGAAGCCTACAGCCGCTTCGCGCCGGAACTGAAGCCGGGCGGCCTGCTCCTCTACGAGCAGGACCTGCTCACACTCGGCACGCTTCCGCCGGGCGTCCGGGCGCGCGGCGTTCCGGCCACGCGTCTCGCCGAAGAACTGGGACGGCGGCTGGTGCTCAACATGATTATGGTCGGGTTCATCACCGCCCTCACCGGACTCGCCACACCCGACGCGGTGCGGAAATCCGTCGCCGAGTCGGTCCCGCCGGGAACCGAGAAGCTCAACCTCGCTGCGTTCGAGCGCGGCCTGCGTTACGGGCAGGAAGAGGCTCTCCGTTCGCTCGGCAAAGCCGGCTGAGCGGGCTGACAACACGACTGCTCTCACCGCAGAGACGCCGAGTTCGCAGAGAAAGAAAAGGGCTGGGGCAGAAGGCTGACAGCCTCATCGGTTTCGGTCTCTGTGATTGCTCTGCGCTCTCTGCGTCTCTGTGGTGGGATTTGTGCACGAAGTTCGTCAGCGAGCCGTTAATGCCCGCCAGCTCCTCCCCCGCATTTTGAGTTGCAGCCGCCAGTCGGCGCGCCTATAAATAGCCTTGCGGCGGGCAGAGCCGCGCGATTCCCTCGGCGGCACTTCGTTCGGCGGGTCGGAAGCGGTAGTCATCATGCGCCGCCCCACGAGACCGTGAGGCCCGCCTTTGTGGGGCGCCGCGCCTGCGCGCCGCGCTCGGCCGTGAAACTTGACCGCCCTCGGCACGCGCGGTAAACTGAGTTTTTGCGTGCGCCTGTAGCTCAGATGGATAGAGCGGTTGCCTCCGGAGCAACAGGTCGCAGGTTCGAATCCTGCCAGGCGTACCATTCCTCACGGGATTTCCCACCAGCCAGCTCCTGAATCGCGTCGCTGGCGTTTTGAACGCCGGTCGCATACCATCACGCCTCTCAGGGTTCCCTGCTGAGGTCGGCGTCGCTTGGAAATCTCGAACCCCTTCGCGTTAAGTTTCCTCGCCTTCGCTCCCATCCTCGCGGTCGGCGTGCTGCTCGTCGGCTTCCGCCTGCCGGCTTCGCGCGCCATGCCCATCGCCTACGGCGTGACGCTCGCGATTGCCGCCGCAGTCTGGAAAGTCACCGCGCTCGGCCTTGTCGCCGCGAGCATTCAGGGCCTGCTGCTCGCCGCAGTGCTCCTCTACATCATTTTCGGCGCCTTGCTGCTGCTTTCAACGCTCAGCGCGGGCGGCGCGCTCGCCACCATTCGCGACGCCTTCACGCGCATCAGTCCCGACCGGCGCGTTCAGGCCATCATCGTCGGATGGCTTTTCGGGAGCTTCATCGAAGGCGCTTCGGGCTTCGGGACGCCCGCCGCGGTCGCCGCGCCTCTGATGCTGGCTCTGGGCTTTCCGGCCATGGCCGCGGTGATGGTGGGACTGGTCATCCAAAGCACGCCCGTCTCGTTCGGCGCGGTGGGCACGCCGATTCTGGTCGGCGTCGCCGGCGGACTCGATTCGGAAATGGTGCGCGAGTATCTCGCCGCGCACGGCTGGGAATTCCGGGCGTATCTCGAGCACGTCGCCGTGCGCGTGGCGGCGATTCACGCCACGGTGGGCACGCTCGTGCCGCTTTTTCTGTGCGCCATGCTGACGCGCTTCTACGGCGCGCGGCGCAGCGCCCGCGAAGGACTTCGCGCCTGGCCGTTCGCGTTGTTCGCCGCCGTCAGCTTCACCGTGCCCTACTTTCTTTGCGCGTTCTTTCTCGGCCCGGAGTTTCCTTCGCTCATCGGCAGCGCCATTGGGATGGCGATTGTCGTCGTGGCGGCGCAGCGAGGCTGGTTCGTGCCCCGCGACGTCTGGGACTTTGCCCCGCGCGCGAACTGGGAGCGCGGATGGATGGGAAGCATCCAGCCGAACACGGAGACGGCGCGCGCGCATCTTTCGACCGCGCGGGCCTGGGCGCCTTACGGCGTGGTGGCCGCGCTGCTGCTCGTCACGCGACTGCCCTGGCTCCGGATCGGAAAGCATCTGGCGGACGTCAACATCGGCCCGACGGATATCCTCGGCAGCGGCATCGGGCAGCCGATTCAGCCGTTTTACTCGCCGGGATTCCTGTTCCTGCTCACGTGTCTGGTGACCTACGGACTGCACGGCATGACGCGGAAAGAAATCCGGGCTTCATGGAGCGAGGCGGCGCGGCAGCTTCGCGGCGCCGCGGTGGCGCTGGTGTTCGCGCTGCCCATGGTGCGCGTGTTCATCGAATCGGGCAGCCCTTTCAACTCCTCGGGGCTCGAGAGCATGCCGCTCACGCTCGCGCAGACCGCCGCCGACCTGGCGGGCGACGGCTGGCCGTTTCTCGCGCCCTGGATTGGCGCCTTCGGCGCCTTCGTCGCCGGCAGCAACACGGTCTCGAACCTGATGTTCGCGCTCTTCCAGTTCGCCACCGCGCTCAAGATTGCCGTGGACCCGGCGCTCGTCGTCGCCGTGCAGGCCGTCGGCGGCGCCGCGGGAAACATGATTACCGTTCACAACGTCGTGGCGGCGTCGGCGACCGTGGGATTGTTCGGCCAGGAAGGGTCCCTGATCCGCAAAACGATGATCCCGATGACTTATTACTGCCTGGCCGCCGGCGCGCTCGCCTTCCTCTGGGCGATGCGGTGAAGCTGCCGAACATTTCTTGAACGGCGCACAGGCGTCGAATGAACTCGCTGCCGAATCTCGAAATCAGAACGTTTTCGAACCAATCGCGAAGAATTCCGATGAACCTTCGCCTCAGCGCCATCCTCTTCGCCTTGACTTGCGTTACTTCCACTGCCCTCGCCGGCCAGGCGGTCGAGCGAGCGATCCCCGACGCGGCGCGGCCCGTACCGCTCCCGGCGGTGCGCCTGACGGGCGGGCCGCTCAAGCGGGCAGCGGCAAGCCTCGGAGTCTCGATCTCTGAGACGAACAGTCTGAGCTTCAACGGACTTTGTGTCCGAAGTGCGGCCGATGTCTCTCGACCGAACGCAGCACTCATGCTCTAATGGCGAGTGTGAGTCGCGCCTTTTCTGAAGCCTTCCGGTCGCCCCCACCCTTCCCAATCATCCCAAATGGAACAAGAACTTGCCGGCTGCGAAGGCATTGCAAACTGCTCTACCGCGCCGGCCTGAATAGCCGCGAACCGGACAGGGTCGGCATACGAATTGCTGACCGACACCCTGGAGCGCTTGTTCGGGGCGCAGAACCGCACGGGTCTCGAATTGCCGCCAGCGCGCTTCTGCGCCGGGAAAGACTTCGCGGGCGACCTTTGTGTGCGCAGTCCCGCCGGAGGTTGATCTCTTGGTCTGGAGTCGCAGGGTCCTCTTGACGGTGATGCTTCTTGCCGGACCAGCGCTCGGGACGATTTCCGCCTGGCCCGAGCAGAGGGAGACGGGCACGCACGCGACATTGACTCCCGGGCCGGAGGACGATCCCAAGCAGATTCGACTCTTCGAGTCCTATATCCGGCGGGAGCGCTTCGAGGAAGTGGAACCCTTGCTGCGCGAGTACGTCCGCGAACGGCCGGAATCCTGGCTGGGGCTCTACCAATTGGGTTACGTTCTCTTCCGGCTGCGCCGCATTGGCCCTTCCATCGAGGAACTGGCGCGATCGCTCAGACTGAATGTCGAGAATGCCGAGGCGCACAAAATCCTTGGACTCAACCTCACGATTCTGGGGAAATACGACGAGGCGCAGGTGGAGCTTGAACAGGCCGTCCGTCTGATGCCCGACTCGGCGGAGATGCGCTACTACCTCGGGCGGATTTATTACACCAAGAACGTTCTCCCGCTGGCGAAGCGGGAATTCGAGGAGGCTTTGCGGCTCGACCCGGATTTCATGAAGGCCCACGACAACCTCGGGCTGACGCTCGAGGCGCTGGGCGATGAGGACTCGGCGCTGGAACACTTCCGCAAGGCCGCCGAACTCAACGCGAGCCAGAAGCTGAAATCGCCCTGGCCGCACATCAACACCTGCGCCTTGTATAACCGCAGGCGCGAGCCTCAGGCGGCCCTCCCCGAATGTCTCAAGGCGGTGGAGCAGGACCCGAAATCCGACGCGGCGCACTTTGAAACGGCGCGGGCCTATATGGCTCTCAAAGACTGGGCCCAGGCCGCGCACGCTCTGGAACGGGCGATCGAAGCGCAGCCCCGCGCGTCGCGGTATCACCTGGTCCTGAGCACGGTTTATCGCCGCCTGGGACGAGTTCAGGATGGCGAGCGGGCACTGGAGAATTTCCGGAAGCTCTCCGCGCAGGAAGTCGAGACCTTCCGAAAGATGACAGGGCTGCATCCGGGGTCGCAGGTGGAGCGCGGACCTGAAGAAACGGTCCCGGGTCTCGCCCCTTCGCCTGCGGACGAACACCGACGGTTACCCGGGGATTGACAGGCGGGTACAGGACCGAGGCGGATGCGACTCAGCCGAACCCATCACTCAGCGCTTTCCCGCCAGCGACGCACACGGGCCGGCGCGGTCCGCGCCCACGCCGGGTTGATCGTGCTCCTCGCGCTGAGCGTCTTCGTCTGGCTGGTGAGGATGCCCGGGCTGGCGAGAGAAGGTTCGCGCGGGACTTCTCCTCCCCAGCGCGCGCGCGAGGCCCCGCAGGGCGCCGCGGGCGTCTCCTTCGTTGACGTCGCGGCAACCGCCGGTCTGGGCGGCGTCCACATCGTGGGTGGCGGCGCGGAGACCAAGCGTTACCTGCTCGAAACGATGGGCGGGGGTGTCGCTTTCTTCGACTACGATAACGACGGCTGGCCGGACATCTTCTTCGTCAACGGCACAACCGTGGAAGGCTTTCCCAAAGGCCGGGAGCCTGCGAACCTGCTCTTCCGCAACAACGGTGACGGCACGTTCAACGACGTGACGGCCCAATCGGGCCTCGCCCGCTCGGGCTGGGGACAGGGCGTTTGCGCCGCCGACTTCAACAACGACGGGCACGACGACCTTTTTGTGACCTACTGGTCGGACAACGTCCTTTATCGGAACAACGGCGACGGGACATTTGACGACGTTTCGGGACCCGCAGGCGTGACCGGGATTCCGGGGCGCTGGTCCACAGGGTGCGCGTTCCTCGATTTCGACCGCGACGGGCACCTCGACGTTTTCATCACCAGTTACGTGACGTTCGATTTCGACGCCGCCCCGCTTCCGGGCAGCAACTATTTTTGTACCTTCAAGGGAATCCCTGTGGCGTGCGGCCCGGAAGGGCTGGCGGGAGGAACCAACATCCTCTACCGCAACCGCGGCGACGGGACTTTTGAGGACGTTTCGGAAAAGTCCGGCGTGGCCGTTCCCCGGGGGCCCGGCAAACTGACGGTCACCGTGGCGGGGCGAAGCTGGACGCCGATGGGAACCTACGGCTTCGGGGCCGTCACGGGCGACTTCGACGGCGACGGATGGCCGGACATCTTTGTGGCGTCGGACACCGTCCCCAACCTGCTTTACCGCAATAACCGCAACGGGACTTTTTCGGAGATTGCGGTTCCGGCCGGCTGCGGGCTGAGCGGCGATGGGCGGGCGCAGGGCAGCATGGGCGCGGCGGTCGCCGATTACGACGGCGACGGATGGCTGGACATCGTCCACGCCAATTTCGCGGGAGACGGTACGACGCTTTACCGCAACAACGGCGACGGAACGTTCTACGACGCGAGCCACCAGTCCGGCATCGCTGCGCACTCGAAGTATGTCGGCATGGGCGTCGGTTTTCTCGATTTCGACAACGACGGCTGGAAGGACATCTTCGTCGCCAACGGACATGTCTATCCGGAAGCGAACCGAATTCCCGGCGACCCGGGATTCCGCCAGCCGAACCTGCTGTTTCGAAATCTCAGCAACGGGCGGTTTGAGGAGGTGTCGGAGGCCGCCGGACCGGGCGTCACGCTGCCGGGAGGTAGTCACGGGTCGGCGACCAGCGACTACGACAACGACGGCGATGTGGACATCCTCATCAGCAACAACAATGAGGCTCCACAACTCCTCCGCAACGACGGCGGCAATCGCGGGAACTCCGTCCAAATTCGTCTGGTGGGAACACGCTCGAACCGCAGCGCGATCGGCGCGCGGGTCCGCGTGATTGCCGGCGACCGCGCAAGGACTCAGGAGGTCTCGAGCGGCCAAAGCTTTCTTTCGCACAGCGACGTGCGCCTGCACTTCGGGCTGGGGCCATCCGGCACGGTTGATGCCGTCGAGATCCGCTGGCCCTCGGGTTTATCAGAACGGTTCACGAACCTCGCCGCGAATCAGATCGTCGTCATTCAGGAGGCCGAGGGCATCCTCACAAGCCGGCCGCTGGTCAGCCAACGGTAAGGGCGGTGGGCCTTCGTAATTGGTCCGTGGAGCCAGGTAAAAGTCACAATCCGACGGAGTCCGAAACGGACATTTTGTCAGTTGGGGGGTGGCGGCGCACAGCGCTCGACGCCAGCGCCGAACGCATGGTAACTTGGCGAGCTAAGGCTGGTCCGTAAAGATGCTGCGGAGCCGACGGTGATTCGTCCTCACCAGACCCGCGTTCGGACCTCCCGCCCTCGAACCCGAAGCCACCCTGCGCCAAACTGTCGAAGACTAATTTGCGATCGTTGGAAGCAGAGCCTATGCGGAGAATTCTCGGATGCTTCGTCGCCGCCTGGCTGAGTCTGGCTGTCGGGCTCGCCGCTGAGTTTCCCAGTCGCGATCTCGAACGCGCCGCCGAGCTCATGGGGCGCGGCGATTTGGAAGAGGCCGAACGGGCGGCCAAACTCGCCCTGGAGGAGCCGTCCGATCGGGCGGCTGCCAGCTCCATTCTGGGGACCATCCGCGTCTATCAGAAGAGGTTTGCGGAAGCCAGGGAGTTCCTGGAAACCGCCATCCAGTTGAATCCTCGCCTGGTGGGGGCCCGCCTGAATCTGGGCCACGTTTACATTCTGGAGGGCAATGCGGAGCGCGCCAGAGAACAGTTCCGTGAAGCGCTTAAAGTCGAGCCCGCCAATCCGAACGCGCGGGTCAGCCTGGCGCAGCTTGAGGCCGACGCCGGCCATTACGCCGCCTCACTGGAACTCATCCAACCCCTCGCCGCCGCTCTGCGGAGCACTCCCGAGGGCCTGCACCTTCTGGCAACCAATTACCTCGGGCTCGGCCGGAAGGAGGAAGCAGGGGCACTGGTGGGGGACTGGACGCGGCAGCCTCAGGTCCCGCCGCAACTCGCCTTCAGCTTCAGCCAGCTCCTTCTCAAACACGGCCTTCACGGGAACGCGATCGAAGTCCTTCAGAAAGCCAGGAAGGACTTTCCGGACTCCTTTGAAGTGCTGGTCCGCCTGGCCGACGCCTGCTGGTTCTCCGGCGACCGCGCGCGCGCGGCTGAGAACTACGAGCTGGCGCTGCAACTGAACCCCTCCTGTTCGGAATGTTATCTGAACCTCGGGCGGCTGGCGGAGCAGCAGGACGAGACCGAAAAAGCCCTCGCCTATCTGATCCACGCCAAGCGGCTGGATCCCGAGAATCCCGACGTCCTGTTTGCGTTCGGCAGGGTGTGTCTGAAGCGCGACCTCTTCCGGGACGCTCTGCCGGCCCTCGAACGAGCCGTCCAGATGCGGCCGGAGAACGACCGATATCTTTACGTCCTGGCTTCCGCCTACGTCGGAAAGCTGCAATTCAAAGATGCGATTCCTCTCTTCGAGCGTCTTCTGACCCGGAACCCTCAGGACGCTGTTTTGAACTACGCCCTGGGATCGGTCCTCTATACCGAGGGAAAAAACTACCAAGACGCGGAGAAGTATCTGAGGGCCAGCATCCGCCTCCAGCCCGACCAGCTGGGCTCCTACTATTACCTGGGAATGGTGGTCATGCGAACGCGGGGGGAGGACGAGGCGGAAGAACTTTTTCGAGGTGTGCTCAAGCGCTATCCGGACCACACGCCGAGCATGGAGCAGCTCAGCATCATCCTGGTCAGGAAGAGAAAATACGAAGAGGCGCGCGAACTGCTCGAGAAGTTGCTTCGCCTGGACCCGGAATCTCTGACCGGACATTACCAGTCGAGCTTGCTCCTCGGACGCCTGGGCCAGAAGGAGCAAGCAGCGAAGCACCTGGAGATCTCGAAGCGACTGGAGGCCGAGCAGAAACAGGCCCGGAAGACGGAACTCTACCTGCTCACGCCGCATTGACGCCGGAGACCGAAGGAGGGGTGAAACCGGAGCCGCTGGGACTTGAAGCCGAAGGGGATGAAACACCCCTTCCCTTCCGTTCTCTGTTGCGCGCTCAGCGGAGGGCCGCTGCACAGTCAGCCGCGGCACGAGGCCAGGGGCGACTCGGAATGGACTCTTGCAGGCGAATGGTCATGAGGGAAAAGGTGGGAAAACCTGAGACCCGACTTGCGGGCCGTACGATTCCGGCAGGGTCGTTCGGTTGGCGGTGGGCGCTCGGCCTCGCGTTTGCCATCGTCTTCGTCTCGTCGGCCCTCGGAGGCGTTTCTCAACGCCCCGAATCCGCCGCCGAAGTCCACATGAGTCGCGGGCTGGATTTTTTGAAGACTGCGAAGTGGAATTCCGCCGCCGAGGAATTCAGGAAGGTCCTGGCCCTCGAACCCCGGCGCGCCGAAGCCCACAACCTGCTCGGCGTGGCGCTCGGCCAAAGCGGAGACCTGGCGGGATCGCTCGCGGCCTTTCGCCGCGCGCTGGAGATTGACGCGTCACTGGCCGAGGCGCATTACAACCTCGGCATCGGGCTGGCTGCGCAGGGAGACCTTCGAGGCGCGGTCGAGGCGCTGGAGCGCTCGATCCAGCTCCGGCCCGGTTATACGGAGGCCCACTTGTCGCTCGGGATGCTCTGGCATCGGGTGGGCGAAATCGACCGGGCGGTCCAGGAGTACGAGCAGGTCCTGGAGCACGACCCACGCTCCGCGGAAGCTCTGAACTGGCTCGGCGTTGCCTACCAGCAGAAAGAGCAGCCGCTGGCGGCCATCGAAGCCTTTCAGAAAGCCATTGAGCTCAATCCCGGATTCGTCCGCGCCTACAACAACCTCGGCGCGACCTACATGCGGGTCGGCGAGGTGGACCGGGCACTCGAGTTTTTTGAGAAAGCCCTCAAGCTGCGTCCCGGCGACGCCTCACTCAACATGAACGTCGCCATGGCCCTGCGCAAGAAGGGCGACCCGGAAGGCGCCTTGCGCCACCTGCGACTCGTTTTGAAGGAGCAGCCGGAAAATCCCCAGGCGCAGTACTACCTGGGAGACGTCCTGCGACAACAGGGCGACCTGGAAGGCGCCATCGGCGCTTTCGAAAGCGCGCTCAAAATCATGCCTGACCTCCAGGAGGCTTACTACAGCCTCGGGCAAAGTTTAAAGCAGCTCAAGGGCTCCCTTCGCCTCGCCGGAGCCTCCACAGTCCGGGAACCGGTCCCGGCGGCGCAGGAACTTCTGAAAGGCGCCGGACCCAAGCTCGCTCAAGGCGATTGGGCCGGGGCGCGCGAAGACCTCCGGGCAGCGGTCGCGGCCGACCCGGACTCCGCGGAGGCTCACAATTTGCTGGGTTACGTTCTGGGCCAGATGAACGACCTGGAAGGTTCCTTAAAGCATCTGAATCGCGCCGTGGAGCTGGATCCGAACTTCGCTCCCGCGCACTACAACCTGGGTGTGGCGCTCTGGTTCGAAGGGCAGCACGAAAAGGCCCTTGAAAAACTTCTCGAATCCGTCCGGCTGGACCCCACGGCGGTGGAGACCTACTTGTTCCTGGGCATGGCCGCCCGGGAAGGGGGCAACCTCGAACTCGCCCTCGGGAGCCTTCAGCGGGCCATTGCCCTGGCACCCGCGCTCTTCCCGGCGCACCTGGACCACGGAGTTGTGCTTCTTCGGATGGGACGGATTCCGGAGGGGCTGATGGAGCTGGACGCGGCGCTGCAAATCGAAACGCCGGCGGCGGGCGGAGTTGTTGATGTGGATGAAGCGGTTCGTGAGGTGAGCCGGCTCGTTGCCCGGAAGCCTGACCTGGCCGAGGCCCACTACGTCCTTGCGCGCCTGCTGGGCCGCAAGGGAGCCGACCCGGAAGAGGTCGCGGCGGCCTTCCAGCGGGCGATCGATCTTCAGCCGCGCTTCGCCGAGGCGCACAACCACCTCGGCCTTGTTTATCTTCAGCGCGGCGAAGTGAGCCGGGCGGCCACGCATTTCCGGGAAGCTCTGAAAATCCGGCCGGAGTATCCGGAAGCACATCTCAACCTGGCGGGGGCCCTGGGACCCGAGAACGTTGACGGAGCCATTCAAGAATTGCAGAAGGCGATCGACCTCCGCCCGGACTACGTGCAGGCGCATTACAACCTGGGCCTCCTGTATGAAGTCCGGTTCGATCTGGACCGCCAGATCGAGCAGTTGTCGAGAACTCTCGCCCTCGATCCCGGGCACGTGAAGGCTTATTACTCGCTGGGGCGGGCCCATCTGCGGAAGGGAGCCTTCGAGGACGCCATCGCGAACCTCAAGAGGGCCGTCGAACTCGACCCCAACTTCGGCGAAGCGCGCCACCAACTGGGACTGGCTCTGGTCCGGGCGGGTCGGCGCGAAGAAGCCGAGGTGGAATTGAAGCGGGCCCGGGAGCAGATCGCCGCGGCGGAACGCGCCGAGCTGGCCAGCCAGAAAGTGGGTCAGGCGGAGATGGAACTGGCGCGAGGCGACCTCCAGCAGGCCATCACGCGTTTCAGAGAAGGGACCCTCCTGGCGCCGCAGTGGCCCGTCGCTCACCGGAGGCTGGGCGTCGCGTTGCTGGAAAGCGGCGACGTGGACGGAGCCATCGCGGCTCTGAAGAAGTCGCTCGACCTTCAGGCCAACCACCCCGAGGCCTGCTATTACCTGGGGCTGGCTTTTCTCCGCAAAGGGGAGCCGGGCCAGGCGGCCGCGATGCTCCAGCGCGCCATCCGGCTGCGCCCTTCCCACGCGCCCGCGCACCGTCATCTCGGAAAGGCCCTGGCGGAAAAGGGAGAGTCTCAGGCAGCCCTCGCGGCCTTCCGGCGCGCGCTGGACCTTGCTCCTGACGACGCCGAGGCGCGACGGAGTCTTGAGGTCCTCGAAATCCGGGCCGGCAGCCGCAATTCCCCCTGATTCTCCGAAGCCTGATATCCAGATTGAAAGGGCTCCCGCCCGCGAGGGTTCAGCAGTCGAGTCCTGCCTTGAAGTTTTGCGCATTAAAAAGAAAGCGGCCGGGCGCGAGGCCCGGCCGCTCCCAGGTTCGCCGTGCGAGAGGCACGGACTAGAATTCGAGTCGCAGCCCGAACTGGATACGCCTCGGGATGTTGCACTGGCCGGAGACCCGGCCGAAGGAGCCCGAGCTCCAGTTGGTCACCGGGTTACAGAAGAACGTGCGGTTGAAGATGTTCCCGAACTGCGCCTCGAACCGCAGGCGAAGGTCCTCACCGCGGAAGAACGTGTCCTTGATGAGGCTGATGTCCTCGTTGAAGATGGGGAAGGTGCGAGTGTGAGCGTCCACGCGCGGAGCGTTTCCGAAAGTGCGCGGACCCGGATCGGCCCAGGCTGTCTTGTCGAAGTACACGTCCGTGGCCGGGTCGAATTTGCCTCCCGTCCAACCCCCGTCTTTCAGTTTGTTGGGCCGCTTGATGCCGTTGAACAGCAGTCCACCCATGTCATTAGTCATCGTGATCACGAGGGGCCGTCCGGACTGATAACGGTGAATGCCCGACAGACCCCAACCGCCAATGAACTTGTTCACGATGCTGTGCGCCGATGCGCCGTACCTTCTCCCGTACCCGAAGGGGAGCTCGTACGTGTAAGCGAAGATGAACGTGTGGGGGACGTCATCGGTGCTCACAGCCCTTTCGCCCATTCGCGTGTCAATGGGGTTCTGGAGCCCTCCGCCCAGACCCTCGTTGGCGTTTCCGCTGTCACCCAGGCCCGTAACGATCATTTTCGACCAGACGTGGGCAAGCCGGAATTGCACGCCGTTGGCGAAGCGCTTGTCCAGCTTTGTCTGCAAAGAGTGGAAAGTGCTGCTTCCCAGGTTCCTGTTTCGCCAGAGGACGCCTTGATACTGCGGAAAGGGCCGGAGCGCCTGCGCGAGGCTGCCCGCGAACCCCGCATACGGCTTGTGGAGACCATCCGCGGGATCAATGGGCATCGCTTGAACAACCGCAAGCGCCTGGTTGCTGGGCTCGGCAATGCTGAGCCCCAGGTCAGGATATTGCAGCACATCCGGGTGGTTCATGTTGTTGTACGGATAGCCCGCGGACTGCCAGTTGGAGATGAGACGCGTCCCGCGGTTGGCCACGTAGGCTATGTCCAGCATCGTGTTGTCGGAAAGTTGGCGCTGCCAATTCAGCGACCAGTTCTGGTACCTGGGCAAATCCAGTCCGTCCGGATGGACGCCTAACGGAGCGGTGTTGTTCGCGAAATCGGGACGGATATCCGGAGGAGTGAGAATCCGGCCCGACGGGAACGGATCGTCCCACCAGCCATAGCACATCGAGTTGCTCGTTGCACTGGTTGTGCAGCCGGCCGGGAACAGCCCGTTGGTCAGGTTCGGGGCCGTGGAGTTGGCTTCGTATCCGAGGGTGGGCGAGGAGATCCACATGTCGTACATGACGCCCGAGTAGTAGATGCCATACCCGCCGCGGATGACGTCCTTGTTCGTCAACCGGTAGGCGAAAGCGGCGCGCGGACCCCAGGCGTCCTTGTCCGGCTTTTCGAAGCTGCGGTTGCTCGCATCCGCGAACCGCAATGCTCCGGGGACTCCCACGGGATTCATGAGCGTCGGATCGAACGTGGACATGCGATTGTGCCGTTCGGTCCTTGGCGTCTGGTAATCGAATCGCAGCCCCAGGTTAACCGTGAGTTTGTCGGTGACCTTGATCTCGTCGTTGATCCACGGCGCCATGTACCTTTCCGAGATGACGTGATCGAGGCCCGTGAAGAAGCTGGCGGTGTGGACCTGGCCGAGAATCAGGGAGGCCAGCGGGTCGCCCGTCGCCGCCACGGCGTTGCCGTTTTGATCGTACCCCGCCGTCCCCAGGCGGCTGAAGTTGAAGCTGCCGGCGATGCCACGCGCCCAGCCCGAGTGGTTCATTTCATGCCAGCGCCACTCGAAGCCCATCTTAACGGTGTGCCGGCCGGTGATCCAGGTCAGGTCGTCGTTAAACTGCCAGCGGTTCACTGCCTCAAATCCCCGCTGCCAGTTGGTGCCGAGGTTCGTATAGGGAACTTTGTTGCTCGTGAAGTTGATGTTGGGGGGACCGCCGGTGCCGTTCAGGGCCGGAAGCCCCTGGATCCCCAATTTCTGGTGCCACCCCACGCCGTCCGAAATCGACCACCCGCCCATGTACCAGCGGTCGTAGGAAATGGTCGTGTGGTTGTAAACCGTGGGCTTGATGACCCAGTCGAACTGCTGGTGCATGTTGCGGTTGGCGATCCTCTGCACGAACCCATCGCTGATATACTGGTCGTTCACCGTCGAGTCCTTGCGGGGATCGCTGGGAACGTCGCAGGCGCCCGGGCTGCCGCACTTGCGAATCGCCGGCCGCTCGTTCATCCAGTACGTCCCGCTCGTCTTGAGGCTGGGGCCAAACGTGTGGTCCACGCGGACCAGCCACGTCCAGATGTCCAGGATTTTGTTGGGATCCCCAAACCCCCCAAAAGTATTCTCGCTGAGTCCCGCACGATCAGGGAGAGGAACCAGCGCCAGCCAATTGGCGGCGACTTGACTCCGCAGCGGATGGCCTGGAGGGATGATGTTGCCCGCGAAGGGCTCGCGAACCGGCCCATCGCCCGTCGCGGTGAGGCCGGTGACGGGATCCACCTGGCCTGCTGTCAGGATGCGTGTGGTGTTCGGATCAAAGACTTGGCCGTCGAAAAGCGGTCGACCGAGAACGTCTCGGACGATATTCGCATCGGCGCATGTCTGTCCTGGCTGAAGCGCCACTGAACAGAGGACATTCCCCAGGACCGGGCTGAAATCGCCCGTCCGGAACTGCGGGGTGGGTACCGTGTGGACAAACCCGCTGCTCACCACCTGGCGGAGTTTCATAAAGGCCAGGTTGGTGAAGAAGAACGTCCGGTCCCTCTTGATCGGCCCGCCGATCGTGAATCCGTAGTCGTTGTTCTTGGTCGGCCGGATGGCGGTGCCGGGCACTTCATTCCCGGACTCGTCGCGCCGGTTGTACTCGAAAAAGCGCCGCGCGTTCAGCGGATTGCTGTTGTGGTACTCGTAAACGCTGCCGTGGAATTCGTTGCTCCCGGATTTCGAGACGTACTCGATGAAGGCGCCGCTCGTGTGGCCGTACTGCGCCGAAAAGCTGCTGTTGATGACCTTCATTTCCCGGACGGCGTCCACCGGGACAGCGCTTTCCTGCGTCTGCTGATGACCGCGAGCGTAACCGAAGGCCGCCCCGTCCATCCAGTTTTCCGTCGCCATCGTCTGGCCGCCATTGATGCGGGAGTGGAACTG
>CAZKXX010000063.1:0-22976 GCA_964556705.1 uncultured Acidobacteriota bacterium
GTGTGCTGGTAGCGGAGCGAGAAATCGAGAAGGTGAATATCATTGATCACCTCAGAGCCTTCCTGGGCGCGATGCACCTGCTCAACGGTCCCCACGAAATGCCGGTGTGAATATTGCTTGCGATAGGTCGTCGTGATCTGCCATTTGCCGGGAGTTTGCGGGGTCCCGGCCCGAGCATAATCGAGTCCCGCCGTGGTGAGCGCGCCGAGCCCGGACGCGCATTGTCTTGCGGCAATTCAACCCTGCCCCGACGCCGAAGGGACGCGGAAGAAAAGTCCGGCGAGCACCGCCAAGACTGGGAGCGCTCGCCGGACGCACCGGGTAAATCGCTGGCCAGCCGCGTACTCTTCCTTGACGTCATGCCCGCGAAAGCGGGCATTCACTCGTCGCCGGGGCCGCAGCTCAACTTGGCCCGAATTTCCATGAGGAAATGCCATTCTCTTCTCCCCGCGTGACCAGCCGATAGCCTCAAGCCTCGACCGAACCTAACGAAACTCATTGGCCCGACGTAACTTAGACACAGGCCGACCGTGTTCCCGGTCGTGCCTTTGACCCGATTTCCTCGACGCTATTTGGGGTCGCCCTGAGACCCCGGAAAGGACACCAGAAAAAGCCCTGACACAATGCCTTGGGCCGGGCTGGCGGTCAATTACGGGCGGACACTAGTGGACTGAGTAGAAGACATTATGTCCCGTGGATTTGTTGACTTATTGGCCCGATTTCCGGCCGCTGAGGGGCGCGGAAGGCCACCCCGCCCCTCAGAGCAGCGGGTCGAAGCCCGTGTATCGGGGAGCAGTGGGGTCGAGCTTGAGGTCCGGGGCGGCGAGAACTTGGCCGAGCTCGTCCAACGCCAGGACAGCGATGGCCGTCGCCGAAGTTGACGTCGTCAGCGAGCGACCCCGCGAAGCCCAGGGCATGAACCCGCCAGAGAGTTGTCCGCTCTCGGCCGGGACCTGCATTCGGAGAAGGAAGTCTCCGGCGCGCGCGGCCGCTTCGAGCCAATTCGCCTCGCGAGTTACCAGGTCCAAACGCACCCAGAGTCGCACAGCCTGCGCGGTGGGAAGCGTCCCCGCGCCTTCCCGCGAATCGTCACCATGAACCCAGACGGGCAAGCTGCCGTCGGGAAACTGGGCGTAATCCTTCAACCAGGAACCGAACTTCTTCACCGCCTCCAGGTACACCGGATGCAGCGCGATGTCGCGCGGGTGGCGGAGCAACTGCACGCAGGCGGAGAACAGCCCTTCGGCGCCTTCGCAGAGGCTGGAAACATTTTTCTCATCGCTCGCCTGCCTTCGGCGCGGGCTGTAATGGCCCTTGAAGCTGCCGTCGTAGTTCTGAAATTTGAGCGCCCAGGCGAGCGCGCGGATCGCGGCCTGCTGATAGGCGGGTTCGGTCTCCTTCACCGCCTCCCACAGTTTCAGGAGGGTTCCGGCGATGCGGGCGTGTCCGAAGGCGCGTGAGTGCCGCCAGTCGTCGCGGTCTCCGTCCATGAAACGCCGGGACTTCACGTCGTAAGCCGCCTTGAAGCTGCCGTCGGCGTTTTGCATCCGCCCGAGCAGCCACATTCCGGCGCGCTCAGCGGCTTCCAAGAATTCCTCCTCGCCCGTCGCGAAGTAAACGTCGAGCAACGCGTCGAGCGCGAGAGCCGTCGAGCGCGACCAGGCCGTTTTGCTCCGCAAATCCAGAATCGCGCCGCCATGACCGCCCTTCCCGTTCGTCTGCCGGCCCGCCAGCCATTTCGCGCCATCCCTGGCAGCCTCGAGCCAGGCGGGCTCGCGTGACTTCCAGTACTCCCGAAGGAAAACCGGCAGGACCCGGCCCGTGACCTCCACGCTGCTATGGCCCATCGACCCGCGGCCCGAACCCATCTCCCCCCAGGCCATGCCGCGGCGCACATCGAACACACCGCTCTCAAGCAGCCAGCGCGCTCCGCGCCGCGCGGCCCGCGCGTATTCGGACTCCGCCGGAAATTCAAGCGACATCGCGAACAATTCCGAGGGTTTTGAGGCAAGCTGGTCAATCACTTCCCGCGGCGGCTCGCCTTGGATTCGTCGCGGCCCGATCGCTTCGGCGAGCGCCTGAATCTCGCGATAGAAACGCGTCGGATACCAGCGGCCGTCGAGCGCGCGATCAATCATGCCGTCCCAGTGATACCACCAGAACCCGCCGCCCAGCCCGCAGGAATAGTTCAGCGGCGCAGAATAAATCAGGTCGCAGTCTTTTCCGGCGATGTAGCCCGTCTCGCCCACGGCCAGGCGTTTTTCGGGGAAGAGTTCGTGAAGGGCGCGGTAAACAAGATCGCTTCCCGGCCCGAGATGATGAAACAGACTCAAAGCAATGACATCCACTTCGCGCGCGATGGCGCGTTCGGCCTTCAGCCGCCCCAGGAGGGGAAGGAGGTCTTCGTCGAAGAAGAGCGTCGCGAGCGTCACCGCCTCCGGATCGACGGCCTTGATCGCGCGCGCCGCAGCGTTTCCGGCTTCGAGCCTCGCCTGAAAGCTGTGGGGCAAAAACCCGCGCGCGTTCGTCTCGTCGGTCACGGTCCAGTAGCGGATGCGTCCACGGAAATGTTCAGTGAGGTTGCGAGCCTGCGCGGCGCTGACTTCCACAAACTCCTCATCGCTGAGGTGCTGGTGCGTTTTGTAGTCGAAGCTGTCGAGCACCATGCCCATCACCTCGAGCCCGAGGCGGCGCGCCGCATCCACCACCACGTCGTACGGCGCGAACGACTCGGGGCGCGAAAACGTCAGGTCGTCGCGCCAGAGAAAACAGATCCCCACCGCGTCGAGCCCCTGCCGTTTCGCGAGCGCCAGCCGCTGCTCGTAGTCGGAGAACATGCGCTCGACGGAATACTGCCAGGCGTCGGGAAAAGGCTCGGTCAGCATCGCGCCGAGGATGAACTGGTCTCGATGCGCGCGCGCGACGGCGCGGCCGTGTTCTTTGAGAAGCGCTTCCCAGGCCGCAAGTGTGGCCGGGAGCGCCGCGGCGGCGGCGCGAGCGAGCGGTGCGCCGCCGCGACTGCCGGCGAGTCGCGCGATGGCGCGCCCGGCCGCTCGGCGCAGCGCAAGAAGCGGGCGCGAGGGAACAAACCCCGGCCCCGCCGTCCATTCCCGCCACGCGCGGTCGAAGTGCCGCCAGCTTGCGCGCGCGAGGTCGGCGTTCAGGTGGCGTGCGCCGCCGCTTGCATATCCCCGCCCTTCGTGATCCAGCAGCAGGTACGCCGGACCGTAACCCGGCTCGCGCCAGTGAACGTCAATGACGACGGGCTCTCTCCCGTCCCAGCGAACGACGAGTTCGTTTTCGCTCCGCTCGTATTCCCCGGTACGTTCGAATCCGCGTGTCAACGCGCCGCGAAAGTCGAGCACCTGCTCCGCCGAAGGAATTCCCCGCGCGTCGAAAACTTTGAATCGCAGGATTTGTTCGCGCCGCTTGCGGGAAGGGGGCATGTCCATTCAGAAGGCTTTCGGGTCAGCGGAGTTGCCGCGCGATCCGTTCGCCGGCGGCGTCGAGCGCGGAGCGGATGGCGCCGAACGTCTGCGCCTTGTCTTCGAGCGCGCTCAACGTAATGGGGGGCTGCGTCTCGGGATGGATCCGCGCGACGACGCGACGGACGATGGCGAGCATCAGGTCGGGCGCGCCGCGTGTGACTCCGCCGCCCAGAACGATGAGTTCCGGGTCGAGGATGGCGACGAGATTGGCAACGCCGACGCCGAGAATCGTGAAGATTTTCTCGAGCACGCGGCGCGCTTCCGGGTCGCCGCGACGGTGCGCTTCGAAAACGAATCGGGCGTCGCGCTCCTCGCGCAGTCCCGCCGCCGCGCCCTCGGCGCGAAGGTGCCGGCCCTCGCGGGCGATCCCCCGTCCCGAGACGTAGTCCTCAAACTGTCCCGTGTCCCCGTAGTCGGTCTGCCAGCGCGGCCACTCGACGTTCATGCGGAAGATTTCGCCCGCGGCGCCCACGCGCCCGCGATAGAGCCTCCCGTGCACGAAGACCCCCGAGCCCACGCCGGTCCCCAGCGCGATAAACACGAAATTCTCGACTCCCTTCGCCACTCCCTTCCAGTGCTCGCCGATCGCCGCCAGGTTGACGTCGTTTTCGAGCCTCACCGGCAAGCGGAACACTTTCACCAGTTCATCGCGGAGGCGGACGTTCGTCCACCCGGGCAGGTTGTTCGCGTAGGTGGCGACGCCGCGATCGTCCACCGGACTCGGCACGCCCATCGCCAGGGCGAGCAGCTTGCGCCCGCGGCGCGCGGAGTGCGCTTTCGCGCCCGCGAGCAGCCGCTCGACGCCCGCCTTGATCTGCGCCAGCATCCTGCGCGGGCCGTCCTCCGGGTGCACGGGTTCGGTGAGTTCGTCGCGAATCACCCCCGCAAAATCGGCAAGCGCGTAATGAACGTGGCTCGCGCCGAGATCAATTCCCACCACGCGGCCGAAATCGGGATTGACGCGGACGCGCCGCCGCTCGACCCGCACCAGCCCGCGCCGCTCCAGCGCGCGCAGCGCTGAAGCCGCCACCGTCGCGCTCAACCCGCAGGCGCGCGCCACGCTCGGCGCAGAGAGTCCGTCGCCGCGCGCGACTTCGCGAAATACGCGCTGCAAAATACTCTCGGTTTGAAGCGTCCGGCTCAAAACGCTCCGCTCCACCTGCCGTCTCCGTTCCGCTCCGGCCGACTGGTTAAGCTAGGGGAGGACAGGACAGGAATCAAGAGGATTGATTCACTGATTCAGTGTCTCAGTTTCTTCAGGACGAGATCGGAATAGGATTCGGAGACGAGGTCGGCGCGCGAGATGCCGAAGAGCTTCTGATACTTCCGCGCCTGCGCGCGCACCTTTTCCAGGCCCTTGGAGCGGGAGAGGGCCTCCACCTCGACGAAGCGGCCGAGCCCGGGAACGCGGTCGAGGTGAATCTTCACGTTCCCCACAAAATAAATTTCGCGCCGCTTGCGCACCACGGCGAGGACTTCGAGCGAGCGCTGGAGAATGGCGCGCACCGAATTCCGCCGCGGCAGGAACATCATTTCGATGCGGGCGCGGCGGGCGCGGGGGGAATTGGAGCGCTCGTAATAAATGAGCCCGTTTTCGATCTTGCCCTCGCGAACTTTCAGCCGGCCGTTGGGCACGCGGAAATAGGTATCCACCTGGCGGTCGGTGCCCACCAGGCGGGCGCGCAGCCGGCGCAGCGTGGCGCGGACCTGGTCTTCATTCCGCAGGCGAGCCTTGAACTCGTAATTCGTGTGCTTCATTCCGGCCGTGCCGGTTCGCAGTTTTTCTGGGGGCCGCGGCTCCGTCCGACTCGGTCCCGCGGATGCGCGCCACTATACCACGTTCCTTGCGCGGAGCAACCCTTTCGCGACAGGCGCGCGCGCCCTTTTTCACGACCCGCTACGCGGGCTGGTTCGCAACGCGCCGGTTGATTTTTTTCGCGACCGAAGCGAGAATCCAATGGGGAGTGCGAAGAGGTCAAGGGAGCCCTCATGAGTCAGGACGGATTGAACCGGCGAAATTTTCTGAAGTCCGCCGCCGCGGGCGCCGTAGCCGCCGCCGTCGGCGAATTCGGCAGCCTGGCGCGCGCCGCCGAACTCGCCGGGCCCATGCCCACGCGCGCGCTGGGCAGCACCGGGCTCAAGGTGAGCGCCATCACGCTGGGCGGGTACCATGCGACGCTGCCGGAAGACCCGGCCGACTGCGCGCGCCTCATGCACCGCGCCATCGATTTGGGCATCAATTTCTTCGACAACGCGGACTGCTACCACGAAGGCGCCGGCGAGGAAAAGATGGGCCGGGCGCTCGCGGAGGGCGGCCGCCGGAAGAAAGTTTTTCTGATGACCAAGGTGGACCAGCGCGACGCGCAGGGCTCGCGCGAGCAGCTCGAAAAGAGCCTGCGCCGCCTCCAGACCGATTACCTCGACCTCTGGCAGTTTCACGCCGTCTCCAGGCGAGAGGACCTGGACAAGATTTTCGGCCCGGGCGGCGCGATGGAGACGGCGCAGAAGGCCAAAGAGGAAGGCAAGATCCGCTTCATCGGCGTCACCGGCCACCTCGATCCCAGCGTCCACCTGGCTTTCATCCGCCACTTCGACTTCGACACCGTGCAGATGCCCGTGAACGTCGTGGACCCGCATTACGAGAGCTTCCGCATCAACGTCCTCGATGAGGCCGTGCGACGCAACGTGGGCGTCATTGCCATGAAGACGCTCGCCTTCGGCAACATCCTCTCCAAGGGCGTGGCCAAGGCCGCTGAAGCGCTTCCCTGGGTGTGGAGCCAGCCGGTCAGCACCATCTGCTCGGGTTGCGACACGATCGAGCGGCTCGAATACAACGTGTATCTGTGCAAGACCTTCCGCCCCATGCCGGAGGCCGAGCAGCGCGCGCTGCTCCAGCGCACCAAGCCGTTCGCCGGAACCGACATCGAGGTTTACAAGACGTGGACCTAGACTCCACGCGTGCCGGATGAAGCCGCGTCTGCGGGCCCGCTGGAATCTGACGCCGCGCGAAGCCGTGCGCGAGCAGGAACGCCTGCGCGGGCGCGTGGCGCTCGAAGACAGCCTCGAGACGATTCGCCACGTCGCGGGCGCCGACCTCGCCTTCGACCCTTCGACCGGCGCCGCCGTCGCCGGCGTGATTGTCTATCGCTTTCCCGACCTCGCCGAAGTTGAACGCCGCAGCGCGCGGCGCCTCCTGCAATTCCCTTACGTGCCCGGATTGCTTTCCTTTCGCGAGAGCCCGGTGTTGATGGCCGCCTTCGCGAAGCTGCGGACCCGTCCGGACGTCATTCTGATTGACGGCCACGGGTACGCGCACCCGCGCCGCTTCGGCATCGCGTCGCACCTCGGCGTGCTGCTCGATGTGCCGACCGTCGGCTGCGCGAAGTCGCTCCTGGTGGGCGAGCACGACGAGCCGGGCGTGGCGGCAGGCTCGACCGCGCCGCTCCTCGACCGCGGCGAGCGCGTCGGCACGGTGCTGCGCACGCGCGACGGTGTTCGGCCGATTTACGTCAGCGCCGGGCATCGCGTGTCGCTCGAGACCGCGGTGCGGCTGGTCTCGCAGTGTCTCGACGGGACGCGCATCCCCAAGCCGACGCGCGAGGCCGACCGTTACGTGCGCGAGTTGCGGCGGCAGGGAGTTCGTTAGGGCTCCACGGCGGGTGTTATAATTCCCCCGATGGCGAACGCACTGAAAGCGCGCGCGCGAAAGGCGGGCCTGCGCGAGAAATCGCAGCTGATGTCGGCATCGGAAATCGACCGCACGCTCATCCGGCTGGCGCACGAGATTACGGAGCGGAACAACGGCGCCGAGGGCCTGGTTTTCGTCGGCGTCGAGCGGCGCGGCGTGCCGCTGGCTGCGCGGCTGGCGAAGAAAGTCGGCGAAATCGAAAAGACCGCGCCTCCCGTCGGCACGCTCGACATCACCTTTTACCGCGACGACCTCTCGAAGGTGGGCGAAAAGCCCGTCGTCGAGCCCGCCCCGCTGCCGTTCAGCGTCGAGGACCAGACCGTGGTGCTCGTGGACGACGTGCTCTACACGGGGCGCACCACGCGCGCCGCGCTCGACGCGCTGATTGAGCTGGGCCGCCCGCGCCGCGTCGAACTGTGCGTGCTGATTGACCGCGGCCATCGCGAACTCCCCATCCAGGCCGACTACGTCGGCCGCAGCGTCGAGACCCGCGCGAGCGAAGTCATCGAAGTCCGGCTGCGCGAAGTGGACGGCGAAGACCGCGTCCTGCTCTGCGAAAGGACCGGATAGGCGTCCCTCACGGGGCCCTCCTTTCAAATTCTCCGCCACAAATCGGGCAATGTGTCCGAATTCCGAGCGGTTTGGCAAATGAACGCGACGCCTTGGGCGGGCGACGTGATAGAGTGCCAAAATCTGTTTCTGTGGTTCGGAATTGAGGTGGAGATGCCGCCGGAGAAATCGCCCGAGCCAGGCCGCACGGAACACGCACCGTCAAGCCGCGCGCACGCCGGGGGCGGGCCGCGCGTGCTGCTGACGACGGTGTGCCGGCCGCTCGGCGCCGCGCACGGCGACGCGCCGAGCGTCGGCTACGAACTGCTCTACTGCCAGGTGACGCGCGCGCAGGGCATTTTCAGCCCACGCGCCACGCACCTGACGTTCGGCCTGGAATACATTGCGGCGAACCTCGACGCGCCGGCCGTCGTCCTGCACTACCCTTCGCGCGAAGAACTGGTGAAGGAACTGCGCAAGGGGCCGGAGTTTGTGGGCATCTCGTTCAACCTCGCGACGTTTCAGCGCATGAAGGAAGCGGCCGAGCTGGTGCGGCGCCACGCGCCGCGGGCGAAGATTGTGCTGGGCGGTTACGGCACGGTGGCCGGCGACGCGATGCTCGCGCCCCACGGCGATTACATCTGCCGCGGCGAAGGCGTGGGATTCATGCGCGAGCTGCTCGGCGAGCCGCCGCGCCCCATGCCCTACGACCACCCGCTGGTCATCAGCACGCTGCGCGTCCTCTCGGTGCCGGTCGGGCGCACCGGAATGATTTTCGCCGGCCTGGGCTGTCCGCACGGGTGCGATTTCTGCTGCACGTCGCATTTCTTCCGCCGCAAGCACGTACGATTGCTCCCCACCGGCGACGACGTCTTCCGCGTCATCCAGCGCTACCGGGAAATCGACCCGAAGATGAGCTTTACGATTCTCGACGAAGATTTTCTGGTGGCGGGCGACCGCGCGCGCCGCCTGCGCGAGCTGGTGCAGGCGCGCGGCGAACCCCTTTCGATCTTCGCCTTCGCCACCGTCAAAGCGCTCAGCCGGCTGACGCCGCGCGAGCTGCTGGAGACCGGCATTGACGGCGTCTGGGTGGGATTTGAAGGCAAGCGCTCGGGCTTTGCCAAGCAGCAGGGACGGCCGGTCGAGCAACTGATCCCCGACCTGCGTTCGCACGGCATCACGGTGCTGGCCTCGATGATCGTCGGGTTCGATTACCAGACGGAAGAGATCGTCCGCGAAGAACTGGCCGAGTTGCTGGCGCTCAAGCCCACTCTGGCGCAGTTTCTGATCTACGGCCCGACGCCGGGCACGCCCTTCTTCGAGCGAGTGGTGCGCGAAGGGCGGCTGCGGGGCGACCTAGCCGCCGAGCCCGAGCGTTATTTCCACGCCTGTGACGGTTTTTCGGCGATGGTCAATCACCCGACGCTTTCCGCCCGGCAGATCGAAGCGCTGCAGCGCGAATGTTTCGAGACCGACTTCCGCGTTCTCGGCCCTTCGGTGCTGCGCACGGTGGAAGGCTGGCTGGCCGGCTACCGGCGCTACCGGAATTCCGATTCCGCCTACCTGCGCGCCAAGGCGGCGCGGTGGGCGGAAGAGCTTCGCACGGCGTATCCGCTGGTGCGGCTGGGGAAGCGCGAGAGTCCGAACCCGCAGGCGGCGGCGCGGCTCGAGGCGGAAATTGAAGCGGCGCTGGGACCGCCCCGCCTGGGCGCGCGCGTCCTGGCTCGGCTGGCGCCTCTGGCGGCGGCGTGGACGCGCTTTACGCTGGCTCGCGACCGCTTCCAGCATCCGAAACTGAATTGCCGCGAGCACCGGATGTCGTGGTGGGCGCTGCACTCGGGCGAGCTCGGCGCGTTGCGCGTGGAGATGGAGCGGGCGCTCGAGCACACGCGAATCCGGCTGGCGGGCGCGCTCGACGGGCGGAGCGCGCGGCGGCTCGCCGCCGCCATCCAGGCGCAGCTCGAAGGCACCGACGCGCGGCTGCAAGTGCTCATCGAGGAAGGCACCCAGGTCAAAGCGCGCTACGTGAAGGTGCTGGGCCGGGCGCTGGCGCGCCATCGCGGGCGCATCGTGGTGCGCATCCCGTCGTTTCCGGGGACGTGGTCCGGGCTGGGCGAATGGCTCGACGTCTCTTCCGCCGCGGCCTAGGCGGGCGCCGCAGACCTTCGGAAGTCGTCTTCCTGAGGAGTCCCGGTCCCGCTCTGCGGGACAGAGCGGGACCGGGGCGACGAAGGTTCTCTCCCCTTCATGGATTCTGCCCGCCGCGCGGGGCGCGGTATAATACAATTCCGGGCTGAGGGTTCAAATCCACTTGCGCGCACTCGAGGATGGGCAGACTCATGTACACTCCCGTGAAACTTGAAGAGCTCTCGATCGTGCAAGGCCACAGCGGCCGCGGGTTGAAAGCGACCTGCACGTGCGGCTGCGTCAACTGGAATCATCTGGAAATGAATGACCCCATCTGGAAGTGCCGCAACTGCGGGCGGGTCTTCACCTACACATTCCCGCTGCTCGTCAAGCGGTTCATGGAGACGCAGAAGTCCGAAGCCTCCCCGCCGGAGGCGGCGGCTCCGGCTCCGGAGTCTCCCGCCGCCACCACCTGAGGCGGCGCAGCGCGCGTAGAGCCGTCACTCCCCTTCCTTAATTTTCCTCAGCCGGATTCCGCCTGCGCCGGGACTTTGGTCACAGACCTCCCGCGCCCAGGAAGCGACCATGGAAGAGTCAAAGGGAGGAACGATGGCCATTGGAACCGAAATCCTGCGTCGGGAGCACGACGCGATCCTGAACGTGCTGGAGGCCGCCGAGGAAGTGGCCGCGCGCCTGCGGCGCGGCGAGCCGGTGCGCGCGGGCGTGCTCGGAGAACTTCTGGAATTCCTGCGTCTCTTTGCCGACCGCTGCCATCACGGCAAGGAGGAGGACGTGCTGTTTCCGCTGCTGGAATCGAAAGGTCTGCCGCGCGACGGCGGGCCCATCGGCGTCATGCTGCTCGAGCACGACGAAGGGCGGGCGTTCATCCGCGAGATGGCGGAGGCCGCCGGGGAGTACGCGTCGGCGCCCCGGAGCGCCGGCCCGCGCTGGGCCGAAGCCGCGTCGAACTACGTCGCCCTGCTTCGCGCGCACATTCAGAAAGAGAACCTGATTCTTTTCGCGATGGCGGAGCGCATCCTGACGCCCGACGAGCAGGCGCGGCTGGCGGAAGCCTTCGAGAAGGTCGAAATCGAGAAGATGGGCGCGGGGACGCACGAACGGCTGCACGCGCTGATGGACCGATTGCTGGGCGAGTTCGCCGCGAAGTGAACGCCCGCGGCGGGTCGCCGCCGTTCAGCGAGGAGGGTCTTCCTCCGCTCCGTCAACGCGCTCGAAGCCCGCGCACTCCCGCACGGGGAGGACGGGATATTTCGGGAATCGCGGGTCGGCGAGCGAACGCGCGCAGAGCAGAAACGTCGAACCGCGGTCCGTGCGCACACGCCGGGCGTGCCGGCACTCCGCGCAGAGGCCGGAGACGCTCCCTTCCTTTTCACCCCTCATCAGGCGTTTCAATCTCGCGCCGTCTCTCAGGGAAGGTGGCAAGAAGCGAGCCCGCGTTTCTCCAGGTATTGCTGGTGGTATTCCTCGGCGCGCCAGAATTCCGTCGCGGGGACAATCTGCGTGGCGATGGGGCGCGGGTACGCGCCGGACTTCTCGAGTCTTTCCTTCGACGCTTTGGCCGCGGCCTCCTGTTCGGGAGAATGGAAGAAGATGACGGACCGGTACTGGGTGCCGACGTCCGGCCCCTGGCGGTTCACCTGCGTCGGGTCGTGGATTTTCCAGAAAACGTTCAGCAGGTCGTCGTAGGAAACCCGGCCACTGTCGAAGGTCACTTCGACGACTTCCGCATGGCCCGTGCGGTCTGTGCAGACGTCCTTGTACGTCGGGTTCTTCAGGCTTCCGCCCATGTACCCGACCTGCGTGGCGGTCACGCCCGGGACGGCGCGAAACGCCGCCTCCACGCCCCAGAAACACCCGCCGCCGAAAGTTGCCTTCTTCATCTCAAACCCTCACTCCATTTTCAGAAATGTCCGATCCGGCTCCGTGTTCGCTGACTATTCTGGCCGCAGACGGCCCGGCGCGCAAGACCCACGATTGGACGCGCAGGCGAACGCCAGGATTCAGGCGGTTCAGAACCCTCCCTCGTCCATGGGAAGGCGGACGATGGCGTACGGGTCGAGGCGCACGCAGACCATCGAGCCCGGCGCGAGCCGCGCGTTGCTGCCGCGCGGCAGCCAGACGGCGCCGAAGACTCCGCCCAGGCCGGGGCCGACGGCGGCGAGCGCCGGCTTGCTTCCCCGTCCGATGTCGCTCAAACTAAGCGCCATGCGGGAGAAGTTCTACCTCGCCGGCGTCCTGGTGCTGGCTGGCGCGCTCACCTACCTGGGCCGCGACCTGCTCGAGCGCTCCGAAATCGTCACGCTGGGCCTGACGTTCGCCGGCACGACGGCGGCGGGCGTCTTCGGCCTGGCGCTCTACCGTGTGCAGGCGCAGCTTCGCGCCAGCCGCATGGAGCTGGCGCGAAAGCAGGCGGAGCTGAACTTCGCGCGCGAGGTGCAGGAAGCGCTTTTTCCCCGCGAGTTTCCCGCCGACAGCCTGGAATTCTCCGGCGTCTGCGTGCCGGCGGCGGGGATCAGCGGCGATTATTACGACGTGCTGGAGCTGTCCGGCCGCCGGCTGGCGTTCGCTCTGGCCGACATCAGCGGCAAGGGAATTTCCGCGGCCATCCTGATGTCCAACCTCCACGCCATGACGCGCGCGCTGGCCGGCGCGGGCTATTCGCTGGCCGAGACGGGCGCGCGACTCAACCGCCATCTCCATCAGGTTTCGGGCGGGTCGCGCTTTGCCACGTTCTTCTACGCGGAGTGGGACCCGCGTGAGCGTTCGCTCAGTTACATCAACGCCGGTCACAACGCGCCCATCGTGATCTCCTCCGGGACGGTGCGGCGCCTCGGGCCCTGCGGTCCGCCGCTCGGCATTCTGCCGGAGCACACCTGTCCTGTCCGCAGTTTCACGTTCGCGCCCGGGGACCTGACGGTGGTGTTTTCCGACGGCGTGAGCGAAGCGGGCATTCAGCACGACAACGAATTCGGCGAAGCGCGCCTCGTGGCGCTCGTCACCCGGCACGCTTCGGAGCCGCTGGAAGAAATCCAGAAAATCATTCTTCGCACCGTGCGCGAGTGGTCCCGCGAAGAACAGGATGACGACATCACGCTGCTGCTGGTCCGCGCCAAGCGGCCGGCCGAGGGGGGAGCATGAAAGTCGGCGGACACTCTCCGGGGGAATATCTGCGTTTGCTGCTTCCGGCCTTCGCGTTGATCGCCGCGGTCTTCGTTCTGCGCATCGTGCTGGCGATGGCGGGGTTTCCGGCCCCGCTGGTGCGCGCCGCGAGCGTCACGGTCGCGGGATCGGTCGCCATTCTCCTCGCCGTCTTTCTGATGCACGCGCGGCGCTTCGGCGGCTATGCGAGCGTCTTCGTCGCCGCCTTCATCCTCGTCCTCTGGGAAGAAGTCCTGATCGTGCTCGCCATCGTATTCGGCAGCGTGACGGGCACCCAGAACGTGTTTACCTCGCCGGAGTTCGCCCATCTCGGCCGCTCGACGCTCGACCACATTTTCGGACACCTCACCTTCGGCCTGGGGTTCGGCACGCTGGGCGGGGGCGCGATGGGATGTCTGCTCCTCTGGCTGCTGCGGAAAATGATGCCTGTGAAGCCCGAGGCGCACTGAGCGGTTCCCTCGCTCAAGACGGGAATTCTTGAATCGTTCTCAGCCGGGAGGTAGCATCGAAACCCGGCAGTCTCACGAAAATTTGAATCTCGGGTCTCCACGATGAACAAGTCAAAGAACATTCAAGGAAAGAAATTCGCGCGAAGGGAATTCCTGCGCGCGGCCACCGCTGCCGGCGCCGGCGCGGCGCTCGCAAGCTCCGCGGCCCGCGTCACCGCGCAGCCGGCCGGAGGCCGGACGCGCTACGCCATCGTCGGCACGGGCGTGCGCTCGCAGATGTACCAGGAGGCCGTCTATCGCACTTACCGCGAGCACGCGGAGATGGCAGCCTTCTGCGACGTCAACGAGGGTCGGCTGCGTCTGGCGCAGGAACGGGTGAAGGCGGCCACGGGCCGGACCGTGCCGCTCTATGGCGCGCCGCAGTTCGACCGCCTGGTGGCCGAAACGCGCCCCGACGTGGTGATTGTCACCACCGTGGACGCGACGCACCACGACTACATCGTCCGCGCCATGGAACTCGGCTGCGACGTCATCACCGAAAAACCTCTGACCGTGGACCAGTACAAATGCCAGCAGATTCTCGACGCGCAGAAGAAGACCGGGCGCCGCTGCCGCGTGACCTTCAACTACCGCTATTCGCCCCCGCGCACGCAGATCAAGGACCTGCTGATGAGCGGCGCCATCGGCGACGTCCTCTCCGTGGACTTCCACTGGCTGCTCAACACGCACCACGGCGCGGACTACTTCCGCCGCTGGCACAGCCAGAAGGAACTTTCCGGCGGACTCATGGTGCACAAGGCCACGCACCACTTCGACCTGGTCAACTGGTGGCTCTCGGCGATTCCGGTTTCGGTGATGGGCGAAGGGAAGCGGGAGTTTTACACGCCCGCGATGGCGCGCCGCATGGGCCTTTCCAGCCACCACGAGCGGTGCAGCACCTGTCCGGAAAAAGACAAGTGCTCGTTCGAACTGAAACTGGCGGCGAGCAAAACCCTGAAGACGCTTTACATGGATAACGAGCAATACGACGGCTACTTCCGCGACCGCTGCGTGTTCCGGCCCGAGATCAACATCGAAGACACGATGAACGTCGTGGTGCGCTACGACAACGGCGCGACGATGAGCTATTCGCTCAACGCCTTCAATTCCTGGGAAGGTTACACGATCGCTTTCAACGGTACGAAAGGGCGGCTGGAGCATCAGGCCGTCGAGCAGGTTTACGTCAGCGGGACGGATACCGTGCAGGGAGGGATTCGGGAAGGCGGCATCACCAACCGCCTGATTCCGCTGCGCGGGCCGGCGCAGGAGATCGAAGCGTGGAAGGCCGAGGGCGGCCACGGCGGCGGCGACGCGCTGATGCTCGACGACCTGTTCCTGCCCGACCGCCCGGCGGACAAATACCTGCGCGCCGCCGACCACCGTGCGGGAGCCTATTCGATTCTCACGGGGATCGCCGCGAACGTTTCGTTTCTGAGCGGCGAGGCGGTGAAAATCACCGGCCTGGTGAAAGGGATCGATTATCCCGATTATCCGCCGATGCCCACGCGGCAGGATCCAGTCCCCATGCCGCCGAAGCTCTCCCGGGCGTGAGGCTTCGCGCTTCCGCCTTGCGCTTGCGGGAAGCCGCCGCCACCCACAACTCGACTACGCCAGAGCGCGTTTCAGCAGCGCGATTTGCCCTGCATGGTAAAGCGCGTGCTGCACGGCGCCGTGCAGCATGACATAGACGTTGTAGTTCATTCCGGGCACGGGCTCGGCGAGCCGGCGGTCGTCGAGCCGGGAAATCGTCTCCTCCAGCGCCTCGTGGCCGCGGCGCAAATCCTCCAGCGTCTTCTTCCAGTTCGCCTCGCTCGGCTCGGGGACCGGCGGCCAGTCCTGCCGGGGCGGGAGGTCCACGACGACCTCACCCGAAAGCCGGCGGCGAATGACGTTTTCCCACACGCCGATATGCAGGACGATCTCCCAGATCGTGTGCGCCGCGGGAATCGGCCGGGCCGCGGCCTGCTCCGCCGCCACCCCCGCCAGAATCTCTTCGAGCGCCGGCCCGTGCCAGGCCTCGCCCGCGTGGGCGCGCCGCAACTGGCCGGCGATGCGCTCGACTTCCGTCATGGAAGCGTCACCTCGATGGGCGCGGTCAGCACGAAATGGCCCCAAGCAATTCGCACCGTCACGTGGCGCATGTTTTCCTTCTCGGCCGCGAGCGTCAGCGCCAGCTTTTCGGTCACCGAATTCGCTTTTTCGAGTTTGACCGGCACGAGGAATTCCGGCCCGGCTTTCTGGATCTGGAAGGCGTCCACGCGTGCGGCGCGGATTTTGGCCGGGTCGAAAAACGCCAGGCTCCATTGCGCGCCGTCGGCCGAGCGGTGCAGGCCCAGATAGTAATATCCGGGGGCGATGTTCCGGCCGCTGATTTTGAGCGGCAGTTGCGTGTCGAAGGTGGTCCACGCGTCGCGGCCCAGCCGCCAGACTTTGCCTCGGGTCAGCGCGTCGAATTTCGCCGCGTCTTCGTAATCCTTTTTCCAGACCGGCCGGCCGTAGGTGATGGAAAACTGTCCCGCTGCGGCGTCCGCGTCCTGGTCCCAGTAAAGGATGCGTGTCGAGCCCGCCTCGTCCACGCTTCCGCCCTCGGGAATAATTCCCTTCTTCTGCTGCTGGGCCGCCGCCGTCAGCGCCACAGCCAGCGCGATGCTCCACACCAAGCCCGCCCGTCTCATGGCCAGACTCCTCTCGTCCCTCCTCCTCGCACTTACGGTCAAGAAAACACGGACGGGCATCCTACCCCGCGGCCCGCCAACCCGCAAGAGCCGCCAAGGCCGAAGACGCGGCCGGTGATCCCCGGTTAACTATTTGGTATCCCTCGCCTGTTGACTGGAGGCGGAATGTTTACGATAATCGGCGCCATGATATCCGACTCCGGCTCCGCAGGGAAGGAAGGGATCGGTGCGGCTCTGGGGCGGCGGTCAACACGCCTGAACCTTCAGATTCCCCTCATCCTCCGAGGCGCCGACGCCTCCGGCCGGGCGTTCAAAGAAAACGTCTGGACACTTGACCTCAACAAGCACGGAGCGCGGATTGCGACCTTTCACGAATTGACGGCGGGCTCGGAAATAACCGTCGAGAATCCTGTGCTCGGCTACTCGGCGCGGGCGCGCATCGCGAAAATCTACGAGAAGCAGTTCCCCGAGAATCCCGCCGCGGTCGGCGTGGAGCTTCTGGAGGCGAAGAACGTCTGGGGAATCCGATTCCCTCCCGAAGACTGGAAGGAAGGCGCGATCCCGCGGGGGCGCGAAATCCCGCCTGCGGGCGCGCGCGCGGCGCCGGCGCCGAGGCCGGCCGCTCGCACCGAGACGCCGGGTGCCGGGGCGGAAGCCCCCGAGGGGAAGCAACTGGAGGAAAGGCTGGCGGCGGTGGCGGCGGCCCCCGAGGCCGCGGCCCCGGGCGAAGCGACGACGAAACCTTCATCCCCAGTTGACAGCTCCGATGAGAAATCTGCGGAGGCGATGGAAAAGGCCCGCGGCGACTTGGAGGAAAAGGTCCGCGCCGCGGAGCGCCTCGAAGAACGTCTCGCCTCGCTGATCGAACACCTCAAGGCCGCTCAGTCGGGCGCGCAGGAGACGCTTTCACGGGCGCACGAGGCCCGCCTGCGCCTGAGTTCCGCCGCCGAAGAGGTCTCGAAGAAGATCAGCGAAGAGACGGGTCAGGCCGTGGCGGCCGCGCTCGAGCGGTTCCGGGCGCAACTTGAGGAGCAAGCCAAGAACGCTGAAGTCGGACCGAAAGAAAATCTCGCGGCGTTTCGCGAGCAGCTTTCCGACATTTCGAAATCGTCGCAGGAGGGCATGCGCCAGTACCTCGAAGTGCAGGCCAAGGGAATCCGCGAGGAGATTGAACACACGCTTCAGCGGATTCGCGAGGAGGCCGTCGGCGGATTCGGCGAGGAGTTGCGCCGCGCCGCTGAAACCCAAATCCAGACTGCCACGGAAGCGCTCGCGCAGCGCGCCGGCGAAGCCGCAGAGAAACATCAGGCGGACCTGAAGATGGCCTGCGGGCAAATCCTGACGGAGACGGAGCGCCAGCTCAGCCAGGCGCGGCGCGAGTCGACGGAAACGCTGGGACGGGAAGCGCAGGCCGTGGCCGAGCAGTATCGCGACGAACTTCGCCGCCTGGGCGACGACCTGCGCGAACGGACCACGAAGGAATTTGAAGCGGCCCTCGAAGGCGCGGCCGCGGCGCAGCGCGCCACGCTCGTGGAGGACCTGCGGCGCGCGCTGGCGGAAGTTCAGGAACGGAATTTCAGCCAGCTCGAGGAACGCGCGAAGGAACTGACGCAGGAAGCAACGGACCACCTGCACCGGCTGGTCGGCACGGGCACGCTGGCCGTCGAGCAGAGCGTCGAGCTGGCGCGGCAGCGGATGGCGGAGGCGGCGGAGAAGGCCGTGGAAGGAATCCGCGGTCAGTTCGGAGAATTGTTCCAGGCGTCAGCCGCGCAGGCGCGGCGCGACGCCGAAGTCGTCCTTCACGATTTACGTGAAAGGCTGGCGGCCGCAGCGCGCTCGCTGGCCGCTCCCTCCGGCGCTCCGCGCCGCCTGGCGGAAAGGGAATCACCCACGGCGCCTCCGGAGCCTGCGCGCGACGCGTCCGAGACCGCGCTCGCCTCGCTCGCCGACGACCTGTCGCGGCGTCACGAACTCGCCGTGCAGGAAGCTGTGGAGAGTTTTCGGGCCAGGATTGCCGAAGTGCTGGCCCCTTACGGGTCCGGCGCGCGGCGCGAAAGCTGAACCTCCATGCCCGACTCCCGTCCCCTTCCAACCTTCGAACGCCTGGCGGAAGAACTCATTGCCTCCAGCCAGGCCGCGCAGAGGGACGTGCAGGCCGCGTTCGCATCCGCATTCTTCGAGCAGTTGTTGGCGCTCAACCTCGGCCCGGAAAAAAGTTACGAAGCCTGGCAGAAGATTGTGGAGCGCGGACGCCAGCTGGCAACCGAGCAGGCTTCGAGGAATCCTTTTCGCGACGCCGCGCTCGACGTGCTGAGGCATTCCACGGAGTTGCGCGACCCCATCGTCACCGAATTCGGCGAGCTCCAGCGGCTTCGGCTCGGCTCGGCCACCGACCACCTGACGGGAGTCAGCAACCGCCGGCTTTTCGACGCCGCCGTCACCAAGGAAGTGTCCCGCTCGGTGCGTTACGGGCGCGACCTGACGCTCGTCCTGCTGGACCTGAACCGCTTCAAGGATGTCAACGACACGCTCGGCCACCCGGTCGGCGACGAGCTGCTGGTGCTGACCGCGCGGCTGATGAACGAGGCGGCCCGCTCGGCCGATTCCATCTTCCGCCTGGGCGGCGACGAGTTCGGTCTGCTGCTGCCGGACACGGCGCAGCCGGGCGCGGAAGCGCTCGCCGAACGCATCCGGCGACGCTTCGCGGAGAGCATCGAGCCGATGGGATTGCGTGTGCCGGTTTCCGTCGCTTACGGCCTGGCCACTTCGCCGCGCGAAGCGCGCGACCCGGAAACCCTCTTCGCGGTCGCCGACCAGCGCCTCTACCAGTTCAAACGCTCCATCGGCTCGCCGCGCACCGCCCCGCGGCGGCACATCCGCGTCCCCCTCGACGAATCGAGCGGATGGCTCGTCGCCGGCTTCGACGCGAACCGCAGCCGCCTGCCCGTGCTCGATTTCAGCTTCGGCGGCCTTTCGGCGCGCGTCACCGACGGCATCAAATTTCCGGAAGCTTTTGAAGGCGACCTCTACCTGCCCGTCCTGCCCGCCGCGCGCGTGCGGCTGAAAACGGTTTACTACCGTCCGGAAGACGAACGCAGCCATCGCCTGGGCTGCGCCTTCCTCACCAACGGCCACCGCTAGATTGCCGCGGCTATGGCGCGGGAAAGAACGGAAACAGCTTGCGGATTTCCGCCTCGTCCGGCTGCCGGCCGTATTCGGCCACTTCAAACGCCTCGGCGTTCTGAATTTGGGCGGCTTCGGCGCCGTACCACTTCTCAAGCGCGGCCTTCCACGCGGGCTGCACGGCGCTCGTGCGGAACTTCGCCAGCCACTTCTTGCGCTCCGCGCGGCCCTTCGGCACCTGGTCGAGGATCCCCGCGTGCCAGGGCAGCCACTCGTAGAACTGTGATTCGTGCGCGTCCACCATGTCGAGCTTCTTGTCCATCACCTCGTCAATCGCCACGACGATATCGGCGCGAAACGGCTGCGGGCGCGTGAAGCGGTCGGAGAAGTAGAGGAAGACCGGATTCCTGCGCAGCGCGGGCGTATCCGTGACGAGATTCGGCACGGTGACCATGTAGGCCGCGTCCTGCACCAGCACGCCCGTATAGCGATGGTCGGGATGGTAATCGTTCGGGCGCGGCGCGAGGACGATATCCGCCTGCCACTCGCGGATCTTGCGGATCACCTGCCGGCGCACTTCGAGCGTGGGCAGGAGCTCGCCGTCGTGATTGTCGAGCACGTCGTACTCGATGCCGATGCGGCGGCCGGCCTCACGGGCCTCGGCGCGGCGGCGCATGGCGAGCTGCCCTCCGCCCTGCGAGAAGTGTCCCGCGTCGCCGTTGGTGACCGAAACAAACTTCACTTTGTGTCCAAGCGCGGCGTACTTCGCTGCCAGCCCGCCCGCCTTCTGGTCGCAATCATCGGGGTGCGCGCCGAAAGCGATGACGCGCAACGGGGAATCGTCCTGCGCCGCGAGCGGCGAGGCGACCATCAGCAACACGGCCAGTAAGGTCCGCATTTCCTTCACCCTCCGCCTGAAGAATGCGCGAGTGTTACCGTTTAACGAGACCTGTGTCAAGCGAGGCGGGCAGGTTTCGAAGGCGCGCGGAAAACCGAAAAAGTAACCCTCGGGCGGAGGGCCGCAGTCTTCAGGCGGGGACGCGTTCCGCGGGCGCCGCGCGTTTCGCGCTCGTCCGCCAGGCGGCGGGCGGCTCGCCCGCGTGCCGCTTGAACGCGCGGTTGAAGGCGTCTTCGGAATCATCGCGGTCGGCGCCGGGCTCACGGGCAACCACTCCCACAAGCGCGACAAGACGGCTGCGCGATCCGCGTCATCTGCGGATCAGACTTTCAGGTAAATCTTCTGGCGGTGGAGGAACCAGAGGAAACACCAGCCGGCGAGCATGGAGAAGAAGGCGCGGGCGACGGGCTGCCATTCGCCCAGCGAGCCGATGAACCCGCGCACGAAGATGTGCGCCACATGGTAGAAGTCGAACTGGCTGCGCAGAACGTAAATGGTGATGGCGTTCAGCCCGATAATCGTGAAGAAGTAGGCCCAGCGGCGCCAGCCGCGCACGTCAATCACGTAGTAGAAGAGCGCCAGCAGCAACAGGCTCCACCCGCCCGAGTAGATGACGTAGGAACTCGTCCAGATGTTCTTGATGATGGGGAACACCAGTCCCCAGAGCCATCCCACGGCGAGCGCCGCGGCGCCCGCAATCGCCAGCCATTTGGCTTTCCGCGCCGGCGGGGTGTTGGCGCGCAGCCAGTGGCCCGCAAACACGCCCATCATCGTCGTGGCGATGGCGGGAATCATCGAAAGCAGCCCTTCGTTATCGCCGTATTCGTAGCAGCACCACGGTTTGGGAAGAAACTTCTGGTCGATGAACGCGACGAGATTTCCTTCCGGCGTCAGGTTCCCCGCGCCGTGGCCCGGCACGGGGACCAGCATCAGGATGAGCCAGTAGCCGACGAGGATTCCGCCGGTCACCAGCGCCTGTCCGCGGATCGAAAAGTTCATCAGAATGATGGCGGCGAAGAAGTATCCGATGGCGATCCGTTGCAGAACGCCCGTCACGCGCAGCTCGGAGAAATTCAGATTGAGCAGGCCGTTGTAAACCAGCCCCAGCAGGATGAGAAGAAACAGCCGGCGGACCAGGTGGCGGTAGATGCGCCCGCGGTCGGCGCCCTGCTCGAGCCGCCTCGTCAGCGAAAACGGCAGCACGACACCGACGATGAACATGAAGAGAGGAAAAATGAGGTCGTAGAACCGGAAGCCTTCCCAGGCGACGTGATGGAACTGCGTGTCCAGCGCGGCGGTGAAATCGTTGTTGGCCGCGCGGTGCAGAGCGCGAATGATCTGGTCTCCGCCGGAGATCCAGAGCATGTCGAAGCCGCGCAGCGCGTCCACGCTCTCGATGCGCCCGGAAACGTATTGGGGTGGATGGGTCTCCGCCATGAGCCGCTCGATTCGGCGCGTCATCGGCCGCGCCGGCAAATTAGCGCGCCATTATCCATGGTTTGAGGCAAAGAGGAAAGCGGAAACCGGGAGGGTCGCGAACCGAAAAGGCAAAACGTTTAACGGGCCGAAGGAACTGCAACTTCGGCCTGGGCCGACGCGCGGCCGAGCAAGGTCTCCAAACGCTCCAGGACTTCCGCCACTGAGTCGGCCGCGAGAACGTATTGTACGGCCTGGACCGTCAAGCGCAAGTCTCGCTGGTAGGCGAGATAAATCTCAAACATCCCAGGATAGTACTTCGTGTACGTCCGGTCGAACGCCAGGCCGGCGTTGTTGGCCGCGCCGAGACAGCGGGAGAACGAAACCGGCATCGGCGAAACGCCGATGCAGTCTTCCTTGAGCGCGCGGAAGCGCGCCTCTTTTTCGGCCAGCGCTTCGCGCTCGGAAAGCTCGCCGGAGCGCGCCCGGGCGTAAAGTGCGCTCAGCGACGCGTGATACCGGTTCACAATTTCCGCCTTGCGCAGAAAAAGCTCGGACTCGCGCGTCAAGTTCTGAAACACCGCCGAGTCTTCTCCGAATCGCTGGCGCGCCAGCTCCGCCGCCGTCAGAAAACCCAGCAGCGTGGACGCGGCTTCGGAGAATTCCGGCGGCAACCGGGGCGAGGCGAGCGAGTGATGAAAATCCTCGTGGGGCACGACCACCAGGAAGCGTTCCGTCGAAGCTTTCGCGAGCGAGGCCGTCACCGGCTGCTCGGCCGTCCCCACCGCTTCCAGCGGATAAAAAAAGATGTCGTATTCTTCAGGGTCGAGCGGGCAGCCGTCCTTCGTGCCCGTCTTGAGCTTGAGCCCGTCGTAGGAATCGGGGAGGTCCAGCTTGCCCGTGTAATAACACCGGTAGTCGGCCGCGTGGTCTTCCGAGTGCCGCGTGAAACTTCCGGTGGGCGCGAGACCGAGCGTCTCCTGAAATTCCTTGATGGCGGTGACAAGTTCTTTGCGGTTCGCCGGTTCGGCCTCCGCGACGCCCGCCCCGGTCTCTGCGCTTGCCGTCACCACCGGCCAATACCCGAACACCAAGGTGAATAGTATCCGGACCAGGTTAGTCAACCTTAATTTTCGGCCCACAGATCTGTTAGCAGCAATCAGGAGGATGCTCCATCCTTCGTTGTCGCACGGGAATGTGGACGGCTGGTTCCAGTTTGCATGGAAGAAGGGATGACAGGGTCGTCTCAGTCGTCATGCCGGGACGCGGACTTTCTCGTAGAGAAACTCCGGGGCGAAATCGGCCCCATTCGGCCAGGTCACCGTCCCCAGATCCCGCCGCACT
>CAZKXX010000064.1:0-22684 GCA_964556705.1 uncultured Acidobacteriota bacterium
TGACCTGCACATACGGATGCACTCTCAGTTCTCTCGCCAGCCGCCTGACCACTGTGATCCCTTCCATTTCTGCGGTTTCTCTCGACTCAGACCTATCCAAACGTGGTGGTTACGACGCGGAAGGAGGTCTCATTTTTAGAGAAGTTCCCAGAATCCTCAGCGAGTTCTATGGTCTCGGGACGCAACTCATCGATGGAAAGGATGGTGACTCTAAGACCCCGCGAGATCTTACTGATGTGCTGGGATACCTGAACGGCCATCAAGAAGATTTCGTGATTCTGTATCTTTGCGGAACCTCTTCGGATGGGAACTGTAAGACGGATGACCAAGGGAAACCACTCGACACACACTTTATCGCTGCATTAGGTCCGAAAGGAACTGGGGACTGGAGAGTCTTTGACCCGGGCTGGTACGACTCTTTCGCATACGATTCCTCTACCCAGGCATGCGAGCCAAACACACTGACAACGCATCTCGTGAGTCTACAGGGACATCTCAGCAAGTTCTGCGTGCAGAGGACATCTGACGGGAGCATGGTCCCCAAGCAGTTTGGGGTGCTGGGCTTTAGAACTCTCGCCCTCGAGCCCGGTCCAGCCGCACTGAGCGCAGTCGCGGAATCACCAGTCGAGCTTCTACTGTCAGACCCCCAAGGCCGCCGCCTGGGAAATATCGAACCCGGCAACGACGTTTTCGAGATACCCCGAGGAAGCTACTTCCGTGACTTCCCAATTGGAGACGACGACGGCGACGGGCCGAGCCTAGGAGACCCAACGGGGATTAAAACGGCGTACGTCCCGAATCCTCTGAACGGAATTTACATACTGGAAGTGAGGGGAACGGGCGCAGGGTCCTTTACGATCCGTTTCAGCGCCGTAGCGAGCGACGGCACGTTTCAAGAAGTCACTGTCTCGGGCGTGACGGCACCCGGTTCGCTCTTGGCCTATGAGGTCGAATACTCAGCGACGCCCGGCTCTCCGTTGACGGTTGAGCAGATGCCCACAGGACCTTCCGTCGGGCTTTCTACGCTGGCGCTCAGCTTCGGCGAGCAGCTTGTCGGGGCGACAAGCGGCGCCCAAATGCTTACGCTTACCAACAGCGGCACGGCAGGTTTGAACATCTCCGACATCGCGCTCACCGGCGACTTCGGCCAGACTAACAATTGCGAGACTTCCGTGGCCGCGGGAGGGAGCTGCACATTCGGTGTAACGTTTTCCCCTTCAGAAAGGGGCAACTTGGTTGGCACGCTTACCATCAGCTCTGACGCCGAAGGCAGTCCCCACGCGGTGGCATTCACAGGGACAGGAATCGCGCCGAGAATTCAGGTGGCACCAGACGGCTATGATTTCGGCAAGCACCTGGTGGGAACCGTGACGTCGGTGAACTTCGCCCTTCGGAACATCGGTGAGGCTTCCGCGACCATTACGGGCATCTCGGCGAGCGGGGACTTCACGCTTCAGTCCAATGGATGCGGAACCTCCTTGGCGCCGTCTGAAATTTGCCAACTGACGGTCGACTTCACACCGAAGGCCACGGGGCCGCGGACGGGCACTCTGACGGTGGCGTCCGATGCGCCCGAGAGCCCCCAGAGTGTGTCGCTTTCCGGCATGGGCACCGACTTTTCGCTCTCCGCGGACCCCAGCTCGCGCACCGTGACGGCGGGAGACTCGGCCACTTACACGCTGGGCGTCAATCCCATCAGCGGCTTCAACCAGGCGGTCTCCCTCAGTTGCGCGGGCGCGCCGCAGCGAGCCACCTGCACACTTTCCTCTAGTTCGGTGACACCTGACGGGACGAATCCCGCCAGCGTCACTGTGACCGTCACCACCACCGCGCGAAGCTTGGCGCCACCCGCACGGCCTCCTCTGCCCCCGTTTGGCGACCCCGCGCCGCGAGGAGTGCTGCTGTGGCTGCTGCTCGGGCTGTTGGCGGCGCTGTTCATTCGTCGGCAGAGCGATCCGAGCAATTCGCACGCGCGCGTTCCCGCAGTGCGCACGGCGCTCGCGGCGACCATGCTCCTAATCTTGCTCTGGGCTGCCTGTGGAGGCGGCGGCACGACAGTCCTAGGCCCAACGCCCCAGACCGGGACCCCGGCCGGCACCTACACGCTGACCGTGACGGGCACCTCCAGCGGCGTCGAACGGACCACGACGCTCACGCTGACGGTGAACTGAGCGTCTCGATGTTTGGCCTTAGGACCGCGGGTGTCCGTGGTCGATTTTCAGGTTTTACCACTTCGAGGATTCCTCCTTTCTGGCCATGGACCGCCTGCCCTGAACCCTTCCCCCAACCGAGCCCCTGACCTCGCATACATCGCACAAAACGCGACGTATGCGCCACCCGCGTTTGAACTGGCCGTGGGTTCGGGATCGCGCAAAAGCCCACGGCCTGCCTGCTCAGGCAGGTCGGAACCACCCTGACCGTGGCGACCCGCTCGGGCACTCGGCTAATAGAAGCCAGCCGACGGACCCCGGTGCGGGAACTGCAAATCGCAGATTCAAGATTCAAGACCCGCGCCCACCACCCCTGCCCCTCCTTGATGAAGGAGGGGAGTTTGCGCGGGACCCGTCCCGCTGCGCCGTTCGACTAATAGAAATTGTAGGTCTTCGGATTGACCACCTCGGGAAACGGCATGTCACCCAGGTGGTAGCGGTCCGGGGTGTAATCGCGTTTCGAATTCCACACCGCGTCCCATCCGATGACCTTGCCGCTGTAGGCGGCTTCCCTTCCCATGATGGCGGTGAGGGTGGACTCGGCCACGTCTTGCGCCTCATTGAGCGGCTTGCCGGCGCGAATGCTCTCGATCAGGTCGCGATGCTGGGCTTCATAGGCGTCCGGTTTTTCGCCCTCGTACCGCCAGACCTTGTCGCTGGTGATGGTGTCCCGGCAGTTGCTGGTTCCTTTTCTTCCCAGCGCCTCCAGCCCGACGCGGTTCGTACCGTTGGCGATCTGGCGGTTCTGGCTGAAGAGCCGCGCGCCGTTCGCGTACTCATACTCAACCGCGAAGTGGTCGTAAATGTTCCCGAACTCTTCGCTGGTGCGGCTGATCCGGCCGCCCATCCCGTAGGCGCGCACCGGATGTTCACCCATGATCCAGTTGGCGTGGTCCAGGTTGTGGACGTGTTGTTCGACGATGCAGTCGCCGGAGAGCCAGGTGAAATAGTTCCAGTTCCGCAATTGCCATTCGGCGTCGCCCCATCCCGGCTCGCGGGGAATGGTCCAAAGCTCGCCGATGTTGAAGTAGGCGCGAAGCTGGAGAATTTCGCCGACGGCGCCGTCGCGCAGGCGGCGAACGGTCTCCATGTAGTCGCGCGAGTGGCGGCGCATCGTGCCGGCCAGGAAGCCGAGCCCCTTCTTCCCGGCCATCTCGCCGGATTCGATCACCGACCGCGCGCCTGGAGAGTCCACCGCCACGGGCTTCTCCGCGAAGACATGCTTTCCCGCTTCCACGGCGGCGCGGACTTCTCGGGGACGGAATTGCGGCGGGCTGGCCAGCACCACGTAATTGACCTCGGGGAGACCGATTACCTTCTCGTAGGCATCGAAGCCGACGAAACAGTTCCGATCGCTGACTTCGTTGCCCACCCTTTTGAGCTGCGCCCGGCAATGGTCCAGCCGGTCCTGGAAGAGATCCGCCAGGGCGACCACTTCGACGTCGGTGGCCTGGAGGCGCGCGCCCGGTACGGCGTCCTCCGTGTGGTATCCGCTGCGCGGCGGCGGATAGATGACGTTGGTTTTGGCAAGGAGAAGATTCAGTGCCGCGCCCGTTCCGCGTCCTCCACAGCCGATGATGCCGACCCGTATTTTCCGGCCGTCTGCGGCGCGCCCGGCGTCCGTGAACAGGAAGTGCGCTGCCGCCACCGCCCCAGCCGTTGAAGAGCTGATGAATTGCCGGCGCGAGAAGCCGGCCCTGGGTTTTCTCTTATTCGTCATGATTCCCACCTCCGCGAAACCTGATAGGAAACTCCAATTCGACTGGACACGGTGCCAGATTCTACACCTCTCCACGGCCGTCGGCGGCGATTTCCGGCGGAGCCGGGAGCGGGGCTGGCGCAGAGCGAAGCTCTGCGATCACAGAACAACCCGCCGCAGCGCACAGCTTCGCTGTGCGCCAGCCGGCGCAGAGAATTTTCGGCGTTGAGCTTTTGGCCCTTATCCTTTGCCCTTTGCACTTTACCCTTCACACTTCATCCTTCACCCTTTGCCCTTCACAATTCGTCATTCATAATTCCCTTCCGCCCTCTTCTCATGCACAATCACGCCTCGGGCCGCGCTCGGCGAACTCGCGAAGCTGGCGCCGTTCGATGAGGAAGACTTCACCGAGGCCGCCGACATCCTGTTGCGAGGGCTGGCGGAGGGCGAACTCGAAGTGCTCGAGCACGCGGCCATGGCCGAAGAGCGGTTCCGGGCGGCGCTGGTGGAATTGGCGCGCGCCGCGCACGGCAAGTCGTGGAGCCTTCAGCCCCCGCGGCGGCGCGAAGAAAGGCGCGCTGCGGTTGCCCGAGGGGCGGCGGGCTGATAAAGTGGAGCTTTGCGCGCGGCCTCGGGCCGCGCTGTCTGTTTGCGTCAAGGTGTGAGGTCCGCTCACTCCGGGCGGCTCTGCGATGTCCTTTATCGAAGCGATTCTGCTGCTGCTGGTTGTTTCGCGGATTGGCGGCGAAATCGCCGAGCGATACCGCCAGCCGGCGATGATCGGCGAGATCGCAGCCGGCGTGGTGGTGGGCCCGTCCGTGCTGGGCGCGATTCGCGTCACGCCGGAAATTTCCACGCTGGCCGAGCTGGGCGTATTCCTGCTGGTTTTTCTGGCGGGCATGGAAATGGCGCCCACCGAACTCTGGAAGGCCTTCCGCGGCCGCGGGGCGTGGGTGAGCGTGATGGGCTTCGCCGTGCCGCTCATCGCCGGGCTCTCGCTCGGCTTCGTGCTCGGTTACGACACGGTCCGCGCCGTCTTTCTGGGCCTCTGCGTCGCCCTCACGGCGCTGCCCGTCAGCATCCGCATGCTGATGGACATGGGCTACCTCCAGTCAGAAATCGGAAAACGGATTATCTCCGCAGCGGTGATGAACGACGTGGCGGCGCTGCTGATTCTCGGCGTGCTGCTCGACGTGGAATCGGGCGGGGGCGGCCCGGAACGCTTTCTCCTTTCGCTCGTCTGGACGCTGAGTAAAGCCGTGCTCTTCATGGCGGCCATCGTCGCGGCGTTCCGGCTGGTCTCGCTTTCCGCCGGACGCATCGCGCACTCGCGCCGCATCCTGGACTGGCTGCTGCTGCGCATGAAAGCCCGCGAACCGCTCTTCGCGCTCATTCTCCTTTTCGTGTTCGCGTTTGCCACCTTCGCCGAGGTCCTGGGACTGCACTTCATCATCGGCGCGTTTTTCGGCTCGATGCTGCTGAGCCACGAAATGCTCGGCGAGCAGAACTTTCGCGAGGTCGAAAAAACCGCTTCGTCGGTGACCATGGGATTTCTGGGGCCGCTGTTTTTCGCGGCGATCGGGCTGGAGTTTAACGTCCTGGCGCTCACCGAGTGGAGCCTGGTGGTGGGCGTGCTCGCCGTGGCGTTTGCGGGGAAAATCCTGGGCGGCTACTGGGGCGGGCGGCTGGCGGGGCACCCGAAACGCGAGAGCTGGGCGCTGGGCGTGGGACTCAACGGCCGCGGCATCATGGAACTCATCATCGCCAAAGTGGCGTTCGTGAACGGCCTGATCGGGCCGACCCTGTTCACCGTCCTCGTGCTGATGGGCGTCGTGACGACGCTGGTGACGCCGCTGCTGCTGCGCAAGGCCCTGCCCGCGCTCCCCGCCGACGCGAATTCCAGCCTGAGCCAGCCGCTCCTCCAGCCGCGAGGCTGAAGGCAGAGAATTTTCGGCGTTGAGCTTTTGGCCCTTCTCCTTTGCCCTTCACACTTCATCCTTCACCCTTTGCCCTTCACAATTCATAATTCCCTTCCGCCCTCTTCTCATGCAGAATCACGCCTCGGGCCGCGCGTCGCAGCGCGAATGCGGTAGCAGAGGAGGATTCTCGCATGAAGAAGCAGATGTTTCTCGGGGCCCTGCTGGGAGGAGCCGCCATGTTCGCCTGGGGCGTGATTTCGCACATGGTGTTGCCGTTGGGAGAAGTGGGTATCGCCACGATGCCGAACGAAGCGCCCGTGATGTCGGCGATGTCCGAGCACCTGCCCGAACCCGGGCTGTATTTGTTTCCGGCCGCCGGCGCCGAGGCGATGACGCCGGAATGGCAGGCGAACTATCGGAAGGGGCCCATCGGGATGCTCGTTTACCACCCCACGGGCCGCGAGCCGCTTTCGCCCGCACAACTCCTGACCGAACTGCTTTCGAACATCACCTCGGCGCTGGTGGGCGCGGTGCTGCTGGCGACGGCGGCGGGCGCGCTGACGAGTTACGCGCTGCGCGTGCAGTTCGCGGCGCTGATCGGGCTGGTGCCCGGGCTCGACGCGCACGTGAGTTACTGGAACTGGTACGGCTTTCCGGCCGACTACACGCTGGCGGCGATGACCGACCACCTGCTCGGGTGGCTCTGCGCCGCGCTGGTGATGGCGGCGATCGTCAAGCGGCGGCCGGAGGAAACCGCCTGAGCGCGGAGGGCCCGCCGGCCCTCGCGCTCGGCGCTTTGCGCTAACCTCGCGCGAACGGAGCGAATCGGCTCCCGGCGGAGTTGTCGAGGGGGGAGCCGCGCTCGATAATTTGCTCGCGGCAAAAGACCTTTCTCGCGCGGCGCCGTCACGTATGCCGGAAAACCTTCGCCCTCCCGCGAAACGAAAGGCCATGGAACCAGACCTCGCCCGCTACTTCGACGCTGTGATTCCGTGGGAGAAGCGGCTGGCGCGTGAAATGCCGCTGCTCGAGGCGCTGGCGCGCGACGCCGGGGCGCGCCACGTGCTGCTGCCGGCCTGCGGGACGGGTGGACACGTCGTGGCGCTGGCGGAACGCGGCTTCCACGTCTGCGGTCTGGACATCGACGAAAATGCGCTGGCCCTGACGCGCGAAAAACTCGCCGCGCGCGCCGCGAACATCCGCGCGGCGCGCGGCGAAGCGCGCCTCCTGAATCTGCCCATGCAGCGCGCCGCGGACTTGGGAGCTTGTCACGACGCGGCGTTCCTGCTCGGCAACGCGTTGCCGTCGCTTTCCGCCCCGGACCAGCTTCGCGAAGCGCTCATCGGCGTGGCCGGAGCGCTCCGCCCGGGCGGTGCGTTTCTGACTCAAAACCTCAATTACGACCGCCGCTGGCGCGAGAAGCAGCAGTTCTTTCCCGTCCTCTCCGGCGAGGCCGGCGACGAAGACGTCCTGCTCGTGAAGTTCGCCGACTACGCTCCGGAACACATCAACTTCCACGCACTCTACCTGGCGCGGCCGAAAGCGGGCGGGACGTGGCGATCTTACGTCCGCTCGTCAAAACAAGTTCCGTTGTTCCGAAACGTGCTCCTCGAAGCGCTCCGCGGGGCGGGTTTTGGTGAATTCGATTGCTGGGGCGATTACTCGCGCTCGCCGTTCGACGAAGAGAAGTCGAATGACCTTCTCGTCTTCGCCCGACGTCGCGCCTGACCGGCCGGTTCGCGCTCCTCAGCCGCCGCACGCCGATGTCACCCGTGCGCATCGTTCTCCGCCCGGCGCCGAACGGGAAAAACCACAAGGAAGACGTGTCAGGTCAGTGCGGGCGGTCAATCCGTTCATTCCGTAAACGGGTCCGGCTCGCCGGAATCGTCCGCGGGGGCGGGCGGAGCTTCTTCCTCTTCTCCGGGCAGCAGGACGGTCAGGCGGGAGAGCAGGCGGCGCTCTTCGGGCGAGAATCGCTTTTCGATTTCCGCGCCCTTCAGAAACTCTTCGCGCTCTTCGGGCGACAAGTCGCGCAGGCGGCGGAAAGCTCCGAGCATCGCCCGGCGCCGCTCCGGCTCGACGCGCTGCCAGCGGCGAAAGATGTGCCGCGCCGCCTGCCGCTGTTCGGGCGTGAGGCTGAGAAAGATTTCCTGCCGTTCGCGAATGCGCTCTTTCTGCTGCTCGCCAAGTTCGTTCCAGTGGCGCAGGCGCTCGCGGATGCGCTCCTGGCGCTCGGCCGGGAGCCGCTGGAAGCGCGGGTCGGCGGCGAGAGCTTTTTCCTGCTCTTCGGGCGGAAGCTGCATCAGCCGTCGCACGAAATGGTGCGGGCCGCGCCCTTCATGATGCGGACCGCCGCGCTGCGCGCGCGGGGCCGGCTCGCCCGGCTGCGCGGGCAGGCCGTGATGCGGGCCGTGCGGTTCCGGGCCGCCCCGTCCGCCCCCGCCGCGATGCTGCGCCAGCGCCGCGCTCGCGCCCACTAGCAGCGCCAGCGCGGCGGCGAGCAGCGGGCGCATTGTCAGAATCTGTTCAGTTCGCACGGCGGTTCCCTTCCCGGCGCAGTTCAGAAAGAATTTCGAAGTTGGCGAACAAATCCAGGTCGTCGAAAGCCGCGAAATTTTCGTCCTCGCTCGTCACGGCCACGAGCGCCGGCTCCTGAACAGGTCGAGTGGAAGGCTCGGAAGGCGCTTCGGCCGGAGGGGGTTCCGCGGCCTTCCCGGCCACCTCCGGAGGCCGCACGGGCCGCAGCGGAAACTGCGGCTCGCGCTGGACGAGCAACACCGCGCCAATCAGAATCGCCAGCGCCACGAGCGGGGCGAGCCACGCGAGGCGCAGGCCGAAGAGCGTTCGCGGACGGCGAGCCAGCTCACTTTGCACGACAGCACGCACCCGCGCGTCGAGCCACGGCGAAGGCTCAGCCGGCTGCCACTCGGCGAGCAGAGCGTCGAGCCGGCCGTATTCCTCCAGTACCGCGCGGCAGCGGTCGCATGAGGTGGCGTGGGCGCGAAGCTCCTCCGATCCCTCCGGCGCCAGGCCGTGCGCGAGTTCAAACAGTTGTTCCCGCTCCGGGCATTTCATGGCTCACTTCCTTTCACCAGCGGCGCCAGCCGCGCTCGCAGCGCTTCGTAGGCGCGGAAGAGGAGCGATTTCACGGCGCTCTCGGAGACACCGAGAATTTCCGCAATCTGCCGGTAGTCCGCGTCCTGATACTTGTGCAGCAGCACCGCCGCGCGCTGGTTGGGCGGCAGCGTTTCCACCGCTTCGCGGATCTGCCTCTGGCGTTCAGCCTCGATCATTTGCTGCTCCGCCGTCGGATGCCCGTCCGGCAGCCGGGATTCCACCGCCCTCGCTTCCCCGTCCTCGCCGTCCTTCGTTGCCAGCCACACGTCGCGCCGGTCGCGGATGGCATTGAGCGCCAGGTTCGTCGCCACCCGGTAGAGATACGTGGCGAACCGCGCGTCGGGCCGGTAACGGTGCCGTGACTTGAAAATGCGCAGGAACGTTTCCTGAACGAGGTCTTCGGCGAGCGCAGGGTCGCGCACCATGCGGGCGAAGTATCCGGCCAGCGGGCGGCGATAGAGGCGCAGGAGTTCATCCAGCGAGTCTGCGTCGCCCTCGCGGACCCGCAGCATGAGCTCGTGGTCGCGATCCATGGCCATCGTCGCCACACCTGTTATAACACCCGGCGAAAGAAAAAGTTGCGGCGGCAGGGCGGCGGTTGGGAGGCCGCAATCAGGGGCGCGAAGAAGGCGGATATTTCCTCGCGGCGTCGCGCCCGCCGGATGTTCCGGCTCTTTCTGTGGCCGGCATTTGCGGTATCATGGAAAATCCACGGGTTCGAACGGATGAAACTCGGCCACTCGAATGGGCAGCACAGAAAAACGTTCGCGCGAGCGGTCGCGGCGGCGGCGATGGCCGCGCTGTGCGCGTTGCCGGCCCTTGCTCAGAGCGTTCAGGCGCGAAAGCTGCGGCTGGCGGTCGAGACGTTCGAGCGCGGGCAGGAGCTGGAATCACAGGGCAAGCTCGACGAGGCCATTGTCGAATATCGCCGCGCCCTGCGCCAGGACGGAGAAGAAGCTTACTGGCGCGCCGCGCTCGCGACGGCGCTCGAGGCGAAAGGCGAGCCGGCCGGGGCGCTCGAAGAACTGCGGCGGGCCGCGGAGCTTTCACCGGACGACTGCGGCCTGAAGCGCAGGTTCCGCGAACTCGCGCAGCAGCTCGGCGCGCCGGAGCCGGCGCCTGACGGCGCGTGCACGCCGCCGCCTGGAGCGCAGCAGGCGGCCAATCCGGACTTGGACTTCGAAAGACCGGTGCTCCGCGACCGCGTGGCCCCCCAACCGGTGGATAAGGCCTGGTTTGCGCGGCATGGAGGGACCGTCGTCCTGCGGATTTTTGTGGACGCTTCGGGCGCGGTTGTCGCGCCCGAAGTGGTGAGGCCGCTGGGGCTGGGACTCGACCAGGAAGCGCTGCGCGCCGTGCGGCAGTGGAAGTTTCAGCCGGCCCGCAAGAACGGCGCGCCCGTTCCCTGCAGCGTCGTCGTCGAAATCACGTTTGCGCAGTTTGCTGGAGGATGAAAGAGGTTGGTTGTTGGCTGTAAGTTCTGGGTCGCGCTTGACAGTACGCAATGACGCTTGCCCGCCCCGTGGCCTGGGTCATCCTGACTCCTGACTCCTGGATTCTGAATTCTGCCTTTCCATGTGGCCGGACGACGCGCGCATCGACGCTCCTGAAATTCAGGGCGAACGGCTGAACTCTTTGAAGCTCGTGCTGCGGGAAACGCCGCGGGTCAAACAACAGACTCGCGCTACAATGGGTCGGATGGCAAGCGAAAAGCCGATTCTGGTGACGGCGGGAATTCTCACCCGGGGCGACCGCGTGCTCATTTGCCAGCGGCCGCGCACGGACCGCTACGGGCTGCAATGGGAATTTCCCGGCGGCAAGGTGCGCGACGGCGAGGGCTTGAAAGACGCGCTCCTTCGCGAACTCGAGGAAGAACTGGCGATTCAGGCCGAAGTCGGCGAGGAAGTTTTCCGCCTCCGGCATCGCTATCCGGACCGGTTTGTGGAAGTGGTCTTCTTCAACGTGCCGTCGTTTCGCGGCGAAGTGCGCAACCGGGTGTTCGAAGCCGTCGAGTGGGCGCCGCGCATCCAACTTCCCGAGTACCCGTTTCTGGAAGCCGACCGCGAACTGGTGGAGCGGCTGGCGCGAGGTGAACTCGTCTAAGAAAGAGCAAACCACTCAGACACCAAGACACGAAGGAAGGCGGAGATTGAATCAAGCAAACTTAACACGCGGGCCGGCAACGGGACGCGCAAGGAAATTTCCCCTGTTTTCTTATCTTGTCTCTTCCTGGTGTCTTTGTGTCTTGGTGGTTCAGCTCCCCGCCGCGCAGGTGGAGACCGTGGAGGCGCCGCCGCGGGCCACTTCCTGGCTCGCGCACGGGCGCATCGAAGGCCATCTGGCGCTGCGCTACTCGCCCGCCAGCGCTTTTTCGCCGGACTCGCGCCTGCTCGCCGTCGCCGCCCAGGACCAGATCGTGCTCTACGATCTCGCCGAGGGCGGGGCGCGCAAGATTTTGAGGCCGCAGGTCGAAGGCATTCGCGACCTGAATTACCAGTCCGCAAACTTCCTCGACCCGGACCGCCTGCTGCTGCTGGGCGCGGGAATGTTTCGCGCGCAGGCGGGCGCGATGACGCCGCTGCTGGCCATTCAGTGGGACGCGGAGCGCGACACGCTGGTCGGCAAAGTGAACTCCGTCGGCGCGGGGCCGGGTTACGGACAGCCGCGCTGGCTGCCGGCCGTCCAATACGTCGTCATCTACAAAGAAGCGAACATCGATCTCTGGAAGCCGGCGACGGGCTGGGGCGGCCGGCTCAGCCTGCCGTTTCTGACGCACCGTCCTGACCTCATCGAATTTTCACCCGACGGCCGGTGGCTGATTTTCGCGCGCGTGGACCAGAGTTCGGTGCGCGACCCGAGCGTCGTGCTCCTCCAGGAGCAGCGGCCCGTGGACCTGCTCGCCGGACATCCGGCGACCGTGCAGAGCGTCAGCTTTTCGCGCGACGCGAGCCGCGTGGTCACCTCCTGCGAAGATGGCCGCGTGCGATTGTTCTCCGTTCCCGACTGGCGGCCGGTTTTCGCCCTCGTCGGCCACAACGGCCCTGCCCACTGGGCCGAGTTTTCGCCTGACGGCCGGCTGATCGCTTCGGCCGGCGAAGATTCGACCGTGCGCGTCTGGTCGGTGGAAGAAGGAAGGCTCGTCCAAACCCTGACCGACAGCAAAGTGCCGCTGCGCACCGTGGCGTTTTCGCCCGACGGAAATTTCATCGCCGCGTCGGGGGACGACGTCGTCCACGTCTGGCGCAGACAGTAACGAGGGCGTTTTGAGTCGGAAGTTGGCTGCGGGTTGTTCGTGATTAGTTGTGGGCAGTTGGTTGCCGGCTGATCCTCGTGAGTTGACCCGGCTCTTTCGCTGGGGAGCGAACCGCTGACACAGACGCCCGACCTCCAACCGACAACCGACCACCAACGCCCGACCTCTTCAGTGAATCCGTGCTAAAATTTGAATTTGAGCGGTAGTGCGAACTCCCGCGACCTCTGGTTCAAGTCCTCTTATGCCCAAAGTCGGAATGGTCAGTCTGGGCTGTCCGAAGAACCTGGTGGACAGCGAGGTGATGCTGGGCATCCTGGCGCGCCACGGCTACGAGTTGACGCCGGAGGCCGCTGACGCGGACGTGCTCATCGTCAACACGTGCAGCTTCATCGAGCCCGCCAAACGCGAGTCCATCGAGACGATTCTCGAGATGGCCGAGCACAAGAAGTCAGGCCGGGCGCGCCGCCTGGTGGTGGCCGGATGCCTGGTCGAACGCTATCGTCAGGACTTGCTGAAAGCAATTCCGGAAGTGGACTTCGTCATCGGCACGAACGAACTCGAGCAGGTGCTCGCGGCCTGCGAGGACGCGGACGGTGGCCGCGAAGCGGCGTCCCGGGCCGAGCCCTACCTCTATCACGAGTTCACGCCGCGCGTTCTCTCCACGCCGCGCTATTCCGCCTACATCAAAATCGCCGAAGGGTGCGACCACCCCTGCTCGTTCTGCGTCATCCCGCAGATGCGCGGAAAATTCCGCTCGCGCCGATTTGAGAGCGTCGTGCGCGAGGCCGAAAACCTCGCCCGCCAGGGCGTGCGCGAGATCACGCTGATCGGCCAGGACACGACGAGCTACGGCGAAGACCTCGGCCTGAAGGACGGCCTCGCGACGCTGCTCCGCCAGCTTTCGAAAATCCCCGAACTCGTCTGGATCCGGTTCCTTTACTGCTACCCGAATCGCCTGACCGACGCGCTGATCGAAGCCGTGGCCGAGTCGCCGAAGGTCGCGAAGTATTTCGACATCCCGCTCCAGCACGCCAGTCCCGCGGTGTTGAAGGCCATGCGGCGCGGCTCGGGCGGAGCGCACTTCCTGAAGATGCTTGGAAAAATCCGCGCGGCCGTTCCCGAAGTGGCGCTGCGGACTTCCATGATTGTCGGCTTCCCGGGCGAGACCGAGGAAGATTTTGAATCGCTCGTGGAATTCGTCCAGGCCGCCGAGTTCGACCACCTCGGCGTGTTTCTGTATTCGAACGAGGAGACCAGCACGTCGTACGCGCTGCCGAATCAGGTGGCGGGCCGCGAGGCGCGGCGGCGCCAGCGGAAACTTCTGGCCGCGCAGAAAAAGATTTCGCGCCGGCGCTTGAAGCGTTTCATCGGCCGGCGTCTGCCCGTGATCGTGGAAGGCCGCGCGGAAGAAACCGAACTGCTGTTTCGCGGGCGGCTCGAACGCCAGGCGCCGGAGATTGACGGTCAGGTGTTTGTGAACGATTTCGAAGGCGGGGAGCCGCGCGCGGGCGAGTTCCGCTGGGCGACGATCACGGAGACCGGCGATTACGACCTGGTGGCGCGGCTGGAAGCGGAGCATTTTGCCGAGCCGCCGGCGCCGCGCGCGCCGGGCCCGCTGTTCGTGCAGATTCAACCCTTGCCGGCGACGCCTTCCGGCGCCGCCCGCCGGGAGACCGAGCATGCGTTGCCCCACCTGCCGGCGTGAGACAACGTACGAGGGGAACCCGTTTCGGCCGTTCTGCAGCGAACGCTGCCAGTTGATCGACCTCGACAACTGGCTGTCGGAACGCTACCGCATCCCGGCTGCGGCCGAGGCAAAGGAGAAGGCGGAAGGCGGAGCGACCGCGCCCGCCCCGAAGGAGGAGCTTGACTGACTCGCGGCCCGACGCGGCCGTGCGGATTGCCACCTGCGGCCCGACGGGTTACGCGCCGGTGGCTCCGGGAACGGCCGGGTCGCTCGTGGGGCTGGCGGTGGTGGTGGCTCTGGGCCGCCTGCCCGCGGAGCGCTGGGTCCTTTCCCTGCTGCTCGCCGCGATGACGGCTGCGGTTTTTCTGGCCGGCGTCTGGGCGGCCACGCGCGCCGAGAAGTTCTTCGGACGCACCGACCCGCCTCAGGTGGTGATTGACGAAGTTGCCGGTCAGATGACAACATTTCTTCTGTGGCCCGACGCGCCGCCGGCCTGGCTGGCGGCGGGCTTCTTCCTGTTCCGGGCCTTCGACGTGCTCAAGCCCTTCCCGGCCGGGAGGGCGGAGCGGGCCCCGGGCGGCTGGGGCATCATGCTGGATGACCTCGTGGCCGGCGGCTACAGCCTGCTGGCGCTCGCCGGTCTGAAATGGTGGCTGAGTTAGGAGGAACTGAGGCTTCCGGATGAAACCTGGAATGTCACCCGCAGAAAGACCGCGCATCGAAACCGTGGTGCCGCGCGCCGCCATTTCGGGCGGCGAGATCGCCATTCGCGGCGCGGGGTTCATTGCCAACGGCAACCAGCGCCCCGCGGTCCGCCTGGGCGCGGTGCCGGCGAGTCTGCTGGTCAGCTCACCGAACCGTCTGGTCGTTCGGGTGCCCGAAGGGGTCGTGGACGGCACGCTCACCGTGGACGTCGGGCACGCCGTCAGCGACCCGGTCGCCGTCACCGTAGGCGTGACGCTCGCCGAAAATCTCCATCCGGTGGCCAATCCCGCTGTGGATGCCGCCGGCAACATCTTCACCACCTTCAGCGGAACGCGCGGGCAGAAAGTGGCCGTCTCCATTTATCAGATCGGCCGCGACCGCGTGGCGCGGCCTTTCCTGAGCGACCTGCTGAACCCCACGGGGCTGGCCTTCGACCGCGACGGGGTGCTCTACGTTTCCAGCCGCGCCGAAGGAACGATTTATCGCGTGACGCCGGACGGACATCGAAGCGTTTACGCGCAGGGCATGGGCGTCGCCACGGGCATCGCGTTCGATCCCGACGAAAACCTCTACGTCGGCGACCGCACGGGAACGATTTTCAAGATCAATCGGCAGCGGCAGATTTTCGTCTTTGCGACGCTGGAACCGAGCGTCGCGGCCTACCACCTTGCCTTCGGAGATGCCGGCGACCTTTACGCCACCGGGCCGACGACGTCCAGCTTCGACCACGTTTACCGGATCACGCCCGCCGGCGAAGTGAAGTCGTTTTACCGCGGGCTGGGACGACCTCAGGGGCTGGCGTTTGACGCCGAGGGCAACCTTTATGTGGCGGCGTCGCTCGGCGGGCGGCGCGGCATCGTGCGCTTCACGCCGCACGGCGCGCCGGAACTGTTCGTCTCCGGCAACAACATCGTCGGCCTGGCCTTCACGCCGCAACGCTCTCTGGTCGTCGCCACGGGCAATTCGCTCGTTGAGCTTCAGGTGAACATCGCGGGCAGACCGCTGGTCTAGTGGCGAGTGACAAGTGACGAGCGATCTCAAACTCCAAAGCAGCATGGATCATGCAGCCACGCGCCCGAGACCATTTCTTTTGACGAGGAGAGTGACTCGGAGCCATCCTCACCCTGAGGAAAGAAGAACGGCATTCCGCACTCGCACTGATCACTCGTCACTCGCCACTCGTCACTGTTTTTCCCATGGACGCTGAGATCATCATCGTCGGCTCGGAGATGCTCACGCCCCACCGGCAGGACTCCAACTCCCTCTACCTCACGGGCAAGTTGAACGAATTCGGCATCGAGGTGCGCCTCAAGACCATCGTGGGCGACGACCGCGAGCGCCTGGCAGAAGTGTTTCGCGCGGCGCTCGGCCGCTCGCGCCTGGTGCTGCTGACGGGCGGGCTCGGCCCCACCGAAGACGATGTGAATCGGGAAGTCGTCGCCGAAGTGCTCGGCCGGCCGCTCCGCGAGGTGCCGGAAATCCGCCGGCATCTCGAGGAACGGTTTGCCCGCCTGGGCCGCACGATGACGGAAAACAACCTGCGCCAGGCCCTCGTTCCGGAAGGCGCCGACTGGCTGGAAAACAAGAACGGCACGGCGCCGGGACTGTGGATCGAGCAGGACGGCATCGTCGTAGTGCTGCTGCCCGGGCCGCCTCGCGAGCTGGAAGCGATGTTCGAATCGGCGTGCGCGCCGCGCCTGGCGCGGCTGGGCGTGGGCCTGCACTTGGCAACGCGCGTTGTGAAAGTCGTGGGCCTTCCCGAATCGGAAGTGGACCAGCGGATCGCGCCCCTCTACAAGAATCTCTCGAATCCCGCCACAACCGTGCTGGCGACGCCGGGAGGCATCGAAGTCCACGTGCGCGCGCGCGCCGCGACCGCGGCGGAAGCCGAACTCCTCGCCGCTGACCTCGCCGGAAAGATCGAGAGCGCCCTCGGCGACTACGTCTATTCCACCGGCGGCGAATCGCTTGAAGAAGTGGTCGGTATGTATCTCGTGATGCGCCAGAAGACGCTGGCCGTGGCGGAGAGCTGCACGGGCGGGCTGCTCGCCGAGCGCCTCACGCGTGTTCCCGGCAGCTCGAATTTTTTTCTCGGCGGCGCCGTCTGCTATTCGAACGACCTGAAGACGAAACTCTGCGGTGTTCCTCCGGCCCTGCTCGCCGAACACGGCGCGGTCTCCAAACCCGTGGCGCAGGCGATGGCGGAAGGCATCCGGCGGCGCGCGGGCGCCGCCATGGGCCTCGGCGTGACGGGCATCGCGGGCCCGGCCGGCGGCACGCCCGAAAAACCCGTGGGACTCGTCTTCATCGCTCTGGCCGACGAGCGCGGCACGCAGGTGCGCGAGTTCCGCTTTCCCGGCAACCGCGAGCGCGTCCGCAACTGGGCCGCGCAGGTCGCGCTGGAGCTGGTCCGGCGCAGGCTGAGAGATTGAGGAGGATTAAGGATTGACGATGGGTGATTGCCGATAAGCGGAGATGAAGGCACAAAGCCCTGAATCGGCAATCTTCAATCATCAATCGGAAATCCATCATGCGCGCTTTCATCGCCATTGATCTGCCGAAAGAGCTTCACGCCGCGCTCAGCCGCGAGCAGTCCGTCCTGCGCCGGGCCGCCCCCGACGCCCGCTGGACGCGGCCCGAAGGCATCCACCTGACGCTGAAGTTTCTGGGCGAAATCACCGACCGGCAGTGCGCGCGGGTGCGCGAGGCGCTCGGCCTGCTCGGCCCCCTTGAGAAGTTCAGCGTCGAAGTGAAGGGCTTCGGCTTCTTCCCGGACGCTCGCCGCCCGCGCGTATTCTGGGCGGGCGTCGAGGCCCCGCCGGCCCTCGAGAAGTTGGCGCAAGAGATCGAGAAGGCCGCGGCGCGGCTGGGCTTCACGCCGGAAAATCGCCCTTTCAAACCGCATCTGACGCTGGCGCGCTTCAAGGAACCCCGGCCGCAGCCCGCGCTGCTGGCCGCGATTGCAGAGCGCACCGGCGGCGCGCCGGAAGCTTTTTCACTCGGCCGGTTCGAGGCGTCGGAATTTTTCCTTTACGAGAGTAAACTCTCGCCCGAGGGCGCCGAGTACCTGAAGCTGGCGCAGTTTCCGTCCGCGCGCGCTTCGAGCAGCCTCTGGAAGTAAGCGCAGCCGCCGAGGCGGTCCGTTCCGAACCCGCCGGGCCGTCCGGCGAGAACTCCTCATGACGGGACTCGTCACCACCGCCATCGCCTACCTGCTTGGCTCGATTCCCTTCGGCTACCTCATCGTCCGCTGGCAGAAAGGCATCGACGTTCGCTCGACCGGCTCGGGCTCGATCGGGGCCACGAACGTCATGCGCAATCTGGGACCGGCGGGGTTCGTCGCCACGTTCGCGCTCGATTGCGGCAAAGGCGCAGCCGCGGTCCTCCTCGCTTCGCGCTGGACGGAGAACGACCCGCGCTGGGTGGGCGCCGCGGCGGTGGCGGCCATCTTCGGCCATTGCTTTCCGCTCTGGCTGAAGTTCCGCGGCGGCAAAGGCGTCGCCACGGCCATCGGCGTTTATGTGCTGCTGACTCCGGCGGCGGTCGGCGCGTGGCTGGTGGTTTTCGGCATCATGTTGGGCCTGTGGCGATTCGTTTCGCTTGGCTCGATCACCGCTTCGGCCGTCTTCCCCGCTCTGGTGTATTTTCTCGATCAGCCACCGGGTGCGATTGCTCTCGCCTCCGCCGCCAGCGCCGTCATTGTCATCGGAAAGCACCACTCGAATATTCGGCGGTTGCTGGCGGGAACGGAGAGCCGGATCGGAAGTCAGAAGTCAGGAGTCAGGAGTCAGTAGTCCTTGGTCCTTTGTCCGCGGTCCTTCGTTCTCGACTTCAAGTTTGTGGTTAGTTCGGACCTGAGAGTATGTGGTGGCGTGTAAAGGACAAAGGACCAGGGACAAAGGACGACGGACGATTTTCGCTGACAGCTGAAAGCTTCTCATGCCAAACATCGCCATCATCGGCGCTGGAAGCTGGGGCACGGCGCTGGCGCGGGCGCTCGCCGGCCGCGGCCACGCCGTGACGTTGTGGGCGCACGAGCCGGAAGTGGTGGAGAGTCTCCGCGCGCGGCGCGAGAACGCGCTGTTCATGCCGGGCGCCCGGCTTCCGGAGAGCGTTCGCGCCACGGGCGACCTCGCTGAAGGGCTCGCGGGCGCGGAATTCGTGGTGGGCGCCATGCCGTCGCACGTCGCGCGCGGATTGTACACTCGAATGCTGCCCCACCTGCCCAGCCGCGCCGTCATCGTCAGCGTGACGAAGGGGCTTGAGACCGAACGTCTCATGCGAATGAGCGAAGTCTTTCGCGAAGTCGCGGGCGCCGGGACAGCGAACCGCTTCGCCGCCGTCTCCGGGCCGAGCTTCGCGCTCGAGGTGGCGCGCGGCGCGCCCACCGCCGTCGTCGTCGCCTCCGAGGACGACTCGGTGGCGCGGCGTGTCCAGGAGAATTTTTCCTGCGCGAACCTGCGGCTCTATCGCTCGACGGACGTCACGGGAGTCGAGCTGGGCGGCGCGCTGAAGAACGTCATCGCGATTGCGGCGGGCGTGGTGGAGGGGTTCGAACTCGGACGCAATCCGCTTGCGGCGCTCATCACGCGCGGGCTGGCGGAAATCACGCGACTCGCCTGCGCCTGCGGCGCGCGCCGGGAAACCATGGCCGGGCTGGCGGGTCTGGGCGACCTGGTGCTGACCTGCACCGGCGAATTGAGCCGCAACCGTCAGGTGGGAGTCGAGCTCGCGCGCGGCCGCCGCCTCGAGGAAATCGTCAGCTCGATGCGCATGGTGGCCGAAGGCGTGAAGACCACCGACGCCGCCGTCGAGCTGGCGGCGCGGCACGGCGTCGAGATGCCCATCTCCGCTCAGGTGCAACGCATCCTGCGAGGCGAAATTTCTCCGCGCGAGGCGATTCGTATATTGATGGAGCGCCCGCTGAAAGAAGAATAGGGAGAAGGCGAAGTCCCTACGTCGTCCCCGGGGGCGGCAGATTCAGGGAGTCGCCGCTGAGCCCGCCGGCGCGCAGAAGCGGTCGAAAGCCTCCTTCAAATCTTCCGCAATCGAAAACGGGTCGCGACCTTCGATGTTCGAGCGCTCGAGCATGAAGACCAGCTTGCCCTCGCGCAGCAGCGCGATGGAAGGGGAGGACGGCGGATAACCGGTGAAATAGCTGCGGGCGCGCTCGGTGGCATCGCGGTCCTGGCCCGCGAAAACCGTGGCCAGCACTTCGGGCCGCGCGCGGTGTTCGAGCGCCAGGGCCACGCCGGGCCGGGCCTTCCCCGCCGCGCAGCCGCAGATGGAATTCACGACCACGAGCACGGAACGCTTCTCGCGCCCCAGCAGGGCGTCCACGTCTTCGGGCGACCGCAGCTCGAGAAATCCGAGGCGCGTCAATTCCTCGCGCATGGGTTGGACGAATTCTTCAGGATACATGGGCCAACCTCCCGGGCCGCGGAAAATCCGGCTCGCGCGCCGCAATCCCGCCGGCGCCGCAGAAACCTTGTGGATTCAATGTCCTCGCAGCCCTGTCAAGAAACAACTATAGCACAACGTCATCCTCCGGGGCGGGGTGTGTCCCGGGGAGAATTCCGGTTGCGGCGCGTCACCGGCTGTTGTCCCGCGCGGTAACAACCGCGGAGTTGAACCTCGCAGGCGATTCGCGCGCCGGCTGTAATCTGTTGATTTCCCGCCAGGGCTTCCCTAAGATGAAGAACCACGAGGCCGCATGAAGGGCGACCGGATCGGGCGAGTCCGAATTTTATACATCCTGCTGCTGATTCTCGTCGTCATCAGCGTCGTGCCGTTGTGGTTTTACGGCAGCAAGATGACGTCGCAGAACCGGCAGCTCCTGGAAACCCAGGAAATCGTTCTCCAGACGACGATTTCGAAATCGCTGGCTCAGGAAATCGGTCTTTACCTGGAGAACATGAGCCAGCACTTCATGGAGTTCGCCGAGAACGTGGCGCCCCTCGCGGCCCGCACTCCGCCCGAGCGGTTCGCCTCGGATGCCGACCTGCTGAAGATCGTCCAGCGCTTCGCGGCCGACCGCCTGTGGGTGCTTTACGCCACCGTGCTGAACGAAGAGGCGCGGGGCGTGCAGGCGGGCGGCTACAACGCCGCCGGAGACACCTTCCTGCGCAAAGCGCTCGAAGCGGCCTTCATCGCATCGCGCCAGGGCACGCGCTACCAGAGCGATCCCATCACCATCGTGCGCAACGGCGTGAACGAGCCCGTGATGGTCGTGGCCCACCCGCTGCGCGCCGGGAACCGTTTTCTCGGCATGGCCGCCGCCGTGGTCACCATCGAGCCCATCGTGGCGCGGCTCAACGAGGCGCAGACCGCGGGCCTGGAAGCCTACATCGTCAACAACTCCGGGCGCCTGGTGGCTTCCAACAATCCGCAGCAGAACATTCCCGGCATGGAAGTGGTCCACGTTCCGATCGTCGCTCGGTTCCTGAGCAGCCAGGCGCGCGCTACCGAGACGGGACCCTTCTACCTGACACGCGGCGACGAGACCGTGCAGATGCTGGGCAGCTCCTCGCCCATCCCGGCGATGAACTGGGGCGTCATCGTCCAGAAAAAACTGAGCGACGCCTACTTCTACGTTGATGAGATGCAGAAGGAAACCATCGGCTGGGGCGTCCTGCTCATCATCGTCAACCTCGGGGTGGCCATCGTTTCCGCCAAGTTCATCACGCGCCCGCTCGAAAACCTGGCCAGCACGGCGCGGCGCATCGCGCAGCGTGACTTCTCCCATCGCGCCGACGTGCGCAGCCGCACGGAAATCGGCGAGCTCGCCGAAACGTTCAACCTGATGCTCGACGACATCCACCACTACATCACCGACCTCCAGAAGGCGTCGGAAGAGAACCGCCAGCTCTTCTTCGATTCGATTGAAATGATCGCGGCGGCGGTGGACGCCAAAGACCCATACACGAAAGGCCATTCGAGCCGCGTGGCGGCCTTTTCCACGATTCTGGCGCGCGAAATCGGCCTTTCCGACGAAGAGGTCGAGAAAATCCGCATCTCCGCCACGCTCCACGACGTGGGCAAGATCGGCGTCGAAGACCGCGTGCTCAAAAAACCCGGCGTGCTGACCAACGAAGAATTTGAAATCATGAAGCGGCACACGATCATGGGCTTCGAGATCGTGCGCCAGGTGAAGCAGCTCGCCGACGCCCTGCCCGGCATCCGCTGGCACCACGAGTCGCTGAACGGCAAGGGCTATCCGGACGGGCTGCGCGGCGACGAGCTGCCGCTCATGGTGCGCATCATCGCCGTCGCCGACACCTTCGACGCCGTCACCACCGACCGGCCCTACCAGGCGGGGCGCGACTTCCCTTCGGCGCTGGAAATCCTGCGCAAGCACGCGGGCACGAAGTACGACCCGATCGTCGTGGACGCGCTGGGCTCGGCCTACCAGAAAGGCGAGCTGCGCAAGTACGAAGTCCGCCGCGCCACGATTGCCGCCGCGCCCCAGGTGCCCCAGCCGACCGTCTGAGTTCCCCGCTCGCCGCGCAATCCCTCCGCACAAAATCCGCGCTTCGGGATAGAATGAAAAGGAATGGTCCAGACCTTATTCGGCTCCGGTGAAAAGAAGACGGGGTTCTTCGAACGCCTCCGGCAGGCCGTCAGCTCCACCAAAGAGCAGCTCGTCGGCCGCGTCGAAGAGATCGTCGAGGGCAGGGAAACGGTGGACGTCGCCGTCCTCGACGAACTCGAAGTGACGCTGCTCGGCGCCGATCTCGGCGTGAAGACGACGACCGAGGTGCTCGACCATCTGCGCGAGGACATCCGCCGCCGGAAGGTCCAGACGCCCGCGGAACTCCGCGAAGCGCTGCGGCGCGAGCTCCTTGCCGTGCTCGAACATCCTTCCCCGGCGAAAGCCGCGCCGCCGCAAGCGCCGCCCTCGGGCCAGCCGGAAGTTATCTTCGTCGTGGGCGTGAACGGCGTCGGCAAAACGACTTCGATCGCCAAGCTCGCGCACTTCTACCGCGAGCAGGGGCGCCGGCCGCTGCTCGCCGCCGCGGACACCTTCCGCGCCGCCGCAAACGAACAGCTCGAAATCTGGGCGGGAAGACTGGGCATCGAAATCATCAAGCAGAA
>CAZKXX010000065.1:0-22560 GCA_964556705.1 uncultured Acidobacteriota bacterium
GGATCGGCCGCCGTTTGTTCGCCACCGGGCTATCCGCCGCGGAGGCCGTGCCCGAGGAGTTGCCGCGGATGACGTGCGTCTGGTCGGTGTAGTAGTACATCGTTCCGGTCACGCCCGGCTGCGCGGGATTTCCCGTGATCGAGTAGCCGGTGTACTGGCCGTTCGTGTCCGGATTGCGCGGCGAATACACGAAGCTGTAGCCACTCTTCACGCCGGCGGCGAGCACGCTGTCAATCAGCCCCGCCGCCGAGGCCGAAACGGGGTCGCCCGTCGCCGGCGGTCCGAGCTGAAGCAGCGTGCTCGTGAAGCCCTGGCCGTAGGTGGAAGAATAGGTCACCTCGGCCGTGTTGAGAGTCCGCAGGCTGCCGATCGCCGACGCCTGGTTGGCGGCGATGCGGCTGCGCAGCAGGCTCGGAATGGCGATGGCCGCGATGATCAGGATGATCGCCACCACGATGAGCAGTTCGATCAGCGAGAACCCGCGGGTTCGGAATTTCATCATTCAACTCCTCCACAGGAATCCCGTCGCCGCAGCGTTGCGGCGGCCGGTTACAAGGATTCGTGATTGAAGATCGATCGCAAGCAAACGGGATGTCGCAGGCGGCGACGCCGCCCGGCCGCTTTCCGAACACCCCGCCGGCAGGGCCGGATTCTAACACGCCCGCGGGTAATGTCCATCCCGGAGCCACCGGGGATATCCACTTCGGTGTTAACGACTTGAAGAAGGGCTTGCGGGGCGTTCAGGCGGGTAACGCGACTTCCGCGCCGCGCCGCTCGGCGGAGAGGTAAGCGCTGTAAAGCACAGCCACCGTGTCGCGCGCCAGCTCGGGACCCGAAAGCGGCTCGCGGTTTTCGAAAATGCACTCCACGAAATCCTGAAACTCCTGCGGGTAGCCGTGCTGCCAGTCTTCGTCGGGCGCGGGATTCGACCAGCCCTGCTTGGTGCCGATCTTCTCAACGACGTAAACGTCCTTCAACTGCTCTTCGCGGGGGTTGTAAGTCTCGAGCGCGTTGAGCGGATTCAAATTGCAGCGCGTGCGGTGGTTGTTGGCGAAAATTTCGAGCCAGTTGTGAACGCCGCCGAGGACGAGTTCGCTCGCAAAGATGTCGGCGACGGTGCCGTCCGCAAACGTGACGTGCATCTGCCCGTAGTCTTCAATGTCGGCGTAGTCGGTGCGCAGAAACCCGGCGTCGCGGTAAGTCTTGAGGCGCGTGATTTCGTGCGTGCGGGCAGAGACGGTCACGGGCCGGATGGGCGTTCCCTCGCGCGCTTCGCCCTCCGCGCGCTTCAGGCAGAGCGCGGCGCTGAGCGGGTGGCACGCCTTGCCGACGATCGAGCCGCCGCCGGAAAATTTCCACACGCCGTAATAAGGCGAGTGCGAGCCGCTGTGCGACTCATCGCCGATCATCCACAGGATCTGCCCGCCGCTTTTGGTGAGAATTTCGCGCTCCTTCTGCACGGCGGGCGAGTAAACCCAGTTTTCGGCGTAGCAGAGTTTCGTCCCCGCGCGGCGCGCGGCGGCGAGAATGCGCTCGCAGCTTGACATCGCCTCGCGCAGCATCATGTCCTTCGGGAAGTCGTTGCCGCGGAAGTCTCCCGTCGGCGGCCCGTAGTAGCCGGTGAAGGGTTTTTCGACGATGACGTGCTTCGAGCGTTCCAGCGCGGCCACGGCCAGGGGCTCGTGCAGCGCGCCCGGCGCGCAGATATCCACCACGTCGCAGGCGTCGCAGAGTTCGTCGAACGTGCCGAAGGCGCGCACGCCGAATTCGCGCGCGAAAGCCTGGCGCGACCCGGAGGATTTGGAGGTTACTCCCACGACGCGCACGGGAACTCCGTAAACGCGGCGGTAACTTTCGAAGTGAAATTTCGCGGCGAAGCGCGCGCCGACGATGCCGACGCGAAGGGGACGGGACATGCGGGAGGCTCCTCCACCACCCGGCGCCCGCCGGGACGTGGCACGCGGATTCTACCACCGCCGCCGGCGGCACGGCGAGGGAGACGCGGAAGGCGTTCCGGGAGTATGATAGAGGGAGTGAAGTTTCCCTGCGGAAACAGAATACAGCCTCTCCCGCGGCCGGAAGCCTCGGGAGGAAGAAGGGACCGTGATTGAAGAACGATTGAAATTGGCCGTGTTCATTGACTTCGACAACATCCAGATCGGAGTCAAGGACACGCTGAGAAAAGAATTCGACGTTTCGGTGGTGCTCGAAGCGCTGAAGGAACGCGGCGAAGTGGTGACGAAGATCGCTTACGGCGACTGGCCGCGCTCCGGCGAGCACAGCCGGCAGATGACGCAGCACGCCGTGCAGATGGTGCAGCGCAATGTGACGCCGCGCGGCGACAAGAACGGCGCGGACATCAACCTGGCGCTCGACGCGCTGGAGATGGCCTTCAACCGCCCCTACATCAACGCTTTCGTCATCGTGGGCGGGGACAGCGACTTCATCGCGCTGGTGGAGAAACTCAAGCAGTATGACAAGCGGGTGCTGGTGGTGGGCGGGCGCGCGTTCACAAGCAACATTCTGCAGCGCAACTGCCACGAGTTCATCGCCTACGAAAACCTGCTGAAGGCCGCGGGGGACGGCGCCCGGCGCGCGCGCTCCTCGCGCGGGCGGCCGCGGGCCGCCGGAGACGGCCGCTCGCTCTCCGACGCCATGCCCAACGTGGAACGGGCGCTCAAGGTGCTCGCGGAACGCGAAGTCGCGCCGCAAATCGGCCTGCTCAAGAGCACGCTGCTGCAACTCGACCCGACGTTCAGCGAGCGCGACTACGGCTCGGGTTCGTTCCTCGAGTTCATCGAGAAGCTGCACGAGGCGGGACTGGTCCGGCTGCGGCGAACCGACCGCGGCCATCTGGTCGAGCTGGCCGACGATTCGGGCGAACGCGACTCGGCGCAGCCGGCTCGGGAGCCGGAAGCGGTCGAGCCCCTGGGCGGAAGCGCCGAAGCCATGGACTTGCTCCGCCAGGCGATGACGGAAGCCGCCGGGAAGACGCCCAACAAGCCGCTCTATCTCCGCCAGGTGAGCCAGTTACTTCGTTCGGGCGGGAAGGATTTTGACGCCCGCCGCTACGGATTCCGCGGCGTTGTGGACCTGTTGCACCAGGGCCAGCGCGAAGGCATCCTGCGGGTTCACCGGGACCGCAAAGGCGTGCTGCGCGTCTTTCCCGCCCTCCCGGCGGGCGCAACGGCCGATCCGGCAGGGACGGAGGAACCGCTCACCGGGACACCCTCCGCCGCCGAGCCCGAGCCGGCCGAAGTGGATGTCGCCTGGGGCGAGCCTTCTCGCGTCTTCGACGCCGACCCGGAAGAAGTCGCGCCGGCAATGGCGGACGCGGGCGCGCCCGCCGAAGGCGCCGGAGGAGAGACGGCATCGGAAGAAGCGGCCGAGGAAGCCAGACCGCGCCGGCGCCGCGCGCGCGCGGGAAGCAAGCCGGGCGCGCGTCGCGGCCCGCGCCGGAAGGCGAAGGAACCCGCCGAGGGATAACGGGTCGGGGATTCCTGCTGACTGGATATGTGCTGAGCCTCGACGACGCGCCTCCTCGCCGGCTGGTGCGGAGACGCCGCGCCGCGCGACCGAAGTTGCGGCGGCCGTCGCGGCGCGTTAGGATGAGGTCAAGGATCGGGGACCTGACGTGGGACTCTCGATGGATGAAGAAACTCTGCTGAAACGCATTACCGTGAACCCCGAAATCTTCGGGGGCAAGCCGATTATCCGAGGCCGACGTCTGGCGGTTGAGCATGTGCTCGGCATGTTGGCCGCCGGTGACACGATTGAAACAATCCTCGTCAGCTACCCGTGGCTGGAGCGGGAGGACGTTCAAGCCTGCCTCGTTTACGCCCGCCGTATCGCCGCCAACGAACGCATCGAGCCGCTTTCGCTTGAGGTCGGTTCTTGAAGATTCTGCTGGATGCGTGCATCAGCCCCCAAGCCAAAGCCGAACTCGAAGCCGCCGGACATGACGTAGCAGGGGTGGGAGACTGGCCGGAGGATCCCGGCGACTCCGCTGTTCTGGCGCGAGCCAAGACCGAAGGCCGCGTGCTGGTGACACTGGACAAAGATTTCGGGGAGCTTGGAGTTCTGCGCGGCGCAGCACACTGCGGGATTTTGCGTCTGGTGAACTTCCGGGCAGCCCAGCAAGGCCCAGTCTGTCTCGAGTTGATCGCGCGCCACGCCCAGGACTTCGACGAGGCTGCCCTCATTACGGCCGACGCTCGCCGAGTCAGGGTCCGGCGTGGGGGCACGCCCAGCGAGTGAGCAGACGATTCTAGCGCTCTGAATACCCGGACGCTGTTTCGGGCACTGCCATTTCGACAGGAAGCCAGCCGCTGACGATGAGCCGGGCGCGGGCGGCGGCGACGGCGACCAGCGCCGCGACTTCGGGGCTCATCTCCTCGCAAAAGGTAAGCGGGTCGAGGACGGGGACGGCGAGGATTCGGACTTCGCGCGGAAAGCCGCAGCCCATCTGCCGCATCGTCTCGCGCACTTCGCCGAGGCCCACGAAGTGCGGCGCCACAGCGTCCGCCGCGCCGGCGTCGTCCAGAGTCCATTCCTGGATTCGAGCGCCGCTAAAATCTTCCGGCAGGTAGCTGTCAATCAGCAGCGCCTTTTCCCGCCCCAGCAGCTCGTCCATCAGAGACAGACCGAATTGCGATGTGGCGCGCACTTCGACGTCCTCGGGGAATCTTCCCCTCAACGCCTCGGCAACGCGGATTCCCACCGCGTCGTCCTTGAGCAGGTCGTTGCCGAGGCCGAGAATGAGAAGGGGGGCGGGATTCACGATGGCCTCACGCCAAGGCGCGAAGGCGCAAAGTTAAGAGGTTGGTTTACTTCCTTGGCGCCTTGGCGCCCTGGTGGTTTGGTTTTTTCCATGGGACGGGTCCCCGCGATCGCGGGAACGGCCGCCAATTCAGTTCACTCTCCTCTTCGCACCTGCCGCAGCAGGTTTCCGTCCGCGTCGCGAATGGAAACGATGAGCGGCATCGAGCCGGGCAGCGAGTGCGTGCCGCAGCCGTGGCAGGGGTCGTAGGCGCGGAAGGCCATCTCAACCATGTTGAGCAGGCCGTCGTCCCCGGCCTTGCCGCCGGAAAGCAGGACGCGCGCGGCCTTGTCCACCGAAAGGGCGATGCGCGCCGCGTTGTTCTGCGTGGCGACGATGAGGTTGGCGCGGGTGATGAGCCCGCGCTCGTCGGTCTCGTAGTGGTGGAAGAGGGTGCCGCGCGGCGCTTCGACGACGCCCATGCCGACGGCAGGGATTTCCGTGGGCAGCGTGCGGACGTTCGGGTCGGTGATCTCCGGGTCGCGCGCCAGTTCCTCGAAGCGTTCGGCCGCGTAAATCATCTCGATGACGCGCGCCCAGTGGTTCGCCAGCGTGTGGTGGACGGGTTTCCCGGCGAGCGTGGCGAAGAACTGCTCGTAGGCGGCCTGCGCGCGCGGCGTGGCCATGCCGTCGGCGGCGTTCAGGCGCGCCAGCGGCGCCACGCTGTAGATGCCGGAATCGGCGCCGTCCACAAATCCCTTCCAGCCGATTTTCTTGAGATACGGAAACTTGATGTAACTCCACGGCTCGACGTGCTCGGAAATCGAGTCCAGGTATTCCCGCGCTGTGAAGCAGCCGAATTCCGCGCCGTCCGGGCCCACCACGCGCACCCGGCCGTCATAGAAATTGACGCGGTTCTTCTCGTCCACGAGGCCCATGTAGTACGTGCGGTGCGTGTAGGCGTCCGAAGTGATGACGTCCACGTATTCCTTCTTCTTGAGGACGAGGTCCTGAAACACCTGAAGGGTGAAAAGCGCAAACTCCACGCCGCGTTTCGACGCCTCGACGAAGCGCGGCTGGTCCTCCTTCGAAAGCGGCTTGGCCACTCCGCCCGGCAGGCCGAAAACCGGATGAATGATTTTCCCGCCCAGAAGCGTGACGAGGTCCCGCAATTCCCTGCGCATGGCGATGACGCGCTGGCCGACCTCGAGGCCCACTTTGCCGAGAACTCCCAGGATGTTCCTCTCGCCCTTGGGCGCTTTCGGTCCCACGACGAAGTCCGGCCCGCCGAGAAAATAGAAGTGCAGCGCGTGGTCCTCGAAGGTGAAAATCAAATAGAGCATTTCGCGGAGTTTCCGGGCGGCGGGCGGAGGCTCGACCCGGTAGAGATCGTCGAGGGCTTTGGTCGCGGCCATGTGGTGCGCCGTGGGACACACGCCGCAGATGCGCGAGGTGATCTGAGGCATCTCCTCGGCGGGCCGGCCGACGACGAACTGCTCGAAGCCGCGCAGTTCCGGCACCTGGAAGTAGGCGCGGCTCACGTTCCCTTCGTCGTCGAGAAAGATTTCAATCTTCCCGTGGCCTTCGAGCCGGGTGATGGGATCAATCGTGATTCTTTGCGTCATGACGCACCTCTAGGCCGCCTTGCGTTTCCGGCCGAGGAAAGAAGCCGGCACGCTGTAGCGGTAGAACGTGCCCGCCGGGTCGGGCACCGATTCAAAAGCCTCCGCCAGAACTTTTTCATCCGTCGTATCCACAATCGAGGCGACGGCGGAGAGCGCTTTGACGCCGTAATCGCGCACGCGCTCGACGGGACCGAAGCAGCCCGTGCACGGCATCCCGCCCTTGACGCAGAGCGCTTCGCAGCCGCCGCGCGTGACGGGCCCGAGACACAGCACGCCCTGCGCGAGCAGGCACTTGTCGCGCTCGATGAGCACCTGGTGCGGCCGCTTCAGTTCCGTGACGAGGAGTTTTTCGGGCTTCGTTGAATTCAGCTCGCACTCGTAGCAGAGGGCGCGGTCGCCGGCCAGAACCGATCCCTTCTCCGGAAGTTCGCCTTTCAGAATCGCCTGAATGGCGTTCATCGTGATTTTCGCCGTGGGCGGGCAGCCGGGCAGGTAGTAGTCCACGTCAATCACCTGATCGAGCGTTTTGACCGATTCGTAGAACTCCGGCAGCTCGAGCTCGCCTTCCGGGACGCGTGTGTGCGTCTGCGGCCGCACGCCCGAGCCGTCGGCGGTCGAGGGCGAAACGGAATAGACGTACTGGAGGACCGCTTCCTTCTCGGTCAGGTTCGCGAGGCCGGGAATGCCGCCGAGGCAGGCGCAGGCGCCGTAAGCGATGACGAGCTGCGATTTGCGCCGCAACAGTTTGGCCATGGCTTCCTGCTCGCTCATGCGGATCGCGCCGTTAATGAAGCTGACCGCGATTTCGCCGTCGCCCCTCGCCTCGACGTCCGAGCGCTTGAAGTCGAGCGCCACGGGCCAGAAAACGATGTCCACGGCCTCGACCACCTTGAGCACGCCTTCGGCGAGATCCACCACGGCCTCCTCGCAGCCGCCGCAGCTCGCGCACCAGTAAACCGCCAGTTTGGTTATCGCCTTGGCTGTTGGCTCCTACCCATCTCCTGTCGCGGCGCCCTATGACCGCCGGGCGGGTTGGGCGGTCGCCCACCGCCGCGACAGGCCGATTCCTCTACGCCGCCACCGCCTCCTCGCCGCGCGGCGCGGCCTTGAGCGGGCCCAGCTTGCGGACCTGCTCGGAAAATTCGTTCACGACGTCCCGCAGCCGCTCGCCTTCCGAAGCCGAAATCCACTCCAGGCGCAGGCGTTCCGGCTCGATGCCGAACTGCTCGAGCATTCGCTTGAGGAGCGTGACGCGCCGCAGGGCTTTGTAATTCCCTTCCTGGTAGTGGCAGTCGCCCGGATGGCAGCCGCCGATCAGCACGCCGTCGGCGCCGTGGCGGAACGCCCAGAGCACCATCTGCGGGTCCACGCGGCCCGAGCACATCGTGCGCACCACACGCACGCTGGGCGCGTACTTCATGCGCGAGGTGCCGGCGAGGTCGGCGGCGAGGTACGTGCACCAGTTGCAGAAGAATCCGACGATCGTGGGCTCATCAGGTTGGCTCATACCAGGACTCCTTCGACTTCGGCGAAGATCTGTTCATCGCGGAAGAGGTTCTGCTGCGCCGCTCCGGAGGGGCAGGCGGCCACGCAGGTGCCGCACCCTTTGCAGAGCGCTTCGTTGAGCACGGCGACGTTCTTTTCGGCGTCAAAATGGATGGCCGTGTAGGGACACATGCCGACGCAGACGTGGCAGCCGGAGCAAAGCTCTTCGTCAATCCACGCGGTGTTCGGCTCCATTTCGACGAAGCCGCGGTCGATCAGCGCCAGGGATTGCGCCGCGGCGGCGCCGGCCTGCGCCACGGTGTCGGGAATGTCCTTCGGCCCCTGGCAGGCCCCGGCGAGGAAGATGCCGTCGGTGAACGTATCCACGGGCGCGAGTTTCGGGTGGCGTTCGAGGAACCAGCCCTCCGACGAGCAGCCGATATTGAAGAGCCGGCGGACCTCGTCGGCGTCGGCCTGCGGCTCCATGCCGACCGAGAGCACGACCATGTCCACGGGGATGCGGCGCACCGTGCCGAGCAGCGTGTCCTCGGCGCGCAGGATGAGCTTGCCTTCCTCCTCCGGCGATTGCGGCCAGCCGCTCACTTCCGCCACCTTGCCGCGGATCATCGAGACGCCTTCTTCCAGGACGCGCTTGTAGAACTCCTCGAACCCTTTCCCCGGCGTGCGCATGTCGATATAGAAGTTGTAGATGTGCGCTCCGGTCTTCTCCTTGAGGAGGTGCGCGAGCTTCAGCGAGTACATGCAGCAGACGCGCGAGCAGTAGCGGTTGGTGTTTTCATCGCGCGAGCCGATGCAGTGCAGGATGCCGATGGAGGAGGGTTTGCGCCCGTCGCGGAGCGCCACCTGGCCGAGCGTGGGCCCGGAAGCGTTGACGAGCCGCTCGGCTTCGAGGCTCGTATAGACGTTGGCGAACCGGCCGTAGCCGTACTGCGGCAGGCGGCGCGGGTCAAACGTCTTGAAGCCCGTGGCCAGGATGAGGGTCCCGACCTCCAGCTCGACCTCTTTCACCGTCTGCGAGAAATCGATGGCGTCGCGGTCGCCGCAGACTTCCATGCAGCCCTTGGGGCATTTGTGCGATTTGAATTCGATGCAGGTGGCCGGGTCAATCACCGGCACGGGCGGCACCGCCTGCGGAAACGGAATGTAAATGGGTTTCCGCTTGCCCAGGCCGAGGTCGAATTCGTTGGCGTACTTCCCTTCTTTATAGACGCACTCCTCGATGCACTCCAGGCATCCCACGCATTTTTCTTCATCCACGTAGCGCGGGTAGCGCTTCACCTTCACTTTGAAGTTTCCGACGAAGCCGCTGACTTCGCTGACCTCGGAATAAGTGAGGAGGCGGATGTTGGGATGCTGCTTCACGGCGGTCATCTTGGGCGTGAGGATGCACGCCGCGCAGTCGAGCGTGGGAAACGTCTTGTCGAACTGCGCCATGTGCCCGCCGATCGAGGGCTTGCGCTCGACGAGATAGACCTTCTTGCCGGAGTTGGCCAGGGTGAGCGCGGCGTGGATGCCCGCGATGCCGCCGCCGACGATGAGCACGTCGGGATGGACGGGCAGGCGGCGCGGCTCGAGCTCCTGATGCCAGAAGACGCGCTCGACGGCGGCCCTGACCAGCGCCTGCGCTTTCGCCGTCGCGCGTTCCGCGTCGTCCGTCACCCAGGAAACGTGCTCGCGAATGTTGACGAGGTGAAAGAGGTACGGGTTCTGGCCGGCGTTCTCGGTGGTCTTGCGGAACGTCAGCTCGTGCAGGTGTGGCGAGCAGGACGCGACGACCACGCGGTTGAGGCCCAGGTTTTTCACGTCCTGCACGATCAGGTCCTGGCCCGGGTCCGAGCACATGTACTTGTACTCGCGCGAGACAACCACGCCGGGGAGCTTAGCCGCCGCGTCCGCAACGGCTTTGACGTCCACTTTGCCGGCGATGTTGGTGCCGCAGTGGCAGACGTACACGCCGATCTTCACGTGGTGATTCCCGTTGCCCTTCATGGTCGTGTCCTTTCCTCTGGTCGTTGGCGCGCCGCGCCGTTTCAAGCCGCCTTCATGTTCAGCGAGGCCGCCGGCTCCGCCGCCACGGCCTCGGCCACCAGCTCGGCCAGGTCCTTCACCGCCAGACGCCCTTCCAGCCCCGTCGTCTTCAAGGCGTCGGCGAACATCACGTAGTCCTTGGGACAGGCGACGACGAGCGTGGCGACGCCCAGCGCCGCCGCTTCCTTCACGCGGCTCTCGCTGGGACGCGAGTGCGCCTCGCCGATTTCTTCCATCCAGATTCGGCCGCCCCCGCCGCCGCAGCAGAAACTGTCGCGGCGCGAGCGCGGCATTTCTTTCAGCTCCACGCCCAGCGCCCGCAGCACGCGCCGAGGCGCGTCGTACACGCCGTTGTACCGGCCGAGGTAACAAGGGTCGTGGTAGGTCGCGGCGGTCGCGAGCTTCCGCGCCGGCTTCAGCCGCCCCCGCGAGAGCAGGTCGGCCAGGAGTTCCGAGTAGTGCAGCACGGGATGCCGGCCGTGATTGAGGTCCGGGTATTCGTTCTTGAGCGTGTTGTACACGTGCGGATCGGTCGAAAAGATGTTGTTGAACTTCGCCCGTCCCAGCGTGGCAGTGTTCTTTTCGCGCAGGAGTTCGAAGAGGCCTTCTTCGCCCACGCGACGCGCGTCGTTGCCCGTGTTGCGCTCGGCTTCGTAAAGGATTCCGAAATCCACCCGCGCGGCCTTCAGCACGCGCGCCAGCGACCGGGTGATCGGTTGCAGCGCCGGGTGGTAGCAGGCGTATTCGCCCAGAAACCAGAGCCACTCGACGGGCTCCTTGCGCGCGTCCCTGGGTTTGAAGTCGAGCGCCTGTGTCCAGACGGCGCGCTTGCGCTCCGACTGGCCGAAAGAATTGCCGTAGCGCTGGAGGTTGCGAAGCGCCTCCTCGAGCCGCGCGTCCACTTCGCCGCGCTCGACCAGACGGCGGCGCAAGTCCACCATGATGGAGAGGTGCTCGTTCAGGACCGGACAATGCTCGGCGCAGGAAAGACAGGTGGTGCAGGCCCACAGCTCTTTGGGCGCAATGAGGCCGCCGAGAAGGGCGGGTTCGCCGCCGTCGGCCGTCGCACGAGCTTTCCGGAGCAGGGCGGGGCCGTAGCGCAGGAGCTGCTCCTTCAAATTGTGAACGAGCTGGCGCGGCGAGCAGGGTTCGCCGCACTGATTGCTGGGGCAGGCGCGTTCGCAACGGCCGCACTCGGCGCAGGCGAAGGCGGAGAGCAGTTCGCGCCAGGTAAATTCTTCCAGCCGTTCCGCCCCCAGCCGCGCGGCGTCGGGCGCCGGCGCGGGCAGCTCGCCGGGCGGCCCCAGCCGGCTGAAGAAGACGCTGAACGGCGCCGCGAGCAGGTGCAGGTGCTTGGAGTAAGGGAGATAGATCAGGAACCCGAGCACGATCAGGAGATGCATCCACCAGAAGGTTTGAAAGAGTGTGAGCGCACCCGCCCGCAGCGCCGGTGGACGTTCAAGCCAGCCGGCCAGCGCCGCGCTCGCCGGAAGCCACACGTGGGTCTCGCCCGCGGCCACCAGCCGGAAGGCCGTCGCAAGCAGATAAGTCACCATCAGCGCGGCGATAAGGACGTTCACCAGGGTCGCGTCCCACGTGAGCTGCAAACCCGCCGGACGAAGGACGAAGCGCCGGAACGAAGTCACGGCGAGACCGCCCAGCACGAGCACCGCAAAGATGTCCACGACGGGCGCGAGATAGCGGTTCTCTTCGACGCTGGGGAGGGCGAGCGTCGGATACAGTCCCTGGACCAGCAGGCCCGTCGTCGCCAGCAGGAACACGAGGAAGCCGTAGAAAATCAGCAGGTGCGGGATGCCGACCAAAGGCTCATCGAGCATGCGAAGCTGCCCGAGAACGTAAACTCCAACGCGCTTCAGTCGCGCGCCGACGCGGTCCCAGCGTTTCTCCGGGCGGCCCAGCATCAACAGCCGGACCAGGAACACGACACGACGAACGAACAGCGTCACGGCCAGCAGGAACACGCACCACAGAATCACCCAGCCGGGAACCGGACCGAGATGGGATGTCGTCGGGATCATCAACCCGCCTTCTTCATTCCCTGCCGCCGGACCTCTTCGCTCAGCAGCGGCAGCAATTCGACCGCGTCGGCCACCACGCCGTAATGCGCCGCGGTGAAGATGGGCGCGCGCGGATCCGTGTTCACGGCCACAATCAGTTCGGAGTCTTTCATGCCTTCCAGATGTTCGGGCGCGCCGCTGATGCCGAACGCCAGATAGGCTTTGGGTCGCACGGTCATGCCGGATTTGCCCACCTGGCGCGTGAGCGGCAGCCAGCCCTGGTCAATCACGGGCCGCGAAGCGCACACCGCGCCGCCGAGCGCTTCCGCCAGTTCGTCGGCGAGCGGAAGATTGTCAGCGTTCTGAATGCCCCGCCCGACCGCGACGAGCACCGGGACTTTGGTGATATCCACGTCGCCGGGAGGCGGCTCGATCATGCGGCGGAACTTCACCCTCGGTTCGGGAAGGCTGACGGCGAGTTCGCGGACTTCCGGTTTGCCGGAAGGAGCTCCAGCCTCCTTCGGAAACGAGCCGCGGACCGCGGCCACCAGCGCCGTCGTCTCCGGCAGAAGCACTTCGGCGAAAATCTTTCCGCCGTAGAGCTGGCAGGTCGCCACCAGCTTTCCGTCGCGCGCTTCCAGCTTCACGCAATTGTCGAGGCAGGGCAGGTTCGCACGCGCGGAAGCCAGGCTCAGCAGGTCGAGGCCGACGGAGGTGCTTCCCAGGAGGACCAGGCGGGGCTGCTCGACTCGAATGCACTCTTCGAGGACAGCCGTGCAGGTGTCCGGCGTCAAGTTTTCCAGCGCCGGATGGTCGGCGACCTGGACCACGTCCGCCCCGGCGAGTTCGCCCGCCAAATGCTGGTGACGGTGGCCGGCGAGCAGCGCGACCACGTTGCCGCCCAGCGCGTTCGCCAGTTCGCGCCCCTTGGCCAGGAGTTCGAAAGTGACGTCGTTCAGGCGTCCCTGGAAATGTTCGGCAACGATCAGCATGTTGTTGCTCATACGTCACCTCAGCAAGTTCCGCTCGGCGAGGAGCCCGGCAACCTGCCGCGCCGCTTCTTCGGCGCTTCCCGGAATCATCGTGGCGCCTTTGCCTTCCGGCGGTTTGAACATCTGCTCGATTTCCAGCGGCTCGGCGGCCGGCGGTTCCGCTGTCAACTCTTCCACTTTGGCCGTCTTCATCACCTGGCGCAGGCGGCTGACGGGCACGTAGCGCGGCGGCTGCTCGGCGGCCTGGATGCCCAGCACCGCCGGAAGCTTCACCTCCAGTTCTGCGGCGAAGCCTCCGGGGAATTCCTTTTGGACGAGCGCGGAGGAGGCGCCATCGGTGACCTCGATCTTTCGGACCAGCCCCACATAGGGAAGGCCCAGGCGCCCCGCCACCAGCCCGCCGAGCGAGCCGTCGAGGTCGTCAATGGCGCGCACGCCGGTCAGGATGAGGTCGAAGCCCGCGCCGGAAAGCAGCGAGACGAAAATGCGCGCGGCCACGTGATTGTCCGGCGGCCCTTCCAGCCCGGCCGAGACCACCGCGGCGCGGTCGGCGCCTTTGGCGAGCGCCGTGAAGAGCGCCTCGCGCGCCTCTCCCACTTCGAGCGAAAACACCTCGACGCGGCCGCCGATCTTTTCTTTCAGCAGCAGGGCCTCTTCCAGCGCGTGGTCGTCCGGCTCGCTCAAGAGGTACCGGATCGAATCGGGATCCACGGCCTTGCCGCTGGCGGCGATTTCCACGCCTTCCACGAGGTCCGCCACCTGTTTGGCGAGAACGGCGATGTTCATGACTCGCCTCCTTCGTCGAGCCCCATGGACTCGGCCAGCAACTCGATAATGTCGCGAACGACCAATTGGCCTTCGTGTCCGGTAATCTTGACGGCGTCTTCGAAACGCGAAGGCTCGTAGGGACAGGCGACGGCCAGGATTTCCGCCTTCGTGGCCGCCGCCTGCTCGACCCGCCGGTCCGCCAAACGGTCCTTGACGCGCTCCTGAATGAAGCGGTCGAGATAAATGGTGCTCGCGCCGCCGCCGCAGCACAGGCTCGATTCGCGGTTCTGAATCATCTCCACGAGCTTCACACCCGGAATCACCCGCAACAGCTCGCGGGGTTCGTCGTAGTGGCCCGTCTTGCGGCCCAGGCAGCACGAGTCGTGATAGGTCACGACGGCGTTGACCTTCTTCTTCAGCATCGGCTTGAGCTGAGCGAGGCGCTCGACAAGGAATCGGGCATAGGGCCTGACGGTGTATCGTCCGCCCAGCGCGGGATAGACCTTGAGCAGGGTGCGGTAGGAGTGCGGGTCGGTCATCAGAATCTGGTCGAACCGGTACTTGCCGAGAATCTCGATGTTCCGTTCGATGAGCATCTCGAAGAGGCCGCGCTCGCCCGCCAGCCACTCGCAATCTCCGAGACAGCGCTCCTCCTGGCCGAGAATCGCGTAGTCCACGCCGAGCGCGTTCAGGATGCGGGCGAGCTTTCGCGCCACGGCCTGCCCGCGGGGGTCGAAAGAGGGATAGCACTCGACGACCCAGAGAACGTCCACCGGCCGCTTCAGTTGCGAAACGACGGGGACGGGGACGCCCGCCGTCTTCGTCCACTCCGTCCGCTTGCGCGGCGAGATGCCCATCGGGTTGCCGTAGAGGTAGGTGTTCTGGAGCGCCTTCTGAAGGTCCTGCTCCATCACCAGCCCTTCGCTCATCACCGCCGCGCGCAGCGCGGGAAACAGGCCGTCGGAGATGAGCAGTTGGCTCGGACAGCGCACGGCGCAGGTGTGGCAGGAAACGCAGAGCCACGGCGTGTTGGAACGAACGACCTCCTCGAACCTTCCCTCGATCAGCATCTTGACAGCCCGCCGCGGGGCAAACTCCATCGCCTCGCCCATCGGACACGACCCGCTGCACACGCCGCACTGCAGGCAGGTGCGGAACATTTCCGGGGCGCTGGCGATTTCCGGGAACAGGACGCCCGGTTTCTCGGGAATCGGAAGTTCCTGAAGAGTACCCATGAGGTGACTCCCTTTCTTCCGGCGAGGGTCGGCTCCTTTACGCGGCAGCTGGCTCGCGCGCGGCCACCCCCCTTCCGGCAGGGTCCCACCGCAGCGGGACCAGCAGTTTGTCGAGCCCCAGGATCTTCTCCGAAAGGCCCAGGGCCATGCCGATCAGTTGCGTGAAGTAGGGGATGGGGATCGTGACGTCATCTCCGTAGCGCCGCTTGATCTTCGACTGGTGCGCCTCAAGGTTGAGCTGGCAAAGCGGGCAGACGGTGACCAGGGCGTCGGCGTGGTTCCGCTTCGCCTGGTGAAGGAGGATGTAAACGAGCCGGTGGCCGACCTCTTCGATCGTCCCGGTCAGCGAACCGCCGCAGCAGCGGTCTTTCAGCTCGAAATCCACCAGGCTCGCGCCCAGCGCGGGGATGAGCGCGTCAAAATCTTCGAGCGAGCAGCCCCCGGTCACCGGATAGGGCCGGGCGATGAGGCAGCCGTAATAGGCTGCGACGTTCCAGCCCTTCAGCGGCCGCTTGACTTTCGCCTTCAGCGCTTTCATCCCCACATCGCGCAGCAGAATTTCCAGCGGGTGGAAGATGCGCACGCCGCCGGTGTAACGCAGCCCCGCCGCGGCCAGCGCCCGGTCCACTTTCTCGCGCAGATCGGAATATCGGGCCAGGTAGTCCTGGCATTTCTTCAGGACCATATAGCAGGCCGTGCAGGGCGCGAGGACCTCCAGGCCGGCGCTTTCAGCCAGCGCCAGATTGCGCGCCCCGAGGACAAACGCCTGGTCTTCATCCACCGAGATGTAGGTGGTCGCGCCGCAACAACTCCAGTTCGGAAGCTCGCGCAATTCGAGCCCCAGCGCCCCGAAGACCGCGAGAAGCGAGTCCTGGCAGTGGCGCGCGAAGCCGTGCATGCAACATCCCGGAAAGTAGGTATAAGCCATGAGTTCAGGTTCCTCTTTCCCTCCTTCGGCTAGGCGGCAGGCCGCACCGCGCGTTCCTGCTCCTCGCGCGCGACTTCGATGGTTTCGAGCATGCGTCGCAGGTCGGCGCCTGCGGGACGGGGAATGCGGCTCGACGTCAGGCACATCCGCCCGCGCCGCCACAAACGCAATCCCAGCGGCCAGGAGGTGAGCAGTTTGAGCGGAGCAGTCTTGAGCAGCACCCTCAAGACCAGCCAGAACTCGTTGTTCCGCCCCGTACCTTTCAACATCTCGATGAATTCCTTGGCCAGGACAGGCACCGGAAAGCGTCGCGGATAGATGCCTTCGCGAATGGCGATGCGCTTGAGCGCGTACATGACGTCCGTCACCTTGATTCCTGCCGGGCACCGAACCGTGCATTCGTAACAGGAAGCGCAAAGCCAGATGGCGAAGCTTTCGACGACTTCTTTCTTGAACCCTTCCCGAACCATGCCGATCAACCGACGCGGCGTGTAGTCCATGTACACGGAAACCGGGCAGGCGCTCCCGCAGGTGCCGCACTGGAGGCAGGCGAAGATCTTCTCGCCGCCCGGAGTTGCGACGACCTCAGCGGCCAAATCGCGCTTCAGTTCCTTCTCGTATTTGATCTTCGGAAAAAATCCGGGATGGCCCATCCGGCTGCCTCCATTCATGCAGCGCGCCAGCGAGGGCCGTTCCGGCTTCACTCCGCCGCGGAAGAGCGGTCGCCATTCCCGCGCAGCGACTTTTCTCCCCTCGCGCGCTGACACGAACTCGCTCCGTATCAACAGCACGATGCGCGCCACCGGAGCCTGATTCGGCGCGCTTGTCGCTCCTCCTGAGTTCGTTCCTGAAGACTGCGCGTGGAGCCGAAAGGGCTGCGCCGGTGCGTGCTTTCTGTCCGGGTCGGACGGATGCGATTGCTGAGGGGAACAACAGGACAGTTCGGGCGTGTTACGAAACTCGGCGGAGTGCTGAAACCGGGAGAAACAGTTTGCTCACTGACTTGGGGAAGACTGTCAGCCGGAATTTGGCGTCCGCGCCGGCCTCGATGTGTGAAATGGCGATGGCGCTGGAAAAGACTTGCGGGAAATCACCTTTCCGCATCAGAAACGGTCCACATCGTGATCACTTCAATCGGGCGTACGCCGCGTAAGCCGCAGCCACACCGGCTGCCTCCGCGTCTCCCTCATGAATGAGAACCCGATAGCGGAAGGTCAGCGTTTCGCCGGGCGGAACGGTCAGGCTGCCGTCGCGCGACTTGTCATTGTGAAAGTCGCGTTCGCCAAAAGGATTGACGGCGAAGAGGCCGTAGCCGCGCGCGTGCCAGTAGGTCGGGTGCCGGGGGTTCGAGGGATGGTCGAAGATCGCGATGCCCACGCGCTTCCCTTCGACCACGCCGGAATAGTCCACCCACTTCGCGCGCTTTCCCCAGACCTGTTTTTCGCCCACGCGGCCTTCAGAATCCGTCATGCGCGCGGCGGGTTCTTCCAGCCCCTTGACGACACGAATGGCGAATGTCCCTTCTTTCGTGTCACCGAACTTCAGCGGCGCGCGCAGCGCCCGCACGGTGAAGTCGCAGTCCACGGTTCGCGTCTTCGCGTCGCCCCGAAAAGTGTACGTGTGCGCGAGTTCACCGATGACCTTGCCATCCTGGTTCACGAGATGAAACAGCGCGCGGAGCGAACCTGACTCTTTCCCGCTCCAAACTTCTTCCAGCTCACCGAGCACCGTCTTCCCGAGCGGCAGATGCGCGCTTGAGCCGTACGGGACGCCGCCTGCCACGTGCGCTTCGGCCGCAAACGACGCGGGCTCGGCCCAGAAATCGGTGCCGTTCACGTCTCCGTGAGCGAAGAACATCGCGCGATGGTGCGGGTGGTCCGTGCTTTCGCCCGGAATGCCGGTGATCATGGGAAAGCCGCGCGTCACCACGACGCCGCTTGCCGAGCGCAGAGGATGGAAATAGGGCTTGGGCGATTCCGGGCCGAAATAAAAGGCGCCGAAGGGCTGGCCGCCGATGAGGACCTCGACGCGGTCTGACTGGCGTTGGAGTTCGACAGGCAACGAGTCGGCCCGGACCGAAACCGCCGCCAGGTGAGCCAGCAGAAGGAACAGCATCCTGCGATGAACGGGGAACGCCATCGAACCACCTCGCTGCCTTTGGAATTCTCTGCGCCGCTTCGGGAACTCGAGAACCCGTGCTATCGAATGTTCAGCACGCCCGCGCCGCGAATCCGGCTCTGCTTGAGCGCCACGAGCGCGCGGTTGGCGTCTTCGAGCGCGAACGTCTCAATTTCCGTGTGCACGGGAATCTGCGCGGCCAGTTCCAGAAACTCTCGCGCGTCGCGCCGCGTGCTGTTCGCGACGCTGCGCACGGCGCGCTCGTGATAGAGCAACGCGTAGTCCATTTCGGGGATGGGGCTCATGGTGATTCCGGCGAGCGCCACCGCACCGCCCTTGCGCAGCACGCGCAAAGCGTCGAGCACGAGCGGGCCGGCGGGCGCGAAGAGGATGGCGGCGTCGAGCCAGTCGGGCGGCGTTTCTTCGGCGCCTCCCACCCAGGCCGCACCAAGCTGTCGCGCCAATTCGCGGTGCGCGGGCGTTCGCGTGAAGACGTAAATTTCCATCCCCTCGTGCCGCGCCAGTTGCAGGACGATGTGCGCCGAAGCGCCGAAACCGTAAAGGCCCAGCCGCTCGCCCGGCCGCGCTGCGCTCAGCCGCAGCGAGCGATAGCCGATGATTCCCGCGCAGAGCAGCGGCGCGGCGGCGACATCGGCGAAGGCTTTGGGAATCTCATACGCGAACGATTCGTGAACGACGACGGCCTCGGCGTAGCCGCCGTCGGCGTCGAGTCCGGTGAAGCGCGCGCGCTCACAGAGATTTTCGAGGTCCTTCCGGCAGAACGCGCACTCGCCGCAGGTCCAGTTGAGCCAGGGAATTCCCACGCGGTCGCCTTCGCGGAAGGCCCTCGCGCCCGCGCCGCGCGCCTCGACCACGCCGACGATCTGATGCCCGGGAATCACCGGCAGCTTCGGCAGCTCGAGGTCTCCTTCCACGGTGTGCAGGTCGGTGTGGCAGACGCCGCAGGCCCGGGCGCGCACGCGGATTTCCCCCGGGCCGGGTTCCGGCGTCGCGACCTCCCGCAGTTCGAGGGGACTTTCTTCCGCCGGCCGCGGCTTCTCGAGCACCATGGCGCGCATCGTCATCTGCGAGTCTAACCGACGGAGAGCTCGCGCTCAACCGGTCGCGCGCGGCGTGCCAGCAATTCCGCTCCTCCGGCCACCCGGCTGTGGCACAATGGGTCAAGCAGAGTCGAGGTCATTTCCGGAAGGCCGGACCGGCGCAGGCCCAGCGGCGGGAGTCAGCGCGGGCGGCGGCGAAAGGAGACTCGCATGAATAAGATTGCCATGGCACTTTGGATCGGGATGCTCTGCGCGCTTCCGGTTTCCGCTCAGGAAAAGGAGGCAGAGCGATTGAAGAATGCCGCCGAAGTTCTGGATGAAGTCATGGGAACTCCCGAGCAGGGGATCCCCAAAGACCTGCTCGACAAAGCGGTGTGCGTGGGCGTGATTCCTTCTTTCAAGAAGGCCGCGCTGGGAATCGGGGGGAGCGCCGGAAAAGGCGCCATCGTCTGCCGGCGGGGCGGAAACGGCGCCTGGGGCGGGCCGTCGTTGTTCACCACGGGCGGGCCGAGCATCGGGTTTCAGATCGGCGGCCAGGCGACTGATTTCATTTTTCTCGTGATGAATCCTAAAGGCGCCGAGAAACTGGCGCGCTCGAGCGCCAAGCTCGGCGCGGACGCTTCGGTCGCAGCGGGCCCGAAAGGGCGCGAGGCGGAGGCGGCGACCGATATCACCATGCGATCGGAAATTCTGAGTTATTCGCGCTCGCGAGGACTGTTTGCGGGAGTCTCGCTCGAAGGAGCCGTCATCAAGCAGGACCACAAAGGCAACCAGCGGATTTACGGGCGCAAGATTGAGCCCAAGGAGATCCTTCTGGGAGGCGTGGGCGCTCCCGCCGCCGCGCAGCCGCTGGCCGCCGCGCTGAACAAGTACTCCCCGAAGGGCGGGAAGCCCTTCAAGCAGTAACGTCCTCTCTCTTGAAAAAAACGGGGGCGGATCAGAGACCCGCCCCCGTGATTTTTCGTCTCGCGCTTCCGGCCGGAGCCCGGCGTTACTTCATCTCCCCGGCGTAAATCTTCATGATCGTGTCAAGGAATTTGAGCGCGTGGTCCCTGGGCCGCTGGAAAGCGTTGCGTCCGATGATCGAGCCGAAGCCGCCGCCGTCGCGGATGGCGCGCGCTTCGTCAAACACCGCGTCGTCGCTCTCCTTCTTGGGGCCGCCGGAAAAGATCACGATGCGCGTGCCGTTAAACGCCCCCTGGATGACGTGCCGGACGCGTTCGGCGAGCGTGGCCCTGGGAATGCCGACCTTCTCGTAAACCTTCTGGGCTTCAGCCTGCTCGATGTGATCGCTGGGCAGCTTCACCTTGATGATGTGCGCGCCCATCTGTGCCGCAATGTGGGCGGCGTAGGCAGCCACGTCGAGCGCGGTTTCGCCAGCCTTCGAGAGGCTGGAACCGCGGGGGTAGGACCACACGACGACGGCCAGCCCGTACGATTTCGCTTCTTCGGCGGCGGCGCGCAGCTGCTCGTACATTTTCTGCGCCTGCGCCGAGCCGGGATAGATCGTGAAGCCGATGGCGACGCAACCCAGACGCAGCGCGTCGCGAACGCTCGAGGTCAGCGAAGGCAGCGGGTCCTTCTCATCGTGCAGCACGTCGTGGTTGTTGATCTTGAGGATGAGCGGGATTTCGCCCGCGTGCCGGGCGGCGGCCGCCTCGATGAATCCGAGTGGCGCCGCGTAGGCGTTGCAACCCGACTCGATGGCGAGTTCGAAGTGATAATTGGGATCGTAACCGCCGGGATTCATCGCGAAGCTGCGCGCCGGCCCGTGCTCGAATCCCTGGTCCACCGGCAAAATCACCAGCTTGCCCGTGCCCGCCAGCCGTCCGCTGTTCAGCAGGCGCGCGAGGTTCGTCTTGACGCCCGGATTGTCAGACTCGTACCAGCTCAGAATCTCCCGCACCCGGTCGGTATGCCTTCCTGCCCGTGTCCCCGTCGTTGGGGCCGCTGTCACGACTGCCATAACCATACCTCCAGCTTAGAAATGCAGATTTTGAGTGCCCAATCAGGTTACTCGCGGGCGCAAGCTCCGCGCAAGGGCAAACATCGCGAAGGGCGATTTGTCCGCCGCCGGCAAACTCCCGCGCGGGCGAGCCTCCCGGCGCGGGAAGCCGCGGGGCGAATTTGCAGCCCCCTGGGGTCTTCTGCGGGGTATAATCGCGCCGAAAATCCATGAGGCGAGGATGGGGATATGGACAAGCAGCGAAATCTGTCGCGGCGTGATTTCTTCAAGACGAGCGCCGGAGCGGGCGCGGTGGCTCTGGGCGGGGTCACCTGGATCACGAATCCGCGGCGCGTCTTCGGCGCCAACGAACGCGTGCGCGTGGCTGTGGTCGGAGTGCGCGGCCAGGGCTGGGCGCATGTCGAGCAGTACGAGAAGCTTCCGGATGCCGAGGTCGCCGCGCTCTGCGATGTGGACGAGAACGAAACGGCTCGGCGCCTGAAAGACATGGAGCAGCGCGGCTGGGCGAAGCCGAAGACCTTTGTGGACTATCGCAAGCTGCTCGAAGACAAGACGATTGACGCCGTCTCGATCGCCACGCCCAACCACTGGCATTCGCTCCAGGGCATCTGGGCGTGCCAGGCCGGCAAGGACGCTTACATCGAGAAGCCGTGTTCCCACAACTGGTTCGAGGGCCGCCAGCTCGTGCGCGCCGCGGAGAAGTACAACCGCATCGTGCAGCACGGATCGAACAGTCGCGACGGCGGCGCCATCCTCGAGGCCATCCAGAAAATGCGGGAGGGTCTGATTGGCGAGGTCTATATGGCGCGCGGGTTGTGCTTCAAGTGGCGGGACACGATCGGCAAGGCGAAGCCGGAGCCGGTTCCTTCCGGCGTACACTACGACCTGTGGACCGGCCCCGCGCCGATGAAGCCGTTTACGAAAAACCGCTTTCACTACAATTGGCACTGGATCTGGGACACCGGTGACGGCGACATCGGAAACCAGGGCATCCATCAGGTGGACATCGCGCGCTGGGGGCTGGGCGTGACCTTTCCGACCAAAGTGACGGCCATCGGCGGCCATTTCATGTTCGATGACGACCAGGAAACGCCCAACACGCTGAACGCGGCGTTCGAATTCGCCGGTGCGGACGGAAAAAAGAAAATGATGGTCTTCGAAGTGCGCCACTGGATTTCGAACCACGAAGCGGCGATCGGCACGCCCGAGTTCGGCTCCGGTGGCATCCCCGTGGCGCTCGGCGCGGCGCAGCAGACGGGGCCGAAGAACACGATCGGCAACATTTTCTACGGCTCGAAAGGTTACCTGGCGATGGATGGCTACGATTCCTACCGCACCTGGCTCGGCCAGTCGCAGGAGCCCGGGCCGAGTCTGGTGAAAGGCGGGAATTTGTGGGCCAACTTTGTCCACTGCGTGAAGTCGCGGAAGAAAGAAGACCTTCGCGCGCCGATTATCGAGGGTCACATCTCCTGCACCCTCGTGCACCTGGCGAACGCGAGTTACCGCCTGGGACGGACGATTTACTTCGACCCGGCCAACATCGTGCAGTACGCCAT
>CAZKXX010000066.1:0-22480 GCA_964556705.1 uncultured Acidobacteriota bacterium
CGACCCGGCCAAAGAAGAAGTCCTCGGCGATGCCGAGGCTGCAAAGCTGCTGCGCGGCAGCTATCGCGAACCGTTTGTCTTGCCGGAAAAAGTGTAAATTCAGCCGTCGAGCTGCAGAGACGGGGAGAGCGAAATCGCCGGTCTCAGGGGTAGCCAGCCCGATGGCTGCGTCGCTGACAAACCCGTTGGGCAGCCTTTCGAGCCAGGTTCTCTTCCGCGCCTCTGCGTCCCTTTGGCAGGAATTTCATGGAGACGCAGCCGGCTCTCCCATCCTCTGCCCGCCGACGCCGTATTGAAAGACGAGCTGCCCGCCGCGGTCGGCGCCGACGCCCATCACCATCATCAAGACGAAGAGGCCGACCACCAGCACGGCCTGAAGCGCACGCGTCATACGGCGCCTCCGCCAGAAGGCCAGCAGCGCCAGCGCGAGCCCCAATCCGAGCACGACGTACATCAGCGTCGCGTGAGTTTCCACGACTTCGTGCATGGCGTGAGTGAACCCGGGAAGTTCCTCCACCTGCTCTTCGGCCAGCCATCCGGTCACCGCCGCCGGAATGGCTGAAAGCGCGCCGAGGTAGAGAAACATGCTGGCGAACGGCTGCGCTTCATGACGGCGGCCGATGAAAGCGACGGCCTGGAAAATGAACGCCAGGGGGAAAAGCGCCAGCGGCAGGTGAACGAACAACGGGTGCACGTTCTGCATGGCGCTCAGGCCGGGAGATGCGGTTTCCACGTGACCTCCGAAACAAGCGGCGAAGTGCCGGAAGGAATTTGCCCATGCGCCGGGGCGGCAGGAGCCGCCGGCGAGCCCGGCATTCTAACCCGAAAGGGCACCGCCCCGCTTTCGCCGTCGCGATTCTCGAGTTCCGGCTTGACATCGCGCGGGGGCGGACTTAGGCTTGCCCTCACCGGGTGCTTATTCAGACGACTGGACAGGATCGGAGCGCTTGCGCTCCGGGAGGTCATCATGAGTCTGGTGAAGATTGCCCACGTCCCACCCGCCACGGTCGAAACCACGGCCAGCGTCCTCGATGCCGTTCAGGTGATGGCCGAGGAAGGCGTGGGCGCGGTGGCGGTCGTCGAAGGTGGCCGCTTGCGAGGAATCTTTACGGAGCGCGACGTCATGCTGCGCGTCGTGCTGCGGGAAAAGAGGCCGGGCGAGACCCAGGTGGCCGAGGTGATGACGTCGCCGGTCGAAACCGCCGACGAGGAGACGACCGCTGAGGACGCGCTCACCTTCATGCTCGAGCGCCATATCCGCCACCTGCCGCTGGTGGCGAAGGACGGGCAGCTTCTCGGCATGGTCTCCATCCGCAATCTCCTCGAGCACAAAGTCGAGGACCTTCAACGCGAACTCAATTCGCTCGACCAGTACCTGCTCAACGACGGCCCGGGCGGATGAGAAAGAATCGGGCCATCCGGCGATTGGGTCAGTGAGTCATCGGCAGGCGGTTGTGGCGGGGGATTCGCATCCGCGAAACGCAGGAACGCACTGAGTAGGTCCTTCTCCCGAATCCTTCTCCCCCAGGCGAGTCAAAATTCCTGAATCACTTTGAATTCCGCGCGGACGACGGCGGGGAGCTGAGCTTCGGCGGGCGTGCCCGGCGGAGCAAGAACCGTCATGCCCGGAGGCGGCCAGGGCAGTACCGCGCCGGGCTCGTGCCGAACGGTTTCGATGGAGACTTTCTCCGGGCTGAGTCCCGAGCGCGCAAGGGCCGCTTTGATATGGCGCCAGAGGGCCGGCTCTTCGTCAGCCGCCTCGCCCTTGCGGTCAACATAAGAAAGGGTGACGTGCAGATGGAGGTCGGACCGGCCACTGACCAATCGAGCCAATTGCTGAATGGCCTGCCGCCCCGGCTCGGCCAGGCCCTGGCGCTCGTCGGCCCTGCCGAGCGCCAGCACGTAATCGGCGCCCTGTAATTCCGCGCGTCCTTTGAGCCGCGCCGGAAAAGTCAGACGCGAAGAGAGCTGTGACGCCAGGAGGTTGAGGGTCTGCGGTTCAAGCGGCTCCGGCGCGCCCAGCTCGGCGTAGAACGTCACCGGCCGTCCGCCGAGTTCGGCGCGCAGGCCTCCCTGGCGCTTGACCGGGCTCCCGGCGAGGACGTCATCGAGCTGCTTCTGGAAATGGCCGAGCAGCCGGTCCTGGGCCGCCCGGGCATCGAATGCTGTTTCCTCAAACGGCGTCGCAGGTTGCACCACGCCGCCCGTGATGAAATTCCGGATGCGGGAGATCTGCTGCGGGCTCAGGCCGCCATGCGCGACGAGGATCTGTTCCACCTCGAGATGCGTCTGCGGGCCGAAGGCCCCTCGCAGCCGCTCCTCGGCGCCGAAGATCTTCTGCTGGTCGAAGTACTCCGTAGTCCGGACTGTGGCGCGAACCTGAAGTTCACCCCTGCGCTGGGTGATACGAAGATCGTCCACGGAGGAATTCTCGGTCGCGAACGTCGAGTCCAGGATGCGGACCACTTCGCTGCGGATGCGGACCTGCCCGACGGCGCGACGAAGGGTCTGGACCAGGGGAATCGACAGCACGGCCAGCACGACCGCGCTGATGGCGATGCGGTAGCGCAGTTTCAGGTGGCCCTTCACGTCCGCCTCGTGCGGACGATAGCCGACCAGGATGAAGACGATGGCGGCGCTGATGATGATGGCGACCAGGTTGGTGATAAAGAGCAGGAAGGCGCCGCCCGCCATCACACCCTGGCCGGCACTGACGGCGTACCCGACCACGGCCAGCGGCGGGATGACCGCGACGGCGATGGCGACGCCCGGAATAACCATCAGCCCCGCCGAGCCGCTCCGCAATGCCAGCGTCCCGGCCAAACCGGAGAGAAAAGCGATGAAGAGATCGAGGAGATTGGGATTGGTGCGGGCCAGGATTTCCGGCGTCGCCTGCCGGAGCGGAATCAGGGAGGCAACCAGGACGGTCAGCACGACGGCGCCGCCGATGCTCAGTCCCAGGATGATGGCGGTCTTGCGTCCCAGCCGCCAGTCGCCGAGCACCAGCGCCAGCGCGGCGGCGAGGATGGGGTCCATCAGCGGCGAGATCAACATCGCCCCGATGATGACCGCCGTGGAATTCTGAAGGAGGCCGAGAAGCGCAATCAGCGCGGAGAGGCCCAGCATCGTCAGGAATTCGGGATCCAAGCGGCTGGCTTCAAGGACCCGGCGGTAGAGCGCGTCGCGGTCGCCCGCGGAGAGGCGGAAGTCCTCGTGATGATAGATGACGTCTTCGGCGACGGGTGAAACCTTCACGTCCTGGGCCATTCGAGACCTCGGGAGGACAACTCCGGCCGCCTATCATAGCGCAAGCCGCGCGGGCCGGCCGCCTCAATCCCGCAGGGCGGCGGTCGGGACTGGGGCGTTTCGCAGGACGTTCAGAACATCCGCGAGCGTGATGATGCCTTCCAAGCGGTGCGTCTCCACGCGGTGAACGACGGGAAGAACGGGCCAGTCGCTCAAGTGGCGGAGGGCGGAGACGAGCGGCTGGTCGGGATAGACCGTGGGCACCGGCGCCTCCGACACAAGACCCCGCAGAGGCAGATCGAGACTGCCCTGCTCCGCCAACCGCCGCAGCGTGTCGAGGGAAACAAGGCTCCATCGGCCGGGACCCTGTCCCGCGAGGACGTATTCTTCGGCCGTCTCGCCGAGCGCGTCGAGGGCCTCGTGGACGGTCCATTCGCTCGAGATGACGCGCCCCGCCGGGCGCTGCATCGCATCTTCGACGTGCAGCGGCGCCTCTTCGCGCTGCTCCTCGATGGACGGCAGGTCGAGACGCTCCTGCCGGGCGAGCATGTCGAACAGCGGAGTTCGTTGATAGTGTCGGGAAACCAGATAGGCGATGGTGTTGGTAATCATCAGAGGCAGGATCATCGCGTAGTTGCCGCTGACTTCCAGAATCATGAAGACGGAAGTGATGGGCGCGCGCAGGACGCCGGCGAACATCGCTCCCATGCCCACCAGCGCGTAGGCGCCCACGGGCCCGGCGAAGCCGGGAAGAAAAGCGTGCTCGAGGCTGCCCACCGCGCCGCCCAGCATTGCGCCCATGAAAAGCGTGGGCGCAAAGAGGCCGCCGGGCGCGCCGCAGGAAAAAGAAATGCCCGTGGCCAGAATCTTGAAGGCGCCCATCAGCAGGAGCATTCGCCAGGCATACTGGTCGTGCATCGCCTGGTCGATGAATTCGTAGCCCGCGCCCATCACCTGTGGGACACCCAGACCGATGATACCCACCGCCAGCCCGGCGCCCGCGGGCTGGACGTATTGCGTCCAGCGCGGCAGCGCCATCAGACGCGGGCGGAGCGTGCGCACCAGCTTCAGAAACAGGAGCGAGCACAAGCCGCCGATGATTCCCAGCAGCGCGTAGGCGAGCAGCTCCGAGGGGTCTTCCAGGCGATAGACGGGGACGCGAAAAAGCGGCTCAGCGCCCAGGAACCAGCGCTCGACGACGACGCTCGAGACGGCCGAAAGCACAATCGCCCCCAGCACCCCGGCGCTCCATCGCCCGATCACTTCTTCGATGACAAAGAGGACCGCGGTGATGGGAGCGTTGAACGCCGCGGCCAGGCCCGCCGCCGCCCCCACCGGGGCAATCAGCCGCAGCTTCTCCCGCGAAAGGCGCATCCGCCGCCCGAGCGCCGAAGCGATGCCCGCGCCCATCTGAAGCGAAGGGTCCTCGGGGCCCAGCGACTGCCCGCTGCCGATGGACAGCGCGCTGGTCAGAAATTTTCCCGTCACCGTGTTGAACGGAATGTAGCCGTCGTAGATGAAGACCGCGGACTTCGTCTGGTTCACTCCGCTGCCCCGGACGCGGGGAAAGAACCGGACCACGAGGAAAGCGATGACCAGACCGGTGAGCGTCGGCGCGAGCAGCGTCCGCCAGGCCGGAGGAGAGAGCGCCGAACCGAGCAGCCACAGCCGCGACCACTCGATGGCGATCCGGAAAAGCACGATGGTCAGTCCCGCGGAGAGACCGATGATGACAGCGAGGAGAAGGAAGAGATTCTCTTCCGAAATCGGCAGGGTGAGCCGGGGGAGCGTGCGGGGCAGGCGCGCGGCGTTCCACCGGGCGCGCGCGATTTCGAGCGCGCGGCGGAGGCGCGCCGTGAAGTGGGAGGCTGCGATCGAAGGCTTCACGGCTCCGCCTGCCCCCTTTTCTGCGCGATGAGCAGCAGCGCGAGGTCGCGGCCCGTGGGAGACCCGCACTCGCGCGCCGTGACCTCCTGAATCTCGAAGGCGAGGCCGGCGACTTCGGCGCGCAAATCGGCGTCGCGGACGAGTTGGCGTTCGCGGGCGCGCGGCTGGAGGCCGGACAGGGCCTCGGCGAGCCGCTTCAGCGCGGTGCGCGGCTCGGGCTCGTCCAGGTTTTCGCCCCGCTGCTCGGCGCAGGCTTCGAGTCGCGCGCTCGACTGGCGGAGGGCGCGAAGGGCCCGGCGCGCGCTCTCCGACGCCGAGAGGCCGCGCGCGAAGGGGTCGGAAGTCAGGATCAGCGTCGTCGTCTCGAGCATCTCCGCGACGCGCACGTTTTCCGGATCCGCCCGCCGCGCGCGCTGCCAGTGCCGCTGTGCCTCGCGGTACTCGCCCAGGTGGAAAGCCGCCTCGCCGGCCAGCACCATCGCGTTCTGGTGCTGCGGGTCGAGCCGCAGGGCCTCGCGCAGGAGGTCCAGCGCCCGCTCGTAACTTCGGTTTTGAAAGAACAGGCTCCCAACTTCCGCCAGCAGTGCCGGTTCGCGCGGCAGGCCCGCGGCGAGTTCGATCAGGGCCGCCTCGGCCTCCTCGCGCAGCCCGCGGCTCAGGAGGAAACGGCAGAGTTCGAGCCGCGCCTCGCGCCGGCGGACCGTGGCGTCTTCCTCCCAGACGCCGAAGATGGCGCCGTTGAAGTACCGCACGGCTTCCGCGATTTCGCCGCGACGCGCCGCCAGGCGAGCGAGTTCCAGATTGATCCTGCCGTTTCCCGGCTCGCGGTCCCAGAGATTCAGCAGGTAGGCGCGCGCTTCATCGGCGCGGTCCTGCGCCAGCAACGCCTGCGCCAGGCGCAGCCGGTAAACCCACTGCCGCGGGGAATCGTGGGCGTAAACGAGCGCCGTGCGGAATTCTTCGACCGCTTCGGATGCCGCCCCGGCGGCGAGCGAGGCTTCGCCCTGCCGGTACCACTCCTCCGCCAGCTCGTACTGTTTGGCGTGAAATCGCGAGCTCGCCAGGCCCGTAATGACGAACAGAATGACGATGATCCCCAGGCTCATCAACAGGACGGCTTCGCGCGAGGCCGGCCGCCGGTACCACGCCGGTGTGCAGGCAGGACACTCCGCGCGGCCCGCCGGGATCGTCCCGCCGCAGCGCGGACAGATCCGGCCGGCTTCCGCCGGACTCGAATTCTCGAGGGCCTCGTTGCCCATGCGCGGGACTCCTCGGCTCCGGTTCAGAATCTCAGCATAACGCAGGGCGCAAAATGCCGGACCGGAAAAGTCGTTCGCCTGGGAATTTTCAACCGCGGATCGTTGATGGTAACATGGCCCGGTTTGCGGCAGTGACGCCGGAGGAGAAATGTGAAATCTGCGTACTCGTGGACGATGGCGCTGGGAATTTCGCTCGGCGTGGCCATGGGCGTGGGCGGATACGTCTTCATTTATGCCAAAGGGGGATCCTATCTCACCGACGATCCCGCCGCCTGCGCCAACTGCCACGTCATGAACCAGCACTACGACGGCTGGGTGAAGTCCAGCCACCGCGCCGTCGCCGTCTGCAACGACTGCCACACGCCGCCCTCTTTCATCCGAAAATACCAGGTCAAGGCCACGAACGGATTCTGGCACTCCTTCGCGTTCACCTCGGGACGCTACCTGGATAACCTGACGATCAAACCGCACAATCGGGCGGTCACGGAAGAGGCTTGCCGGCACTGCCATCAGGCTGTCGTCGTGGCGATGGACGGACCGCATCTCGGGGCCCCGACGCAGTCCTGCATCCGCTGCCACGGGGCCGTGGGACATCTCTGAGCGCCCGCCGCGACTGCTGAGGTCCCCTGGGAGGAACCGTCATCATGAGTGAATCACCAGACATCACGCGGGAAGGAAGCAAACGACGCAGCCGGATTACGCTGGTCATCTGGACGGCCGTGGCCTCGGCGCTGGCGGCCGCAGCGGGCGTGGCGCTGCTCGTCAACATCATGGAGCGCAAACGCGAGGCGCAAAACCCCTTCTATCGTGTCGTCGAGCTGACCGATGAAACCGTGGACCCGGCCGTCTGGGGAAAGAATTTTCCCCTCCAGTACGATCTCTACAGCCGCACCGTGGATATGGTCCGCACGCGATTCGGCGGCAGTGAAGCCGTTCCCCGCACCCCCACCGAGGCCGACCCGCGCTCCATCGTGGCGCGCTCGGAACTCGAGCAAGATCCGCGTCTCAAGGTGATCTGGGCGGGTTACGCATTTGCCGTGGACTTCCGCGAGGCGCGCGGCCACGCTTACATGCTCGAAGATCAGATCTTCACCGAGCGGCAGCGCGTCGTCCAGCAGCCGGGCACCTGCCTTCATTGCCATGCGTCGGTGTACGTCGCCTACATGCAGGCGGGCGACGGCGACCTCATCCGCGGCTTCGAAAAGGTCAATCCGATGCCCTACGAGGAGGCGCGCAAGCTCGTCACCCATCCGATTTCCTGCATCGATTGCCATGACCCCGAGACGATGCAGCTCCGCATCACGCGTCCGGCGTTTATCGAAGGCATCCGCACGCTCAAGGCATCGCAGGGAGTCCCGAATTACGACGTCAACAGAATGGCGACGCGCCAGGAGATGCGCGCCTTCGTCTGCGCCCAGTGCCACGTTGAGTACTATTTCCGCGGGCCGGAGAAGCGGCTGGTCTATCCCTGGGCCAAGGGTCTGAAGGGCGACGAAATTCTCGCCTATTACGACGAGCTCCAATTCAAAGACTGGACCCACGCCCTGACGGGAGCCGAAACACTCAAGGCTCAGCACCCCGAATTCGAGATGTGGAACCAGGGCATCCACGCGCGCTCGGGCGTGACCTGCGCGGATTGCCACATGCCCTACATGCGCGTGGGCGGGATGAAGATCAGCGACCACCACGTCCGCAGCCCGCTGCTGAACATCAACCGCGCCTGCCAGACGTGCCACAACGTCGCCGAAGCGGAACTCCAAGCGCGCGCGGAGACGATTCAGGAACGGACCTATCAGCTCCGCAACATCGCCATGGACGCGCTCGTCGAGCTGATCCGCGATATCGAAGCAGCGAAGAAGTCCGGAGCGAGCGACGCGGCGCTGAATCCGGCGCGCGACTTCCAGCGCAAATCGCAGTTCCTGGTGGACTTCGTCGAGGCCGAAAACTCCATGGGCTTCCACGCGCCGCAAGAGGCCGCGCGACTGCTCGCCGTGGCGATTGACTACGCGCGCCAGGGGCAGGTGGCGCTGCGCGGTGCGCCCGCGCGCGCAGGACGCGCGGCGGCGGGATTTTGAATTTTGGCTTTGGGATTTTGGATTTAACCCTTGCCGACCCCGCGCGCCGGCGTTCAACAACCACCCCGGCAGGCCCTTCATGCTGCGCCGGGATTCCCACGTGTTTCGGCCGGCTGCTCCTGCGCCCGGCGCGCGGCCTGCTCGGCCACCTGCACCGCAAAGGGTTTGCTCGCCTCTCCGAAGTAAACGGAGACGTGCGGAAACGGAATCTCAATTCCGTACTTGTCGAACGCCTTCTTCACCCGCCGGCGGAATTCTCGCCCCACGTTCCACTGTTCGATGGGAATCGTCTCCCACCGTGTGCGGATGACGACGGCCGAATCGCCGAACGCCTCGACCCCCAGGATCTCGAGCGGCTTCCGGATCCGCGAAGCATAGGCGGGGTCGCTGCGAAGCTCTTCGCCCACCTCGCGCAGGACTTCCATCACCCGGTCGGGGTCTTCCTTGTAAGCCACGCCCACATCGAGCACGAAGCGTGAAAAATCCTTGGTCATGTTGGAGAGTTCGGTGATCGTCCCGTTGGGAAAGATGTGGACCGTGCCGTCGAGCCCGCGCAGCACAATCGTGCGCAGGCGAATCGCCTCCACCAGCCCGCCTTTGCCGTTGATGATGGCCACGTCGCCCACGCGGACCTGGTCTTCAACAATGAGAAAGAGGCCGGAGATGATGTCCCGCACCAGGTTCTGCCCGCCGAAGCCGACGGCCAGGCCGAGGATGCCGGCGCCGGTGAGCAGCGGCGTAATGTCCACGCCCATTTCCCGGAGCACGATCAACACCGCCACGCTCATCACGACGACGCTAATCACCACGTCGAGCAGGCGCGTGATCGTCGTGGTGCGCTTCTTCTGCTCCGTCACTTCCGCCAGCGGTCCCTCTCGCGGAATGACAAACATGGGAAGCTGCTCGAGCATCAGGTGAAGCACGCGCGTAATGACGAAAGCCCCGCCGAGCACCAGGATGATCCGCAGCCCCGGGCCCAGCAGCCACCCACCCACACGGTCCCAGGTCAGACGCGTCAGGCCGGGCACGCCCAGGGCCTGCAAAATGAGGTACACGGCCGCGACGCCCGCCACCGCTTCGACGGCCCGCCGGATGAAGCGGGTCAACTGCGCCGCCCAGCGCTGGATTTCTTCCACGCGCTCGCGGTCCCGCTCCTCCATCCGCTCCGCGATGCGCCGGATGGTGCGCGAGACCAACAGGAGGACAACCCACGTCACCACCGCGATTCCCGTAATTGCGAGCAGCGTGGGCAGCAGGTCCGTGAAGCTGGCGGGCCACCGCATGGTTCACCTCAACCGAAAAATGAGTTTGGCTATTCTAACCGCTCACGCACGCAGCGCCAACCCGCGAATACGACTTCGTGTCCGCGCGAGCGCCTTCCCTCTCACCCGGATTTGCCTATTCGGCAGCTGAGTTGCTGAGTTGTGACGTTCGACGCTGGAACGCGTCGTCGTGTGCGAAATAAACTGACAAGACGCAGATTCCTTCAGGCCGCCGCTGCCTCCGCGGCCGGCACCTCGCTGGCCTGCTCGTGGACACAAAGTCCGCGAAGGTTCTTCAGCGACGCTGAAACGAGCGCGCTCGAAGCCCTCTGCGCGCGGATCGTTCCCACCGACCACGACCCGGGCGCGCGCGAGGCGGGCGTCGTGAACTTCATCGAGCGCCAGCTCTTCGGGCCCTACCGCCGCCACCGGAAAACCTATCGCGAAGGGCTCGCCGCGCTCGATCATCTTTCGCGCGCTCTCTTCGGTGAAATGTTCGCCGCGCTATCTCCCGCTTTGCAGGAGCGGACCCTCGTCGCGCTGGATCGCGGCGAATACCCGGACGGCATCTGGGAAAAGCGCGAATCGAAGCGCTTTTTCGATCTCGTCATCCGCCACACGATGCAGGGTTTTTACGGCGACCCGCGGCATGGCGGAAACCGCGGCGCGGTCAGTTGGCGGATGCTGGGCGTTCCCTACCCGCCAGTGCGCGGCCGCATTCAGTACGATCTCGAAAAATCGCCCGGGCTGAAAACCCCGTGAGTGCGCGCATGCCGACTCAGCGCTTCAACGCGATTGTCATCGGAGCGGGAGCCGGCGGAGGCATCGTCGCCAAGGAGCTCGCCGAAGCCGGGCTGCGCGTGGCGCTCATCGAACGCGGGCGCTGGTATTCGGCCTTCGACTGCCGCAAGGACGACCTGCGCAACCAGCGGACGACCGTGCTGGGAAACGCTTTCGGTCCCGACGACGAAGGACAGCCGCGCGTCGTCGCGGACTCGGATGGCCGCGACCGCGAGGTGCTGCCGAGCGAAGGCGGCTACAGCAACAACGCCGCGTGCGTGGGCGGCGGAACGTTCAGTTACGGCGCCATGGCATGGCGCTTCATGGAGCAGGACTTCCGCATGCGGTCGATCTACGGCGCCGTGGACGGCAGCACGCTCGAGGACTGGCCGATTTCCTACGCCGACCTCGAGCCGTATTACGAGAAGGCCGAATGGGAAATCGGCGTTTCCGGCGACGACTCGGGGAATCCCTTCAAAGCGCCGCGCCGCCGGCCGCTTCCCATGCCGCCCCAGGCGCCCAACCGCGAATACGAAATCCTCAAACCTGCGGCGCTCCAGCTGGGCCTCCACCCCTTCGACATTCCGATGCTGCGCAACACCGTGCCCTTCAACGGCCGCGGCGCCTGCATGCGCTGCCGCTGGTGCGTGGGCTTCGCCTGCGAGGTGGACGCGAAAAGCGGGACGCACAACACGGTGATTCCGCGCGCGCTGGCGACGGGCCACTGCGAGATTCACACGCAGTGCGTGGTGAAGGAAATCCTCACCGACTCGACGGGACGCGCCACGGGCGTCGCCTTCTTCGACGCGCGCGACCGGCTGAGGCGGTTCGACGCCGACCTCGTCATCGTTTCCGGCGGCGCCATCGAATCCGCGCGGCTGCTGCTGAACTCGAAGAGCCGGCTGTTTCCGAACGGGCTCGGCAACCGCTACGACTGGGTGGGACGCAACCTCCAGGGACACGCCTACTCGGGCGCTTTCGGCCTGTTCGATTTCGACGTGTACGACGACCTCGGGCCGGGCGCGCAAATCGCCGTCTGCGATTTCAATCACGGCAATCCGGGTCTGGTGGGCGGCGCGATGCTCGCCAACGAATTCATCCGCCTTCCCTACCAGTTCGTCGAAATCGCGGACTCCGTCGCGCCGCGCTGGGGCGCCGGCCACAAAGAGTTCATGCGCTCGTGGTACCGACGCAGCATCGGCATCAAGGGACCGGGACAGGAGCTTCCCGTCTTCGACATGCGCGTGGAGGCGGACCCGCGCGTCCGCGACCGTTGGGGAATTCCCGTGGCACGGCTTTCCGGCCGGCGGCACCCGCATGACGTGGACGTTGGCCGATTTTTGGCCGCGCGCGCGGAAGAGTGGCTGAAGGCCGCGGGCGCCGTCCGCACCTGGCAGAGCGTGGCGGGCCGAGGCCTGAGCGGCGGCCAGCACCAGGCCGGAACCTGCCGCATGGGCGACGACCCGAAAACCTCCGTCGTGGACCGGCACTGCCGCCTGCACGACGTTCCCAACGTCTTCGTCGTGGACGGCAGCGTCCACGTCACGAACGGCGGCTTCAATCCCGTCCTGACGATTATGGCGCTCGCTTACTACGCGTCCGATTACATCGTCAGCGAATGGCGCGGCACGAGGTTCCGCTGAGCGCAGCACTGAGAAATTCTGAGAGATGAATCTTCACGGGCTCAAGCCGGGCCGGTTTTACATTCTCGCCGCAATCGTTCTCCTCGCGCTCGCGACGCTGCCCGGAATGAGTCTCTATTATCAGTGGAGCGGCGGCCGCGCCTGCGCGCGCTGCCACGAAATCTGGCAGCCCTACGAGCGATGGCAGACCTCCACGCACCGCGGCGTGCGCTGCACGGACTGCCACGGCGATGTGCTGACGCTGGAAGCCGGATTCCATCTCGGCAACATCCGCCGGCTGGCAACGCACCTTCGGGGTGCGGCGCCGGAACGCGTGCGGCTGAAGAACGCCGAACTCTGGCGCGCGCTCGAACGCTGCGAGACGTGCCACCGGCAGGAATTCGCCGACTGGCGCGCCGGGCCGCACGCCGCCACCTATTCGCGGCTCTTTCTCGACGAGACCCACAACCGCAAGCGCCAGCTCATGGACGACTGCCTGCGCTGTCACGGAATGCACTTCGAGGGCGCGATCGCCGACCTCGTCGCGCCCGTGAACACCGAAGGGCCCTGGAGATTGTTGTCCGCGGAGCTTGCCGAGCGGCCCGCGATGCCCTGCTTCGCCTGCCATCGCATTCACGGCGAGGGACAGCCGCTCGAGCGCCATACGCCCGAGGGGCAGCCGCCCGCCGCGACGGAAGAGTTGCACCGCCCGTCGCTCGCACTCTTCGACCGCCGCGCGCTCGACCACGTGGAAGCGGCGCGACTGCCGCTGCCGGCGATGCTCGACGGCGCGCGCGCCGTGCGTCTGAGTTCCGACCCGAGACAGGCTCTCTGCTACCAGTGCCACGCGCCGGAAGCGGGATTTCAGGTCGCCTCGGGCGACGACCGGACACCCGTCGGCGTCCACGAAGGGCTCAGCTGTCTCGCCTGCCATCAACGCCACCGGCAGGCGACGCGCGCTTCCTGCGCCACCTGCCATCCGCAACTCTCCAATTGCGGGCTCGATGTCGAACAGATGGATACGACGTTTCGCGACCCGAAGAGCCGCCACAACATTCACTTCGTCAAATGCGCGGACTGCCACCCGAAAGGCGTGCCGCCGCGCAAACGACTTCGCGCGGCGCGCTGAGAGGTCTCGCCTTCGCGCCGGGCAGCAGGATGCGCGAAAGGCTCGTGCGTTGATTCCAGCCTCACACTCCGTCCGTTACGTCTTCACCGTCACACCGTCATCGGCCAGGACCGCGCGCGTTTTCTTGTGCCAGGCGATGTTCGCCAGGTGCAGCGTGCGCACGGCCTGGTGGCCGATTTCAATCGGAGCGTTCGGCTGCTGGCGCGACTGGATGCACTCGAGAAAATTCTGCGCGTGCGGCAGGATGCTGGTGACGCCGCCGGGAAGTTTTTCTTCCGCGGGCTCCGGCCGGTCCCATCGCCCCCCGCGCCACGGCTCGCGGTAAAGGCGGTAGCCCGTCTCGCACAGTTCGAGCGTCCCCTTCTGCCCGTGAAAGACCAGTCCCCAGCCGTTCTGAAACGAGCTCATGTAAGCGAGTGTCCAGGTGGCCAGAAACTTCGGATATTCGAACGCGGCGGTGAAGGTGTCCGGCGTTTCGGCGGGATGAAGTTTATAGACCGCGCCGTGGCACTGCGCCGCGACGGGCTGCGAAGCGCCGGTGAACCACTGGAGGACGTCCATCAGGTGTGTCCCCTGGTCTGTCATGTTGCCGCCCGAAAACGCCCACCAGTAGCGCCAGTAGCGGAAACGCACCGGCTCGAATTCGGGCGCGTTCCGCGCCGGGCCGACAAAACCTTTCCAGTCGAGTTTGGAGGTCAGCACGGGGCGCACGCGGAGGCTCACGTTCCAGTACCACTCGGCGCGGACCAGATTGATGTCGCCCAGCGCGCCGTCGTCAATCAGCTTCTTGCACTCGTGCACGATGGGCGAGCTGCGCCGCTGCATGCCCACCTGCACGATGCGGTCGCTCTTGCGCACCGCCGCCACCATGTTCGCCCCCTGCTCGATGGACCAGGACAGCGGCTTTTCGATGTAAACGTCCTTGCCGGCCGAGAGCGCGTCGAGGAGCTGGTCGTGATGCCAGTGGTCGGGCGTGGCGATGACGACGGCGTCGAGGTCCTTGCGCTCGAGGAGCCGCCGGTAATCGCCGTAGCCCTCGGCGCCCGGGCCGGCGATTTCCAGCCCCAGGTCGCGATGCACTTCGTACACGTCGGCGACGGCGCCCCACACGGCGCCCAGTTCCTTGAAATTGTCCATGTGATGGCGGCCGATGCCGCCCGCGCCGATCAGTCCGAGCACGACGCGGTCGTTGGCGCCGAAAACGCGTGAGCTGAAGGAAGGATGAGCTAGGACGCCCAGGCCCACGGCGGCCGAGCGTCCCATGAATTTGCGGCGGGAAATGACAGGAGCTGACATGGGAAGACTCCTTTCGGAAGGTGCGGGAATTCTAGGCGCGGACAGACGCCTTGTCCAGCCGAAAGGGGGTGACGGCGAGGGCCGTCTTGTGATAGCCTATTTATTAGCCTACCTTCCGCCGCGGGACCGCGGGATGTTTTCGGCTGAATCGCCGTCCGCGCGGGAAGCCTCGACAGGAGGAACACGGTGGAGGGCGTCAGGGGATCAGTGAGCCGCGCAGCCGACCGCCCGCTGGCCACCTCGTGGGGTCAGGAAAGGAGACAACGGGACACGAAATATTGCTGACCTAAGCCCCCAGATCCTTGAAAACAAAAGGCCAACTTTTTTGGCGGCCCGGAAAGCCCTCAAGTTGTTGATGGCAGAACAGTTGGATAAGATTATAAATTAAGTAGCTTGTTTTCAATGCGATAGCCGCTTGAAAGGGGCTTAAGCGAATGGGGACAAATTGACTTCCATCCCCACGACCGTCCCCGGCTGGTATAATAGAGTTTAACTCTCCCCGCCCGGAACGCGCCTCCGGTCTTTTGGGGCGCAACGTCCGAGGCGGTCACCCAGCGTCCTTCAGGTCGCATGAGATCCGCTTCCACACTTTCACTCGGAGTCGTTCTCATGAGCCTCCTCGTCCCCACGTCTCCCGGATGCACCATGGGCGGTCTTGGCTCCCCTGTTCCGCCGGAAGCCGCGAAGCGGCCGAAGGTGGACGTGATTCACGGCGAGCAGCGCGTGGACAACTATTTCTGGCTGCGCGAGAAGACGAATCCGCAAGTCGCGGACTACCTTGTGGCGGAGAACGCGTACACCGAAGCGGTGATGAAGCCGCTCGAGAGATTCCGCGAAGCGCTCTATCAGGAAATGCTTTCGCACATCAGGCAGACGGACCTCTCCGTTCCCTACCGCCAGGGCGATTACTTCTACTATTCGCGCACCGAAGAAGGGAAACAGTATTCCCTCCGCTGTCGCAAGCGCGGCAATCTCGAGGCGCCGGAGGAAATCATCCTGGACCTCAACGAGCTGGCGAAGGGTCACCCGTTCCTCGGGCTCGGCCTGTTTGAGGTGAGCGAGGACGGCAACCTGCTCGCCTACTCCACCGACTTCACGGGCTTCCGCGAGTACACGCTGCGCGTGAAAGACCTGCGCTCGGGAGAACCGCTGCCGTTGAGCGTCGAGAAAGTCTCGGCGGCCGTCTGGGCGAACGACAACCGGACTCTCTTCTACGTCACCGACGACCGCGCCAAGCGCCCCTACCGGCTCTACCGTCACGCGCTCGGGACCGACGAGCACAATCTGATTTACGAAGAGACCGACGAACGGTTCCGCCTCGACGTCGACCGGACGCGCAGCAAGGCGTATCTCTTGCTGACCTCTGCCAGCCACACCGCCTCCGAGGTGCGTCACCTTCCGGCGGACCGTCCCGAGGTCGAATGGAGTCTCGTCGCGCCGCGCGAGCCGGAACACGAATACTACGTGGACCATCGCGACAAACTCTTCTACATCCGCTCGAACAAGGACGCGCGCAACTTTCGGCTGCTGACGGCCCCGGCCAACGACCCGCGCCCGGAAAACTGGAAAGAAATCGTTCCCCACCGCGCCGACGTAATGCTCGAAGGCGTGGAGCTCTTCCGCCATCATCTGGTGCTTCTTGAGCGCCAGGACGGCCTGCCGCGCTTCCGCGTCACCGACCTGCGGAGCGGCGAATCGCACGACGTCGCATTCCCCGAGCCCGCCTACACGGCGTCGCCGGAGAACAACGCGGAATTCGATACGACGGCGTTTCGCTACGCGTACGAGTCACTCGTCACGCCCAAGTCGGTCTTCGATTACGAACTGAAACGCCGCGAATCGAAGCTCCTGAAGCAGACCGAAGTCCCCGGCTACGACGCGAAGCTCTACCGGTCCGAGCGCCTTCACGCGCGTGGGGCGGACGGCACGCGCATTCCGATTTCGCTCGTCTATCGCGGCGGACTTCAGCGCGACGGCCAGCGCCCGATACTCCTCACCGGCTACGGCGCCTACGGATATCCCTACCCCGTCAGCTTCTCGTCGAACCGGCTGGCGCTGCTCGACCGCGACGTCGTGTTCGCCATCGCGCACATTCGCGGCGGCGGAGAGATGGGCAAGGCGTGGCACGACCAGGGCCGCATGATGAACAAGAAGAATACCTTCACCGATTTCATCGCCGCCGCGCAGCACTTGGTTGAAGCGAAGGTCACTTCGTGCGACCGTCTGGCCATCGAAGGCGGCAGCGCCGGCGGCCTGCTGATCGGCGCCGTCGTCAACCTGAGGCCCGAACTGTTCAGGGCCGCGGTCCTGAAGGTACCCTTCGTGGACGTCATCAACACGATGCTCGACGCGTCGCTGCCGCTCACCGTGCCCGAATACGAAGAGTGGGGGAATCCCAACCGCAAGGACCATTACGACTACATGAAGGGCTACTGCCCCTACACCAATCTCGCGGCGAAGGATTACCCGAGTCTCCTGGTGCGGACGTCTTTGAATGACAGCCAGGTCATGTACTGGGAGCCGGCGAAATACGTCGCGAAGTTGCGCACGCTCAAGACGGACACCAACCCGCTCCTGCTGGTGACGAACCTGGCGGCGGGCCACGGCGGCGCGTCAGGCCGCTACGACTACCTGCGCGAGATCGCCCACGATTACGCGTTCATTCTGTGGCAGCTTGGAAAAGCTCCGGTCGCAGAAACCCCCTAGCGGCGCGACCGTCGGAAGGAACTTCTTTTCGACCGAGTGCGCTCAACGATCAATCCTCCATCCATTCTCAGTCGAACGCCCTCCGCCGCTCCCAGATGCCGTCCGCGCAGCGGAGCGCCAGCGCGCCGATCGTCGAAGTGGGGTTGACGCCCGCGCAGGTGGTGAACGAACTGCCGTCCACGATGAAGAGGTTCGGAACATCGTGCGCGCGGTTCCAAGCGTCGGTTGTGGAATTGCGCGGGTCGGCGCCCATGCGCGCCGTGCCCATCAGGTGAAAGCCCGGAGCGATCACGCCGCTATCGAGCACTTCCACCGCCCCCGCGGCCTCAAGCGCCCTCTTCGCCATCTTCCCGCTGTGCTCGAGCATCTTCAGACTGTTTTCACTGTACGTGTAACTGGTGCGCGGCGCCGGAATGCCGTTCGAGTCCTTGACGTCCGGATCGAGTTCGACGCGGTTGTGCTCTTCCGGCAGATCTTCGCCGACCGTCGTGACGCGAATCAGGTGAGGAAAGCGTTTCCTCATGACGCGGTGGTGTTCGGCGCCCCACGGAGCCGGATGGCCCGCGAAACTTCCCCAGGCGTAATGCAGCGGCCCGAACGAGCGTTCGAGGAGAAACGTGTAGCCGCGCACGAAGCCGCGCCGCAGGTCGGTCTCGTAAAACTCCTGGCTGTAGGCGGGAATCGCGAACGCTCCGAGATGCCCGTTCATCGGCGCTTCGAAAACGCCCTCGACCATGCGGAAAGGATGAATCATGAAATTCTTTCCGACCGCGCCGTTTGAGTTGGCGAGGCCGTGCGGAAAGAATCTGGATTTGGAATTGAGCAGCAGGCGCGGCGTTCCGACGCCGTTGCAGCAGACGACGACGATACGCGCCTGTTGCTCGCGGAGTTTCCCTTCGCGGTCGTAATAGAGCGCGCCGCGCGCGCGGCCGCGCTCGTCCACGGTGATTTCGCGGACGCGGGACCAGGTCTTCAGCACGACACCCTTTTCAAGCGCCTTCGGCCAGTAGGTGACGTCGGTGGAGGCTTTCGAGCCGATCGGGCAGCCGTACATGCACTTGCCGTGCTGGTCGCAGGCGGGCCGCCCGTCGTAGTCGCGCGAGATGATGGCGTTGTCCGCCACCCACCAGTGCCAGCCGAGCCTGTCGAAGCCGCGGCCGATCGTTTCGCCGAGCACGTCGAGCGCGAGCGGCGGCGTCGGCCGTTCCGAACGCGGAGGGTTCGCCGGATCTCCCGCCAGCCCCGAGACGCCCATGAGGCGATCGTTCAGGTCGTAATACTTTTCCAGATCTTCGTAGCGGATCGGCCAGTCGTCGCCGACGCCGTCGAGCGTTCTGACGCGGAAGTCGGAAGGATGGAAGCGCGGGAAATGCGTGGCCCAGTGAATCGTGCTTCCGCCCACCGCGTTGAACATCAGAATGTTCGGCGGATGCCCGCCGGTTTCCACGACCGGATAATCTTCCGGCCGCTTGCGCACGTTGGGGCTGAAGTGCCACGGCCCGCGCCGGATGGAAATTTCCCAGTCCGGGCGCGTGGAAGGATATTCGTCGGGTTTCACCCAGTCGCCCTGCTCGAGGCAGACGACGCTGCCCCGTGCCGCGCCTCGGTCAGCCAGCCGCCAGGCCACCGCCGCGCCCGCGGCGCCCGAACCGATGATGAGCACGTCCGCGCGGTCCGCCGCCATCAACTCACCTCGCGATATAGTTTTCCGCGCTTCCTGACGTTTGCCAGCACCGTCTCGTCGAAGGGTTTCATCGCCGGCCCGGCGTGGTTCGTGGCATGGAACTCGTAGCCGATGAGTTTCCAAACGCGGGGGTTCGTGTAGTAGGCCTCGTAGGTGAAATCACGAAGCGTCGCAAAAAGCGACGCGGGTTTGCGCGCCTCGAGCGCGCGCAGCATTTTCACCCGCTGCTGGCGCGAGAGTTTCGAGAACGGAGCGCCCTCCTCCTTCTTGCTGAGCTCCGCGAGTGTCGTCAGACTCATCCGGAGTTGTGCCCTCACTTCCGCGTCTTCTCCCGCCACGCGCTCGAGGTATTCGACGCCGCCCACTTCGCTCGCCGCGGGCATGGCGTCCGCGGCGGGAACGATTTCGTCCATCGCGGCGCGGAGCGTTTCACGCTCGGCGCCTGTGAAAACCGCCGGCGCTGCGGCCCGGGCCGGCTTTGTCGCGAGCGCCGAAAGCGGCACGAATCCTGCCAGCCTCGCGCCGCTCGCGACCACGGAACTCTTGAGGCCCGTCTCGAGAAATTTGCGGCGAGACCATTTCTTTTTCATGGCCGAATCTCCGAGGATAAACGTGTGCCGTTGCGGGAGCCCGAGTGACCGTGCGGATTCTAGCGGCGCGAAGCGCGAAAGGCAACGCCGCGAAATCTCTCAGCGCAGGAACCCGCTTTGTCCCGCCCCTTCCGCCGAGAGCCGGTCGTTGAGCGAATCGTCGAGCGCGAGCAGCTTGCGAAGTTCGGGGCTCAGCCGGCGCTGGACTTCCGCGCTGAGCAGTTTTTTCTGGTACTGCTGCTGCGGCAAGTCTCGGCGGCAGTAGAAAGCGTGCAGCGCGCGGCGAGGCGCGCCCGTGCGGTTCGCCGTTCCGCCGTGCCACAGGTGCGCGTTCATGACGACCACGCTTCCGGCGCGACCCGTTATCAGAACTTCCGCGGGGTGCGGCGCGCGCGGGTCTTCGAGAACTTCCTGCGGCAGTCTTCGCCAGCGATGCGACTCCGGCACGGCGCGTGTGGCGCCGTTTTCGACCGTGAAGTCGTCAAGCATCCAGATCGTATTGCAGACCGAATAGCCGCGCGCGTCCGGCAGCGCGCCCATATCGCAGTGCAGCGGCTGCACCCAGTCCGAGTGCGGGCTGGCGGCGCGGAAATTCAAACTGCCCAGCTTGAATTCCGGGCCCAGCACGTGCGCGACGCGCTCCAGCACCTCCGGGGTCGAGATCAACCGCTCGAAGACTTCGCCTTTGTTGACGAGGTTCGCGAGCCTTTGTGACTGCGGCTCCTGCTTGAACTCCGCGCCGGCCTGCTCGCCTTCCTCCGCCAGCAATTCGTCGCACCGCCTGCGGAGCGACTCGCGAAACTTCGCGGACATGAAATCCTCGAGCACCAGATAGCCCAACTCGTCGAGACTTCTCCTCTCGCGCTCCGTCAGCATTTCCGAATCTCCCGCGGGATGCTCAGCCCTGTGGCGCCAAGCTACACCTCCGCGGGCGTTCGCGCAAGCATCGCGCCGGAAGACCTCGCCACGCGCGATGACGTCGCTGCAAGCGGAACGGACCTTGGGGCGGAGAGTCCCAACCGAAAGGTGCTATTCTGCTGCCGCGCGCCGCGAAACGCGGCCGATCCCTCGGGACGTTCGCTTCGCTCGGAAGTTAAAGAGCCATCGCTTCGCATGCGAACCCGGCACAGCCTGCTTCTGGTGGCGCTCGCCTATCTGAGCTTCATCAGCATTGGTTTGCCTGACGGCCTGCTGGGTGTGGCGTGGCCTTCCATCCGCGCCGGTTTCGGAATCCGCCATCAGGCGCTCGGCGAGTTGCTGGTGATGGCGACAGCCGGCTATCTGCTTTCCAGTTTTTCGAGCGGGCGCGTGCTGGCGCGGATGAGCGTCGGCACCCTTCTTGCGCTGAGTTGCCTCACCACTGCGGTGAGCCTGTTCGGATACTCGGTGGCGCCGTGGTGGCGCTTCATGGCAGCGCTCGGATTTCTGGCCGGCCTGGGCGCGGTCGCGATTGACGCGGGACTGAACACCTACGCGGCCACTCGCTTCAGCGCGCGGGTGGTGAACTGGCTGCATGGGTTTTACGGGATCGGCGCGACGCTCGGGCCCATCATCATGACCAACGTGCTGATGGCGGGACTGGCCTGGCAGCGCGGCTACGCCATCGTCGCGGGCTGGCAACTGGCTCTGGCGCTGGCGTTCGCGGCAACGCGCCGCTTGTGGCAGACGCCCGGAACGGTCGAGCGTCATTCGCCGCCGCGCGTGGCGGAGGCCCGCGCCACGCTGCGCCTGCCCCCTGCGCGGCTGGGTATCGCCGTCTTCTTCGTCTATACCGGCCTCGAAGCCGCCGCGGGCGCCTGGGCGTTCACGCTCTTCACCGAATCGCGCGGCGTCGGGGTGGCTGCCGCGGGCATTTCGGTCAGCGCCTACTGGGGCTGCCTGACGGCCGGGCGATTTCTCTCCGGCTTTCTTGTTGCGCACGCCCCGCCGCGGCGGATTCTTCGCGGCTGCATGCTGGGGGCTGTGGCCGGGGCCATGCTGCTCTGGCAGAACATCTCCATGCCGCTCAGCTTTCTGGGCCTGGGTCTGCTGGGACTGTGCCTCGCGCCCGTCTTTCCCACGCTCATTGCCGCCACGCCGGCGCGCGTGGGTGAGGCCCACACGGCGAACGCGGTGGGATTTCAAATCGGGTCGGCGGCACTGGGACAATCGCTGCTGCCCGCGCTGGTCGGCGTCCTGGTGACGCAGGCGGGGCTGGAGTCCATCGGCGCAGCGCTCCTTGTGAGCGCCGCCGGCCTCGTCGCGCTTTACGAAGCGCTTGAGGCGAATCCGAGCGCGCGCGGCGAGAAAACCTGAAAGCCTTCCGCTGGGGTCCGTTCGACCGCGAGTGGCGATTTCACACGGCGACCCGGACGACGAGCGTTCCGTGTTGTATATTACGGAGAGGACAGAGCTCAATCGGACCAGGCTTAAGATTCGGGGGCGAGCATCTCTCGCGCCGCCCCGGCTTCGCCGGAGGAGGTCTCCATGCCTTCCACCAGACCGCACTTTATTCCCGTCATTCTCGGCACGACGCGCAAAGGGCGAAAGAGCGCGCTCGCGGCGCGTCTGCTCACCGACGAGATCGCCAAGCGGCCCGGCGTCGAGACGGAGCTGATTGACATCGCCAAACTCCCGATGCCCGTCGACGACGCGGGTGAGGGGGTGAAGGACGCGGGCTTCTCCGAAAAGATGAACCGCGCGGACGCGCTGGTGATCGTCGCGCCGGAATACAACCACGGCTATCCCGGGCTGCTCAAGCACGTACTCGACAGTTGCCTGAAGGAGTACATTCACAAAGCGGTGGGAATCGCGGGTGTCTCGGCGGGACCGTTCGGCGGCTCGCGCGTGATTCAGAACCTTCTGCCCGTGATGCGCGAGCTGGGCCTGGTGACGATTTTCTGGGACGTCAATTTCTCGAACGTCGGGAAGGCGTTCGACGAATCGGGCAAGCTGCTCGATCCGT
>CAZKXX010000067.1:0-22157 GCA_964556705.1 uncultured Acidobacteriota bacterium
AGTTTGGCCGCATCGTACAGGTCCATCACTCCTCCCGCGTGGAGTTTCAGCAGGAACAAGTCTGCGGCTTGGACCACCCGGACTCGCAGGCCCTCCAAATTGACTTCACTCGCCCTCTCCACAGCCTCGCGTTGCCACTGAGATGCCGCAAAAAGAAGATCACACCTGATGGGAGATGGATCCCCCTCGATTTCGACGCGGATGAGTCCGGGGAGTGGGTCTTCGATATCGCCTCTTCGATACGTTGCGTTCAACCCTTCTCGTCGGAGCGACTCCACGATTGACGCAGCCTGCGCGAGGCTCCGCCCGATCAGGAAATCGATATCCTTGGTGGCTCGCACCGCCCCTCGGGCAGAGACGGCGAGACCTCCGATGAGTGCGTGTGGGATTTCGAGTTTATCGAGAACCGCGACGGCTCTCTGGAGCGCGCTGGTGAGCACTTTCGCCTCGGAGTTGAGCGGACAGCTTCAGGCAGAATTCGGAAAGCTCCAACGCCATTTTGAGGCGCTTCTCAGGAGTGAGCCGAGCGACGTCGGCTTCCTCTTCGGCTCGCAGCCGGTTCCTGAGTTCGGAGTAGGTGCCGCGCGGTAGCTTCATCTTTCCAGCCTCTCCGAGGGCTATCGTTGGAAGCCTAAAATTCCATTCACCCAATTGCGGCTGGGAGTTGCGTTGTCGTCGCCAGAAGGTCGCTGTCGCGAAATCTCCCGCTCGTCTGACGGCTATTCCGCTTCCGCCGAGGCAAAGTAGCCGGGCTTGTAGCGCAGCGTCAGGTCTTTGCGCAGCGGTTCGATGCGAATGGTGCGGAACGTCCCGTCGAGGTCGGAGTTCGTGGGCGTATAGGCGAGCGTGTACTGCTCGTTGAGTTCGCGCCCGATCGCGTCAAGCGATTCGGCCAGTTGCATCAGCCGCGTCGCCGAGTAAATGCCGGTGCCGGCGCCGAGCCCTTTGTTCTGCGACGTCCCCTCGATCTGTCCGTGCGAGAGGTAGCCGGTCTGGAGGTCGGTCCCGGGCGTTTCGGCGCGTGGAAAGAGCGCCGCGCCGCCCGTCGCGTCCGCCAACTGCTCCAGAATCTTGTCACCGGGATTGTCGTAACCCCACGCGGCGTTGCCCAGCGCGTAGATCACCGTGCCCGAGCGGTGCGCCATCGAGACCACTTCGTCGAACGTCCTGCGGCTCTGCACGTCCCGTCCGTCGCTGATCACGACCAGCACGCGGCGAACGTTGTCCGGCGGGCCCGCCTTCATCATCTTCTCCCGGCACGCGAAGTAGATGGCGTCGTAGAGCGCCTTGCCGCCGCCCGCTTTGAGCTTGTGGATCTTCTCGTTCAGCGTTTGAGGATCGTTCGTGAAGTCCTGCACGATCGAGCTGGTGGCGTCGAAGGTCTGGAGAAAAATCTGGTGCTTGCTCGACCCGCCCTGGAGCATGTTGAAGACGAACTCGCTCGCGGCGTCTTTCTGAAACTGCAGTGAACGGCGCGCGCTGTTCGAGGTGTCCACGATCAGCCCGATGCGCAGCGGCGGGCGCATTTCGCGGCTGAAGTAACGGATCTGCTGCGGAATGCCGTCCTCGAAGACCCGGAAGTCGTCCTTGGTGAGGTCGAACACCGGCATCCCGCGCCGGTCAATCACCGTGAGCGGCACGTTCACGACATCCACACGAACGCGGATGTCGCCCCGGACCGCGGAGAATTCTTCCGGGTCCGCCGGCGCGGTCTCCAAATCCGCGCGCGGGGCTTCCTGCGGCGCCGGCGGCGCCTCTTCCTGGGCGAACGCCGGCCCTGCCAGCAGGGCCGCGACGGTCAACGCCGCCAACGTGGCGGTCAGCCTGGATCCCCGTTTTCGCTTGCGAAAGGCTTTCCTGGGTTCCCGGTCGTGTCGCGTGGTCATCACCTCTCGACTCCCGTAGTCCGATCCGCTCCGACACTTGAGCCTATTCTACCCCATCCGCGGCACGTGTTGAAGTGAAGCCGGCGCACGGCATGGGGCGCGCCATTCCCGCTTCCCCGGCTGGACATTGCGCGCCCCGCCGCCACTGGCCTAAAATCGCCCAAGGCGCGGAGTCCGGCGCCCTCGAGCGGCCGGGCTTGCCCGTCGAAACCGTGCACGCGCTGACCCATTTCCGTTCCGCCACCTGGATCGTGAAGGTCTCGCTGCTTCTCACGGTGGCGCTGGTCGTCACGGAATTCGTCGCCGGCTATCTGGCCCAGAGCCTGGCGCTCATCAGCGACGCGTGGCACAACTTCATCGACCTGCCGGCGCTGGGCCTCGCCTGGCTGGCGCTCTATTTCGAGCGCAAACCGCCCGACCACCAGAAGACCTTCGGCTATCACCGCGCGGGCGTGCTCGCCGCCTTTGTCAACGGACTCTTCCTCATCGCCATCGCGCTCTACATCTGCTACGAAGGTTACGAGCGCATCTTGAACCCCCAGACGGTCACGACCCGCCTCATGCTCTTCGTCGGCCTCCTGGCGCTGGTCATCAACGGCGGCATCGCGGCGGCGCTGGCGCTGCATCGCAGCGACCTGAACCTCCGCGCCGTCTTCATCCACAACCTCGGCGACGCGCTTTCGAATATCGGCATCATCGTCGGCGCTGTGCTCATCGAGCAGACCGGCCGGATGATCATCGACCCGCTGCTCGCTTTCCTCATCGCCGGCATGATTCTCTGGACCGCGGTTGACATCCTCGTCGAAAGCGGCAACATCCTGCTGGAAGGAACACCGAAAGGGATGAACGTCGAGCGCGTAGCCGGCGTCATGCTCGACGTCCCGGGCGTGCGCGAAGTCCATGACATCCACATCTGGAGCCTCAACGCGCGCGCCCATGCCCTCTCCTGCCACGTCCAGATTCTCGACATGGCGACTTCGGAAACCGAACGCATCGCGCATCGCCTGCGCGAAGTTCTGGCGCGCGAGTTCGGAATCCACCATACGACCATCCAGTTCGAGCACACCCACGCCCCCGGCGAGTTCCACATCTACATGCCCGAGCCCGCCGAAAAGTCCAAACAGTAGGATGCGTCGGCGACTCCCGCCGACCGCCAATTCCCAGCCCGGTCAGGCGGCTTTGCGGGCCCGTGCCGCGGCCCGCGAGGACTTGGGATCCGTATTGGGAGAGTCAGCAAAAGCCATTAAGTTATTGAAAATAAAAAGGATATCTTCTCTAGCCTAATTCTTTATAAGTGGCTTAGTTTCAACATGATGGATAAGGTTTCGCGCCTCTCCCGCCAAGGCATTTTGTAAGGTTCTTTTTTTCAATGAGTTGTATGGCTTTGTTTCGCAACTTTTTCCGGCAGGTCGCGCGTGGTGGCATTGCCTCGGGAACGCTCCGCGCCACATCGTCGCTCCGGTCTCTCCCCATCGAGTACGCTTCGAGTTCCGAATTTCCGCCTTTTCCGTCGCCCCCGCCGGACACTCCTTTCAACTGACGACCTATCTAGCCTATCGCAATTCACACCGTTTGTCGAGCCCTGCGTTCGGCGCGCACACGAAACCGCCTTGGTTCGTCCCTGCCGGTCCGAAGGGTGCCAACGTCTGAGAACTGGTTGCTGACGGTTGATCGCTGAATGCTACTTCCGCTCGATGCGCTCGAGGCCGTCGAGGTAGGGGCGCAGCGCTTCGGGAACGACCACCGAGCCGTCCGGCTGCTGGTAATTCTCGATAATCGCCAGCCACGTCCGGCCGATGGCGAGCCCGCTGCCGTTGAGCGTATGGAGGTGCTCGGTCTTTCCTGCTTTGCCGCGCCGGAAGCGGAGGTTGGCGCGCCGCGCCTGAAAAGCCTCAAAATTCGAGCAGGAAGAAATTTCTTTGTATTCGCCCGAAGAAGGCAGCCGCACTTCGAGGTCGTAGGTTTTCGCCGAGGCAAATCCCATATCGCCCGTGCAGAGCGTCACGACGCGGTAAGGCAGGCCGAGCTTCTGGAGAATTACTTCCGCGTCGCGCGTGAGCGATTCGAGCTCATCGTAGGAAGTCTCCGGCAGCGTGAATTTCACGAGCTCGACTTTCTGAAACTGGTGCTGGCGGATGATGCCGCGCGTTTCCTTTCCGTAGGAGCCCGCCTCGCTGCGAAAGCACGCCGTCCACGCGCAGTGCTTGATGGGCAGGCGCTCGGCTTCGATGACTTCGTCGCGATAGAGATTGGTGACCGGCACTTCGGCGGTGGGAATCAGCCAGTAGTCGGTGCCTTCGAGCTTGAAAAGATCGCCGGCAAATTTCGGCAGGTTTCCGGTGCCGTAGAGGCTCGCCGAATTGACGATGAACGGCGGAAGGACTTCCGTGTAGCCGTGCTGGCGCGTGTGGACGTCGAGCATGAAATTGGCGAGCGCGCGTTCGAGTTTCGCCCCGAGTCCGGTATAGACGGCGAATCGAGCCCCGGCGATTTTCGCCGCGCGCTCGAAATCCACGAGGCCGAGTTCCGGGCCGAGGTCCCAGTGCGCCTTGGGTTCGAAATCAAACTTCCGCGGTTGCCCCCAGCGGCGGACTTCTTTGTTGTCCGCAGGCGTTCTGCCGACGGGCACGCTCTCGTGCGGGAGGTTGGGAATCGCCGCCAGCAGCTCGCGCAGGCGCTCGTCGAGTTCCTTGGCGCGCTGGTCGAGCGCTTCGGTCTCTTCGCGCAACCGCTTCATTTCGGCGATGAGCGCCGAAGCGTCTTCGCCGCGCTTCTTGAGCGCCGCGATTTCGTCGGAGACCTTGTTCCGCCGCGCCTTGCGGCTCTCGGCTTCGGTGAGCGCCTTGCGGCGTTCGCGGTCGAGTTCCTCGAAAGTGTCGAGGCCGTTTGCGAAGCCGCGGGCGCGCATCTTTTCGCGCACCAGTTCCAGGTTTCCACGCACAAAGTTCAGATCGAGCATTCTTACTTCCGTCCGCCGGTCTCGAAACCGCCCCGGCTCGCGCCGCGGGCGTTTCGGGAATTGCCCAATCTAATCCAGGGGGCGAGGACTGTCAAATTGCGCGGCGGGCCCCAGGCGCGCTCCCGGACCGGTGGCCCTGCTGCAGCGGCGGTGCCTGCCTGCCGCAGGCAGGTCCTCACCGCCGATTCCCTTTCGGCGGCCAGAGACCGCCGCTAGAGGGAGCGCCGCGCGGCACGCGCGCCTTGTCCGCTTCCGGCCTTTGTGACAGAATGGACGGACAGCCGCGCGCCGAAAGTTGCATGAAGGGTGCAGCGCGCGGCCCGGGCCAATCCCTATGAGGAGCGCCGGTGCACGCCGACCTGAAAGCGGTGATCGAGCTTCAGCAGCTCGACCTTCGAATCGCCGAACTCAACGCGCAAATTGAGGCGCTTCCGCGCGAAATCCAGGCGCTCGAAGCCCAGCTTCAGGAATTCATCCACGCCCACGAAGAGCGCAAACAGCGTCTGGCCGACAACCAGAAAGAGCGCCGCGACCTGGAAGGCGAAATCCAGGTCATCCGCACGAAAATCACAAAACACAAAGACCAGCTCTACGAGGTGAAGACGAACGAGCAATACCGCGCCATGCTGCGCGAAATCGAGGGCGAAGAGAAGAAGATTTCCGAAATCGAAGACCGCGAACTTGAAAAGATGCTGGAAGCCGAGCAACTGGAAAAGCACATTCGCGAGGCCGCGGCGCGGCTGGAGAGCGAAAAGGCGCGAGTTGCCGGCGAAGTCGAGCGGCTGAAAGCCCTGCGGCAGACCGACGTGGACGAGCGCGACCGGCTGGTGGCGCGCCGCAAGGAACTCGAAGCGGCGATGGCGCGACGAGTGCTGGAGACCTACGAAAGCATCCGCAAGACGCGCCGCGGCGTGGCCGTGGCGGCGGTGCGCGAGGGGTTCTGCACGGCGTGCAACGTGCGCCTGCGGCCGCAGGTCTATAACGAAGTTCTGACCAACGAGGGGATCCACACCTGCGACAACTGCGACCGCATCCTCTATTACGAGCCGCCGCCGGAAGCCGCCGAAGCGCCGAGCGACGCCGGCAAGCGGCCCACAGCGACGCAGTAAATGATACGGAAATTCGAAATTGGAAAGACGGCCTCACTGATTCTCACAAGTCGCGCCGACCTTCATGAAAAAAGCTCAGCAACCCTCAAGCCTCGTCCTGCGCATTGACGGCGGGGCGCGCGGCAATCCCGGTCCGGCCGCCTGCGCGGTCGTCGTAGAATCGCCGGAGGGCGAGCGCCTCGACGCGTTTTCCAGAACCCTCGGGCGCGCCACCAACAACGTGGCCGAGTACCACGCCCTGCTCGCCGCGCTGGAAGACGCCGTCGAGCGGGGCGCGAAAAGCGTCAAAGTATTTTCCGATTCCGAACTGCTGGTGCGGCAGGTTCAGGGCGCCTACAAGGTGCGGCACCCTGACTTGAAGCCGCTTCACGCGCGCGCGAAGGACCTCATCGCGCGTTTCGACCGCTTCAACATCCAGCACGTGCCGCGTGAACAGAACCGCGAAGCCGACCGATTACTGAACCAGGCTCTCGACCGGGAAGGGCAAGAAGAAGACCACCAAGACACCAAGACGCCAAGAGAAGAGCCTAATGCCAATCCACCTCAGGAAGACCGGAAAGACGCCGGAACACCAGGGAAAGGCACTGCCGGCAATTCAAGCCTTGCGGACGGCGCTTGTTTTGAAGTAACGGCGTTGCCAGAAGCACGCCCCAAAGAGCCAATCCCGGTTGAGCTCGATCGCCTCGCGCGCGTCGTGGTGGATGCGGCCTTTAAGGTCCATTCGTCGCTCGGGGCTGGGCTCTTGGAGAGCGTTTACGAAACCTGCCTTGCTCACGAACTCGTGAAGCGAGGTCTTTTCGTAGAGCGCCAGGCGGCGCTGCCGATCGAATACGACGGCGTGAAAATCGAGGGTGGCCTTCGTATTGATCTGCTCGTCGAGAAAGCTCTCGTCGTGGAATTAAAGTGTGTTGAAGCGCTAGCTCCCGTTCATACCGCTCAGGTCTTGACCTACCTCAAGCTGACTGGCAATCGACTCGGACTCCTCATCAATTTTAACGTCGCATTGATTCGAGACGGCATCAAACGCGTGGTCCGTTAAACTTTTCAGCAGTACTTGGTGTCTTGGTGCCTTGGTGGTAGAGTTTTGCCTTCACGAGGAGTCAAACGATGCCGGAGGCGATGACCAAGCAGGCGGCGAGGCCGGCGCTGACCGCGCTGAGCGAAGAAGAGCAGATGTTCCGCGCCGCGGCGCGCGAGTTCGCCGAAAAGGAAATCGGCCCGCACTCGGCGGAGATGGACCGCGAAGGGGTCTTCCGTCGCGAGCTCGTGGACGCGTTCTTCGCGCAGGGCTTCATGGGAATCGAAGTCCCGGAAGCCTTCGGCGGCAGCGGCGGAACGTTTTTCATGTCCATCCTTGCCATCGAGGAGTTCGCCGCCGTGGACGCTTCGGCCGCGGTGGTGATTGACGTCCAGAACACGCTCGTCAACAACGCCCTGATGCGCTGGGGCACGGAAGCGCAGAAGAAGAAGTTCCTCCCCAAGCTGGTCGAAAACACGGTGGGCGCCTACGCGCTCTCGGAGCCCTCCGCGGGCAGCGACGCCTTCGCGCTTGCGACGCTCGCCCGCGAGGACGGCGACGATTACGTCCTCACGGGCCGCAAGCTCTGGATCACGAACGCCAGGGAAGCGGGCCTCTTCGTTCTCTTCGCAACCGTCAATCGCGAACTCGGCTACAAGGGCATCACGGCGTTTCTGGTGGAAAGCGACCGGCCGGGCTTCGCGGTGGGCAAGAAAGAGGACAAGCTCGGCATCCGCGCCTCTTCAACCTGCGAGCTGATTCTGGAAGACTGCCGCGTGCCCAAGGCGAACGTCCTCGGCGAGGTCGGCAAGGGCTACAAGGTGGCGATCGAGACGCTGAACGAAGGGCGGATCGGGATCGGCGCGCAGATGGCGGGCGTGGCGCGCGGCGCGCTCGAGCACGCGCTTCGCTACGCGAAGGAGCGCAAGCAGTTCGGAAAGCCCATCGCCGAGTTCCAAGCCATCCAATTTCAGGTCGCGCGCCTCGCCACCCAACTCGAAGCGGCGCGGCTGATGACCTACAACGCGGCGCGACTCAAGGACGCCGGACTTCCCTTCCTGAAAGAAGCGGCGATGGCCAAGTATTTCGCCTCCGAAGTCGCCGAGCGCGTGGCGAGCGAAGCGCTGGAAGTTTTCGGCGGCTATGGGTTCACCAAAGACTATCCCGCGGAAAAATACCTGCGCGATTCGAAGATCGGGAAGATTTACGAAGGCACGAGCTTCATGCAGCTTCAGACGATCGCGAAAGTCTTACTCGGTTCCTGATTGTCCCCACACACGCACGTTTCCAGGAGAATTCCGGGACCCTTCGCCCCGACGTACTCGGTCGGGGCTCAGGGTGAGAAACAGGCAGGAGGGTTTCGGAAACGCAACGCCTTACGGCCTCGCGCCGCCGAGACGCTTGAGGTGGGCGCGGACGCGCGCGGCGTCCGGCGATTCGGGTTCGAGCTCGAGATAAGCCTGGTAGGCGGCGCGCGCCTCGGCCATCCGTCCCAGCGCCTCGAGCGCCGCGGCCAGGCCGTAATGCGCAGGGGCAAGCTGCGGCTGCGCGCTCACAATGGCCTCGTACTCGCTCACGGCCCCGGCAGCGTCGCCCTTTTCGCGCAGCGTATCGGCGAGTTCAAGCCGCAGGCTCGAATCTTCCGGCGCCGCGCGCACGGCTTCGCGGAAGTTCGCCACCGCCTCATCGAGCTGTCCCTGCTTCCGCAGCGCGGACGCGAGCAGGCCGCGCGCCTCGGCAAAGTCCGGCCGCGCGCGCAACGCTTCGCGCAGCGGCTCCAGCGCCTCTGCCGGCCGCTCCTGGCGCAGCCGGACGCTGGCAAGCTGGTAAAGCGCCTCCGCGAGCCCCGGCCGCAGCTTCAGCGCGGATTGTGCCGCTTCCGCCGCGCCGTCCAGGTCGCCGGTCCGCGCCAGCGCCTGCGCCAGGTGAACGTAGGCCTGCGCCCAATCCGGCCGGCGCTTCAGGGCCTCGCGCAGCGCTTCCACAGCGCCCGCCGCGTCTCCGGATTCGAGCAGTGCGGTACCGAGGCGAAGATAGCCCTCCGGGTCGCGTTCCTCGCGCAGTACCGCCGTGCGATACGCCGCGGCGGCGGCGTCATGATCGCCCCGTCGCGCGTGCAGGTCGCCGAGCGCGCGATGCACGGCGGCGTCCTGAGGCGCGATGCGCGCCGCTTCCTCCAGCTCCTCCAGCGCGCCTGCCGGATCGCCCGTCTCGGTGAGCGCCGAAGCCAGTTGCAACCGCAGCGCCGAATCGCCCGGGCGAAGCCGGATCGCGTCACGAAGGATGGCGACGGCCAGCGAGGGGTTCCCTTCCTCCACCAGCAGCCCCCCGTAGAGCGCCAGCGCTTCGGGATAGTCGGGGCGCAACTGCGTGGCGCGTTCGAGTTCGGAGATTGCCTCGGCGCGCGGGCCGGTCGAGGCAAGCGCTCGCGCCAGATGGAACCGGAACTCCGCGCTCTGCGGACGCAGCTCCGCCGCCACCCGAAATTCGCCGATGGCGTTCTTGACTTCGCCCGTCGCCAGATAAGCGTTCGCCAGATGAAAGTGCGAGTCGGGGTCTTCCGGGCGGAGACGCACTTCCTCGCGATACTCCTGCAGAACGTTCTTCACGTCGCCTGCCGCCTGGTAAGCCTCAGCGAGGTTGCGGCGGTAATCCGGATTGTCGGGGGAGAGTTCCACGGCTCGTCGCAGTGCGTCGAGCGCGGGAAGCAAATCGCCGGTGCGGCGCAGCACGAGCCCCAGCTCGGAGTGAATCTCCGGGTCCTGCGGCTTCAGCCGGAGGGCTTCGCGATACGAGGCGAGCGACGCGGCGTGGTTGCCGGTGGAAAGGTACGCGGCCGCGAGTTCCGTGTGCGCGGCGACGTGAGTGGGTTCCTGCTGCACGATGCGGCGCAGTTCCTGAATGGCTCCGCCGTAATCGCCGGCCTGGCGCAGGGCCAGCGCGAGCGCCAGGCGATAGTCCGTGCGGTTCGGCCGGAGCTGCACGGCCTGGCGATATTCCTGAATGGCGCGGATCAATTCATCGGAGGCCCTCAGCGCCGTGGCGAGGTTCATGTGAAGGTCGGGGTCGTCGGGTCGCAACCGCACGGCGGCGCGGTGCTGATCGAGCCCTTCCCGGACGCGGCCCGCCTGGGTGAGCGCGTGGCCCAATCCGGTGCGCGCCTCGGGACTCGCCGGGTCGCCGGAAACGGCGCGCCGGTACTGCTCGACCGCATCACGCGTCCGCCCGCCTTGCAGCAGCGCCGCCGCGTAAGAGAGGCGGACCGCCGGGCTGCCGGGGATTCGCTCGAGCGCCGCCCGGCCGGCCTGAAAGGCTTCGTCGGGGCGTCCCGCGGCCGTCAGCGCGTGAATGAGCGCAACAGCGGCTTCGGGACTCTTCGGGTTCAGACGGACCTCGGCCCGGTATTCTTCAATGGCTTCAGGGAGATTTCCGACGACTTCGTAGAGCGTCCCCAGATTTTTGTGCGCTCCCGGAAAGTCCGGCTGCGCGCGCAGGACCTCGCGGTATTCGTTGATGGCTTCGTCAAAGCGATGCGCGGCCGCGTAAGCGTTTGCCAGGCCGTAGCGCGCCTGGAGGTACTGCGGCCGCAGCGCCAGAGCGCGGCGATAGGCTTCAACGGCCTCGTCCCATTTCTCCTGCCTCGCGAACTCGTGCCCCTGATCGAGATGGTCTTCCGCCGTCGCCGCCGGCTGCTGCGCCGCAAGCGACACGGCGAGCCCGGCGGCCAGCGTGAGGAGCAGCACCTGAATCGTCTTCCGGCCCATGGGCTTCAATTTATAGGATACACCTCCGCCGCTTCGGGCTGCACGCCATTCGGCGTTTGACACTTTCGGGCACCTTCGTTATCTTCGCCGCGATCCTCCAAACCTCGACCGCGCGTTCGCGCGGCGGGATTGCGCGTCACAGGAGTGCGTCATGACCTCTCAGAAACTCCGCGACAAATCGCGCCGGAATTTCCTGCAAAGCGTCGGGGCGGGCGTGCCCACGCTGAGCCTGCTGATGAACTCGGCGGCGCCGGGCGGTGCTCTGCGAAGCGCCCAATCCGTGGACCCTGCGCGGTTCACCCCCCTCGACCTCACGAAGCTCTACAACTGCTCGCCACGTGAGTTCGGCCCGCGCGACCGCGCGCGGCGACTGAGCGGTGAGGCGGCACAGGACGGGCTGGTCCGCGTGCCCGCGGGCGAACAGTCGTTCTGGGGAATCCCCTTCCGGCTTGGCGCGGAAGGGATTGATCGCAAGTCCTGGCTGCTGCTGAGCACGCGGCCTGAAAAGCACGCCGCGCGGCGCGTGACGATTCCCCTCGGCCGGCGCGCGGCCTTCGTGTGCCTGGCGGCGTTCTGCGACTGGGACGAGAACGAAACACCGCCGCCCGTCGAGGACGCGGTCGAAAAAGTCGGCCAGCTTCTCGGCGAGGCCGTGCTCGTCTATGACGACGGGAGCGAGCAGCCGCTTCCCATCCGACGGCGCTTCGAAGTGAACTCACCTTCCGTCTTCTGGGGACACGCAAGCTATGCCGCGCATCCGCACCGCAAGGATTCGGTGTTCGAGCTTTCGGGACCGCTCAACTCGGCGCGCGAGTGGGGCTATCGCCAGACGCTGGTCGGCGAGGCGGCATATCAGAGCGGGCCCGACGGGCGCTCACTGACGCTCGTCTGGGTCTCGGCGCTCGCGAACCCGAAGCCGGACCGCGCGGTGAAAGAGCTTCGCCTCGAAGCGAAGTCGGAAGATCCGCTGATCGTCTGCGGCGTCACGCTCTTCCACGGCCGCGAGCATCCCCTGCGCCACGAGCGCCGCAGCCTTTACCGCTTCACCTTGCCGGAAGCGAACGCCGAGAATGCGGGCCGTTGGGAAGTGGACGTGGACCTCGGGGTCGTGGCGCGCACCTACGTCTTGCCGGAATTCGACCCCGGCGCCTGGCTCGCGGCCGCCGGCCGTGGCCTCGGCGAACCGAGGAAAATCATCCGTGCTGCGCGGCACCTTTACGCCGAAATCGCCGCGAGTCCGGAGGCGACCGTCACGCTGCGCGATGCGCAAGAGGGCCGTTCGTACCTGTTTTCGCTCCGCGAAGCCGCGCCGGGGCGCGAACTCGAAGCGCGGCCGGCGGGCGCGCGCGTCGAAATTCTCGAGCGCGAAAAGGCCTGGCTGCACGGCCGCGTCGTGGACGAGGCCACCGGCCGGCCCACGCCCGTCCGGCTGGCTTTTCGCTCCAGAAACGGCCGCTACATTCCGCCTTACGGCCATCGCAGCGAAGTGAACGACGCGTGGTTCCAGGATTACGGCGCGGACGTGAAACTGATGGATTCGCACTTCGCCTATGTGGACGGAACGTTTCAGATCGAGCTTCCCGCCGGCGAAGTTTTTGTGGAAATCACCAAAGGATTTGAATACGACGCGGTACGCGAGCGGTTGAGGATTGAACCGCAGCAGCGCGAACTCGACCTCCGCGTCCGCCGCCACGCCGACTTTCGCTCCAAGGGCTGGGTCACCGCCGACACGCACACGCATTTCCTTTCGCCCTCGACGGCGGTTCTGGAAGGCCAGGCCGAAGGCGTAAATCTCGTCAATCTGCTCGCCGCACAGTGGGGCGACCTGTTCACTAACGTCGGCGACCTGGCGCACGGGGCGCTCGTCTCGCGCGACGGCGAGACGATGGTCCAGGTGAGTACGGAAAATCGCCAGCACCTGCTCGGGCACCTCGGTCTGCTCGGCGTCGAGGGGCCGCCGGTGTTTCCCATGTCGGCGAGCGGTCCGGGCGAGAGTTTTGTGGGCGAGCCGCTCTGGACGAGCCTCGCCGAGTGGGCGGACGCCTGCCGCGAGCGCGAAGGACTGGTGGTCGCCGTGCATTTCCCGTATCCCACCGCCGAACTTGCCGCGGACATCGCGCTCGGCAAGATTGACGCTGTCGAGCTTTATCCCTACGGCCCGCACTTCAGCACGCTGCGCTTCCTCGACTGGTATCGCTACCTGAACTGCGGTTATCGGCTCACGGCCGTCGGCGGCACGGACAAGATGGGCGCCTACATGCCCGTCGGGGCGAACCGCACTTACGCGTTCCTCGGCGATAAGGAATTTAACTTCGCGAATTGGGCGCGCGCCGTGCGAAGCGGAAACACCTTTATGACCACCGGGCCGCTGCTGTTTTTGAAAGTCGATGGCCGCGTGCCCGGTGACGAAATCAAACTGGGCGCGGGCGGCGGGACCTTGGAAGTCGAACTCGAAGCGCGCAGCTTTGTTCCCTTTCACCGCGTGGAAGTCGTGCTGAACGGGCGCGTGGTGGCGGCGCGCGAGGAAGCAAACGGCACGCGCGAGCTGGCGTTGCGGGAAAAGGTCCGCGTTCCCGGGCCGGGATGGATGGCGGCGCGCTGCGCGTCGAAACTCGGCCCGACCGCGGCGGGACTCTCGATTCAGGCGCACACCTCACCCGTGTACTTCACAGTGCCGGGCGAGGAGCTGTTTTCGGCGCCCGCCGCCACTTACATGCTGACGCTCATCGAAGGGGCGGAAACGTGGGCGGAGACGCTCGCCACGCGCCCGGACGGCGAACGTTTCGCGCGCGTGCGCAAGACCTTCGCCGACGCCCGCGAGCACTTGCACAGCCGCCTGCACGCCCACGGGATTGCGCACTGAACCCGCGCAGGCCTCTCGGTGAGCGCCGCGCGCCTGCGCCGGGCCCCGCGACGGGAAACAAAGATAGCGGCTCATGGCGCGATCCTGCAACACGCGTATGGTAGAATGAGTTGAATCGGGGTCGTGCCATGAAGCAGGCAAGCCTGGCGGAGGTCGTTTCACAGCTTTCTCCAGAGGAGCAGGTGGCGGTCCGCGAGTTCATTGACTTCATACGGCAGACGAAGCAGCGGGCCGAAGTCACGCCCTTCCTGCGTGCCGTGGATGAATTCATCGCGGCTCATCCCGAACTGCTCCGCCGTCTCGCCGAGTGACTGTCTTTCCGACGCTTGAGGACGTACTCTCGACCCACGCCCGCCTGATCGAACGCTTTGGCGGCGCGGTAGGACTGCGCGACCGGGGAGCACTCGAGGCCCCCCTGGCGAGACCGCGAAGCGGCTATTATCGCGATATCATCGAGCAAGCCGCTGCGCTCCTCGAAAGCCTCTGGCAGAATCATCCCTTCCTCGACGGGAATAAACGCACAGCGATAACCGTCACTGCCGCAGTGCTCCTTGTGAACGGATCCTTGGTGGAGTTCGACGACGATGAAGCCTACCAGTTCCTGATGCGTCTCGCCGAAGCCGGAGACTTTCGCCTGTCCCGCCTGGACACTTGGCTCCGATCCCACACCAGACGTCACCGGGATTGAACATTCCGCGCTCGCCGGTTAGGATGGCGGAGCGCCGCGAGGGCGCGAGGGGGAACGACGTATGCGCGCAGGCGTTTATCTCGAAAAAGAAAAAGTCGCTGTTCAGGACTGGCCCCAGCCCGAACCCGGGCCGGGCGAAGTGCTGGTGCGCGTGCGCTACGCGGGCATCTGCGGCACCGACCTGATGGTTTACAGCGGCAAGCATCCGCGCGTGGTGCCGCCGCGCGTGCTGGGCCACGAAGTATTCGGCGCGGTCGCCGAGGCGCGGCCGCCCGCCGACGCGACATGGAAACCGGGAGCTCGCGTGGCGATTTATCCGCTGATTTCCTGCGGCCGCTGCGCGCCCTGCCGCGAGGGGCACGCGCACGTCTGCGAGAAGCTGGGACTCATCGGCATTGACGCCGACGGCGGCTTCGCCGAATACGTCAAAGCGCAGCCCGACCAGCTCTTCGCCGTGCCCGACGCGGTCTCCGACGACGCCGCGGCGCTCATCGAGCCGCTCTCCGTGGCCGTCCACGTGGTGCGCCGCTCGGGGTTCCGTCCGGGCGATACGGCGCTGGTCGTGGGCGGCGGGCCCATCGGCAACCTCATCGCGCAGGTGGTGCGCGCTTCCGGCGCCCGCGTGACGATCGTTTCTGAAGTCAAACTGCGGCGAAGGGAACTCGCCGAAAAGCTCGGCCTCGCGACGCTGAACCCGGCGCGCGGAAATCTGAAAGACCAGCTGCGCGCCCTGACGGGCGAGGCCGACGTGGACCGCGTGTTTGAGGCGAGCGGCGCGCCGGCCGCCTACCGCGACGCGGTGGACGCCGTGAAGGTGCGCGGCGAGATCACTTTCGCCGGCCTGCCGAAGTCGCCGCCCGAAGTGGACGTGCTGGGGATCGTCTTCAAGGAAATCCGCGCTTCGAGCGGACGCGTTTACGAACGCCGCGACTACCAGGCGGCGATTTCGCTTCTCGAGCGGCGCGCCGTCGAGGTCGAGCCGCTCATCACTGACCGGCTCGGGCTCGAGCAGGCCGACCTCGGCTTTCAGAAGATGCGCGACGCGGAAACCAGCCTGAAAATCCTCTTCGCGCCTTGAAGATTCTCCTCATCTACGCGGCACTCACCGCCTCCGCGATGTGCTGGGGCGCGGGCTTTTCCGTCATCCGCTACGCGCTGCGTTTCGTGTCGTCGCTCGAGTTTCTGGCGGGCCAGGCCGTCTTCGCCGCGCTCGCGCAATCGGCGTGGACGTTCGCCTTCAACCGGCGTCAGTCGCACCGTCTGCCGCCGCAGGCCGTCGCGCCGGTCGTGGCGCTGGGACTTCTCGGCCACGTGCTGCTGAACGGCCTCACGTTCGTTTCGCTCCGCTACACGACGGCGACGAACACGGCGCTGCTTTTCGGCGCTTCGCCGATTGTGATCGGACTGCTCGCCGCGCTGCTGCTCGGCGAGAAGTTCGGCCTTCCGAAGCGGCTGGGCGCGGCGCTGGGCTTCGTGGGCGCCGCGCTCATCATCACTCAGGGCCAGCTCGAAGACGTCCGGTTGGGCGGGGCGATGCTCGGAAACTTCCTCGCCGCTGTCGCTGCGCTCTACTGGTCTGTTTACACTGTCCTTACGCGACGCATCACCCAGCTCGTCCCTCCGGCTGTCTATACGTTTTATATTCTCACGCTCGGCGCGCTGCTTCCGACCGCTGCCACTATCATCGTCAACGGCCGCCTGCCGTTTTCCGGAGCGTCCGCGCCCGCCCTCGCCGCGATGGCCGCCGTGGGAATCGGGACCGGCGCGCTGGCTTTCAACTTCTGGAACTGGGGACTGGAACGGATCGAGGCCAGCCGCGTCGGCTTCTTCAGCTTTCTCGAACCAGTCTTCGCCGCCGCAGTTGCCATCATCTTTCTCGGCGAATCACTTACCGCACCTACGGTTTCCGGCGGCGCGCTGGTGCTCTGCGGGATTCTGCTTGCCACGCGACGAAGCCGGGATTCCTGACCAGAATTCAGACTGGAAGTCGCGGGGGCATTTCTCTCATTTTGCAGGCACCCGCAAAGCGCCGACGTTGCCATCCTGACAATCCGTCCAAAATGCGCTGAGGTTTTGTCCCACATTGCGCCGCGATGCGCCCATTTGGCGCGGTGAAAATGGTCATCCAGGTGCATACCGGCAGGGGGGAAGTTCTGCCGAGCGACTGTCGGCGGAACGCAAGCCTCTCCGAAGGAAAGATCCGGGCAGTCGCGCCCCGAAATTCTGACTGAAGTCCGCCCGGAGGCGGACCTGAGCTTGGGAGGATTGATATGAAAGTCCGAGGTTACATCAAGAACGCGCTGGTGCTGGTGGCGGGAATCCTGGCCGTCGTCGCGCTGGCGTTTGCGGCCAAGGGCGACATGAGCATCTACACCGACGCCGTCCTTCCCGACGGCCAGGCGCTGAAGGCGGGCAAGTACGTGGTGGTCATCAACGAGGATACGAAAGAGGTCCAGTTCCGACAAGGGAGGGAGGTCGTAGCGACGCACTCTTCGCGCTGCGTCCCGCTCGAATCGAAGAACCGATACAGCGAAGCGCGCTTTACGGAAGAGGCCGGCAAACCCTCGAAGCTGAACGAGGTTCGGCTGCAAGGGATGCGCTGCACGCACATTCTCGAGTAACCGCGAGCGCCGCCCGGAACCGGCAGTGAGCAGAAACCCCGCCGCGGGACGCCTTGAAAAAGGCGCCGGGGCGGGGGCTTTTTTGTCGCGGCGCGAAAGCCCGGAAAACGCCTGAGGCGGGATTGAATTCAGCAGGCGCTTGGCCTATATTGTGCCCCGCCGGGAGACGCACCCGGCGCTCAGCCGGCCTGCCCTCATTCCGAACGCCGCGGAAACATCCGCGGGAGGACTTGTCATGCCTGAAATTCTTCGCACTGCATCTTTGAGATTCGCCGTAGCGCTCGCGGCCGTTATCGCTTTCCTCGCCTGCTCGCAACCCGTGCCGCGCCCCACCGGCGCCGCCTACGAGTACGAGAGCGCAAAGGAAATGTTCCAGCGCAGCCGTTTCGACCGCGCCATCGAATTCACCGACGGCCTGGTCGCCGCGTCGCCGCCCAACGAATTCACGGAGCGCGCGCGCGTCCTGCGCGCCGCCCTGCTCGGCGGACACGTGAAGGCCTACAAAGAACTCGGCGACGCTTACTCCAAGGGCGCCGAAGCCACGAAGAACCCGCGCTTCAAGGGAGAATACAGCCGGCTGCGCCACGACTATTTCCAGTACGCCTCGCGCGGCGCGCTGGGACTGGGCGAACTCTCGCACGCCATTCTGAATTCGGGCGGCTATCCGGCGCAGGCGACGCTCGAAGCGCCCTACCCGACCGCCGAAGGCCCGCTCACGCTCCCGGCTCTCGCCAAGGTGACCGAAGGCGGATGGATCGAACCCGAGGAGCAGGAATCGGTGCAGATTGACGCGCTGCGCAAAGGCATCCAGGAAGCCCTGACCGATCTGGTGGGCGGCGACCGCTCGAAAGTGCGCGCGGCGATGACCGAAGGCCCCGTGCCCATCGCCGGCGTGGACTTCGCGCTCTATATGGGCCGGCAGCTCATTGAGGGCGCCTCCATCTTCGACCGCACGCGCATGCGCGACTCGCAGAAACTGAGAGTGCTCGCGGGGCAGGCCGAAGAGGCCGCCAAGGCCGCGCTGGCGATGCTGAAAGAAAAACCGGACGCGGCGAAGGAAAAGGAAGTTCGGAAACTTCAGGAGCAGATCAAGAACGTTTTGAAGCGGCTCTGACGAACCGCGCGCGGGCACGCAGTCCGGCCGCCCTGATGCGTCGGGGCGGCCTTTTGATTCTCACCCGCCGAATCGCCGGCCGAAGAGGCGGCGATTCGATTCTTGAGGACGAAGCCGATGAAGCGCGAAACGGGCCCGAAATCCCGACTGCTGCCCGGCTTTCGCCTCGGCCACGCCACGGACTTTCGCGGGCTGACGGGCTGCACGGTGGTGCTGTGTCCGGCCGGCGCCGTGTGCGCTGCGGACGTGCGCGGCTCCGCGGCGGGCACGCGCGAACTGGCGCCATGCCTTCCCGGGCACCTCGTCGAACGCGCTCACGCCGTGTTCCTCACGGGCGGCAGCGCCTTCGGACTCGACGCGGCCGCGGGCGTCATGGAACACCTGGAAACCCGCGGCGCGGGGTTCGCGGCGGGCCGCGTGCGCGTGCCTATCGTTCCCGCGGCGGTCATCTTCGACCTCGCGCTCGGCTCGGCCAAGGCGCGCCCCACGGCCGGCATGGCCAAATGGGCCTGCCGCAATGCGCGGCGGGAAGTTGTGGAAGGATCCGTCGGCGCGGGCACGGGCGCGACGGTCGGCAAGCTGTTCGGCATGGAGCGCGCGACGAAGGGCGGCATGGGATTCTCTTCAAGGGCGATTGCGGGCGGCGTCAGCGTGCAGGCGCTCGCCGTCGTCAACGCTTTCGGGGACGTGCGCGACCCGGCGACGGGCCGCATCCTCGCCGGCGCACGCAAAGCTCCGGATTCAGCCGAGTTCGCGAACACCGCCGAGCGCATGTTCGCCGGCGAGGCGCGAACGAGTTTCGGCGCGACCAACACCACGCTCGTCGTCATCATGACCGACGCGCGTCTCGACAAGCTCGCCGCCGCGAAAGTCGCTGCGATGGCGCAGGACGGCCTGGCGCGCGCGATTTCACCCGTCCATACGATGTACGACGGCGATATCGTCTTCGCGCTGTCGCTCGGTACGAAACGCGCCGACCTGAATACGCTGGGAGCCGCAGCCGCCGAAGCCGCGGCGGGGGCGATTGTGCGCGCCGTGCTGACGGCGAAAGGTCTGGGCGGCGTGCCGGCGGCGGGGGAATTGGAAAGAGCGAGGGAGTAGGAATTGGGAGTCAGGAATGAGCGACCGAGCGGGCAGGCAGCCTGCGGGACGGCGACGCATCGCCGCCGGACCCTGCTTCCTCTCCCTCCTGCTTCAGTGACTGGGCTGCAGCGGCGCGTCGGAGGGTGTCTTCGTTACCGGGGGATGCTCGGCGGGAAGAGCCGGCGACGTGCCGTGCGGGTCGCCGCCCATGCCGCCCGTTGAGACGACCTGCCAGCGGCCGTCCTGCCGGCGCAGATGGTACACGACGCCCGCGGTCGCTTCCGGCTGCTGCTTGCTGCGGAACGTGACCATCGCTTCGGCGGTGTCGTCCGTGACTTTGACTTCGTTCACCTCGAGCGTCATGTTGGCGAGCATGATGCTCGACCGTTGCTCGAGATAAGCCCGAATCGCCGCCTCGATTTCCGCGTTCGCGCCCGCCGAATCGCTCTTGCGGCAGCCGGGCGCAGCGGCAACGAACGCCGCCAGAACCATCAACAGGATTCGCATTCGTCCTCCGCGAGGGACTTCCAACCTAACCGAGCGGCCGGCGTTTGTCAAAATGCCGTGCGCGCTTGATTTGCCCGCAGCGTCCTCCTACAATCCCGCGCATTCCATCCTGACAAAGAGGTTGCGATGCAAATCGAAACTCGTTTTGCCAAAATGCTGAGCGCGGCGGCGCGCGCGACGATGGCGTTGTGCCTGTTCGCTTCCATCGGCGCGGCCGCGGAAGATTGCCGCTCACCCTGGGGCGCGGACGATCAGCGAGGCGCCGCGAACCGCCTGACGCCCGCCAAGGCGCTCGAAGCCGCGGCGCTCATCAAGCAGGGGCGCATCTACGAGCTCGGCCAAATCTACGAACAGGGCATGCCGCTCTATGGCACGCGCACTTATTCGATGGCCGTTTCCCAGATGCGCGGGCCGCTCGGCTCGAACAACCTGACGTGGAACGAGGAGGTCGTCTCGACGCAGCTCGGCCAGGTGGGCACGCAGTTTGACGGCCTCGGCCACATCGGCATCGACGGGCGCTTCTTCAACTGCAACGAGGCGAAAGATTTTGTCAAAGCGGAGGGACTGACCAAACTCGGCGTCGAGCACGTCGGAGTCTTCTTCACGCGCGGCGTGCTGGTGGACGTGGCCGGCTACAAAGGAGTGGCGCGGCTGGATGCGGGCGATGAGATCACCGTCGCCGACCTCGAAGGCGCGCTGGCGCGGCAGGGCGTCTCGATTCGCGAGGGCGACGCGGTCATCCTCCACACCGGCTGGGGCAGCCTCTGGATGAAGGACAACGCCCGGTATCAGGGCAGCATGCCGGGCATCGGACTCCCGGCCGGCCGGTGGCTCGTGGACCGGAAGATCGTTTTGGTCGGCGGGGACACCGGCGGTATCGAAGTGGACCCGAACCCCCAACACCCCCAGGCCGGAGCGATTGTTCATCAACTGATGCAGACGAAGAATGGAATCTTCTTCCTCGAGAACCTGGACACGGCGGAACTGGCGCGCGAAAAGGTTTACGAGTTCGCGTTCGTCTTCGCGCCGCTCAAAATCAGGGGCGGCACGGGCTCGCCCGGGAACCCCTTCGCCATCCGCTAGGCCAGGGAGCAACCCCCGTGCGGCCGCCGGCGGCGCGTGACAACCCAACGCCCAAGGACTTGCGCGTCGCGCACCCTCTCCCCCTGTCCCCCTCCCCCGCGTCGGCGGGTAAGGGGTCACTGTAGCGGCGGCGTCCTCGCCGTCGTCCGTCACCGTTCGCGCGGGGGAGGGGGATCAAAGGGGGTGGGGGCCAATCCCGTCCCAGGGCTGGCGCCCTGGGCTAAAATCCTGCGGCCCTCCGGGCCTTCCCGGAGCTGCGCGGGCGTCAAGAGCGCCACCCGCAATTCAAAGACGTAGCGCAGGACTCGCAGTTCAGTCCTGCGGCATTTCCAGCGGCGCGAAGCCTTGGTCGCGCCGCCCCGTGCCGCATCGCGTTGGAAAAGCCGCAATCCATCAGCCGACGGATTGCGCTACTTGCTCTGCGGCTTTTCTCCGTCCTCGGCAGGCCCACCACTAGTCTCCTGGGGGACCACGTCTTGGGGTTCCTGGGTAGCTGTCGAGGGAGCAGATTCTGTTTGAAGTGCACGCTTGCGTTTGCGTCGGCGGATTCTGACCGGCCCCATCTGTTCTCGAGCTTCGGGTGAAAACAGGTTCTTGATCCCGGAAACCAAATCCTCTTCGTCAATTGAGATCCCTTCGCTCCTTCGTAGCTCCCGGCGAACTAGCCGTAGGACAGACTCCGTGAAGAGCGCCCGACCAAGCGACTGAGCGCCCAGCGCCGACTTCCGCTGCCAAAGCTCTTCGTGGAGTCCCTTCCTCACGCTATCATGATGCAAGACTGCGAGCGCGTCGGCAGCCTCATCGATCTGATCGGGAGCGACTTCGACACTGAAGACAAGGTCATGCTCAATTCCTTCCTCGAAGGTTAGATGATACATATTCCAAGATGTCCCATTTGTAAGTACGACCCATCGTATATTTCCTTCCGCCGCGTATGCTCGGGCTTGGTCGACGTGTCGATCTCTTAAAATTGTTCCCGCCGCCTTCACTTCCACGAGGAGCTTTGTTATTCCGTCGAGCTTGATGGCGAGATCTACATACTTACCTTTAATGAGCGCCTCTCTCGAAATTTCCGTCATTCCGTCGTATCCCAGCACGTCCTCGAAGACTTTGACAACCCTGCGCACAGTGTCGGCTTCGTTCAGGCTTTGCTCGGCGGCTTGGATTAGAAATGGAGCAATCTTTCGGAACGCTGGACGTATCGAAGATGGATTTGCAGCCATCGGTTTCCTCCTGTGAGAAAAGTCGCCAGTAATCTGGCAACGCGTGCCCGGGGCCCTCAACCCGTGTCGTTGCTAGCTGCCGCAGTTACCTCAGCATGGCGTGCGGAAGGAGCAAGTCGCGCAGACCTGCTTTGGAGGTCCGCGGTTCTTAATCGTTGAAGTGCCGCAGACCTTAACAACAGGTCTGATTGGATAACGGCGTCGGCTCCTTAGGGCCGGTACACTTGGTTTGTTTCAAC
>CAZKXX010000068.1:0-21731 GCA_964556705.1 uncultured Acidobacteriota bacterium
GGCAAACCATAGCTGGTTTCCCAGACCATCGCTTATCAGACGCAGTGTATCTCAGCAGCGGTTCCCGGCAAACCATAGCGCCTTGCCGGGGCGCTCCTATCCCACCGCGAGTCGGTCTGTTTCAATCCGGAATAGTCGGAGCGCCCCGGCAAGGCGCTGCGGCCTGCGGCCGCGCAGGGAGTGGTTCGCAGCGATTCGCGGGACTTTCGCTTTTTCTTCACCCTGTGGATGCCCGTCCGGGCCGGGGAGCCGGTCCGTGAGACCTTGGCGACCACTGAGACGACTGAGAATCTGACCGGCCGGTGATCAAAGGGCTGGCTCGCCTCATACGGGCGGGCCGGCGGCTTCGAGCCGCCGCGCCAGCGCGACCGCCAGCTTGAGCGGGAATGAAACGTGGACCGTTTCGCGGTCCGAGTCCACGTCAATCACCAGCGAGTCGGCGCGCTTGGAAATGCGCACGTGCTCGCGCGGGTTGCGGACTTCGATGAGCGTGAAGTCCGGCTGGCGCGCCAGTTCCCGCGCGGCGATCTCCAAAGCCGGCAGGAACTCGCGCAGCTTCTCGGCTTGCTCGCGCAGCTTCTCGTCGGAAACGAACCGCAGGGCCACGGGAACCGCGGCGGCGGGAATCACGAGCCTCGTGTTCTCGCCGCCCGGCTTCTTCTCCTGCACGCGGATGCGCACCGCGCCGGCGTCGTAAATGAGCGCGCCGCCCAGGATGACGCCGCTCAGCACCACCGCGGAGACTCCCGTCGCCACGGTTCCAAATCCCGCGTCCAACTGCATGCCGGCCTCCTACTCGGCCTTGTTTTTCGTGTCCACCCAGATGCGGACCGTCTCGTCCTTTTCAGTCACGCGCACGAGTTCCGAGTCGCCGTGCTGCTGAAGCGCGCGGATGCCCGCCGCGATATCGAGTTCATCGGGCGGCCCGGAAAGCATGGCATCCACGACCGAAAGGGGCAGCGTGACTTCCACCTTCTCCGCGCCGGTTTCCCCTTCCTGCACGCGGACCAGCAGATAACCTTCGGACTTGGCCACGCGGACGTTTTCCTCCTTCGACTGGACCGTCACGAACTCGTTGTCAGGCGCCTCGCGAACCGCCTGGAGCAAGGCGCGAATATCCACGTCCTTCACGTGGTTCTGGATCTTGATACGACCTTCCGATAAATCTTTCGACTTGATCGCCGGCAGGACTTTCTCCGCCATCGAGAGCGGCACATTGACGCGAACGGTTTCCCCGTCCCCTTTCGTGCTTTCCACGCGAATGTGCAGCCAGCGCTCGCCCTCCGCCGCCAGCGCCGATTGGATTCCCGCCAGCAGGATCCCCGCCAGGATCGCAAACCGCAGCTTAAACATGTTGGTGACCTCCTCGCCGAGCTTCATTCAGAGAAACGGAAACGGGCGCGCCAAAGTTCCGAGAGATTTGGGGTGGACATGTCCGGCCGGCCTCCGGCGGGGCCGTTGCGAACGAGGTGCGGGCCCTGCCTGAGAGGCCCGTCGAGGCAGTTGCCGGAAATCGGGCCAACCGATTAGAATATGGGGATTGCGGGAGTCCCGGGCACCAACTCCGGGGGATTTGGAGAGATGGGCTTGTTCGACCTCATTCGCAGGATTGACCGGAGGCACTGGTTTTTGTGCTATACGTGCCTCCAGCAGACCAATCATGACGCCCTGCGGTCCGTTTTCCATTACGTGGGCCCGCCGGTGGTCGTCCTGGGCCGCCAAGTGACCCAGTGCCCCCGCTGCAAGAGCACCAATACGGTCTCGTTCCAGCAACTGAAGGAGGAAGGCTCGCAGGCGCAGCTCTGGGGGCTGGAGCGTCTCGTCAGGCAGCACCCGCGAAGTCAATTTGAAGTTACGAAGGAACAGTCCGCGGGCGTCAGCCGGTAGCGCGCTGTCACTCGGGGAGCTTGTCCGCCGCGGGCGCGCTCGCGTCACGCGCGCCGCTTCCCCGCTCACTAAGCAGGATGTATCGAATGGTTTCCTGCAAATCCGCTGAGAGCTTCCGCCCGCCTTTCGTGAGATAGAAGACGTCGATCACCTTCTGCCCTTCCGTATCAATCAACGCGACTTCAATGTTGCAGCCGAGCTCGGCGAGCGTCGAACTGACGCGATAGAGCAATCCCGGCCGGTCCTGCGCGATCAGTTCGAGCAGCGTGCTGTGCGAGGACGCTTCATCGTCGAAGCGGACCTGCGTCGGGATGCGCACCTTGACGCGCGGAGGTTCCGAAGTCAGGCGCCGCTCGAGCGACGGTTCGAGGTGCGCGCCGGAGGCCAGCGCGGCCGCGAGGCTTTCCTTCAGCCTCTCCACTTCGGAAGGATTCATCTCGAGCGTGCGGTGCAGGTCCTCGAAGCGGAAGGTATCGAGCACGATTCCGCGCTGGTTCGAGAAGGCGTCGGCCTTGAGGATATTCATTCCCCACGCGGCGAGGGTGCCCGTGATAGTCGCAAAGAGAAACGGCCGGTCGGCGAGGAGCGCGGTGAGTTCGAAGAAGCGCTCCTTCGGTCGGAGGCTGACCTGGACGGGCTCGCGCGCCAGGCGTTGCGCCATGCCGAAATGCTCCAAGATCTCTTCGGCCGAGTGCGCTTCGACGTAGCGGAGCGGAAACCCCTCCAGAAAAACCCGCAATTCATCGGCGGGCGCGCGCGGGGAAAGGGCGCGAACCACTTCTTCGACCCGGCGGACATCGCCCGCATCTGTGCGGATCCGCTCGTCGTCCGCGCTGCGCGCGAAGAAATTCGACGCGGCGGCGTAGAGCCGCCAGAGCAACTCGGCCTTCCACGGCGTCATGGCGTCGGGCGTGACGGCTTTGATGTCCGCGTAGGTCAGAAGGCAGAGCATCTTCAGCCGCTCGGGTGTCCCGACGCGCAGCGCGAACGCGCGCACGGTTTCCGGGTCGAAGATGTCGCGGCGCTGGAGCGTGGCCGACATCTCAAGGTGCCGGCCGATGAGGAAGCGCACCGCCTCGCGGTCTTCCGCGCTCAGCTCCAGACGCTCGAATATTCCCTCCGCAGCTCGCAGACTGCCGGCGACGTGGTCTTCATCGGGGAATCCCTTCCCGACGTCGTGAAACAGCAGCGCGAGGAAGAGCAGATCGGGCCGCTCGATTTCGTCGAGAATTTCCGCGAGCCGCGCTTCCCAACCGTTCCCCGCTTCCGGTGCCGGTTCCTTTTTCCCCCGCCTCAGGGCGTGCAGGTTCTCGATGGTCTGAAGAGAATGCTCGTCCACCGTGTAGCGGTGGAAGTAGTCGCGGAGGACGAGGCAGTCAATCGCCAGGAATTCCGGAAAGAGCGCGCCGAGCAGCCCCAGCCGGTGCATGGCGCGAAGCGCCGCCGCGGCGTGGGGCAACGTGAGCACGCGTCGAAGTTCATTCCAAAGGTCGGGCACGACAAGCGGGCGCTCCGGCGCCGCAGCCAGGCACTGCTCGACCCAGCGCTCGGCCTCGCGGCTCAGTTCCAGCCCGTGCCGCGCCATCATCTCGAAGAGTCTCAGGGCGAGCGAAAAATCGCCGAGGATGTGCGGCTGGCGGGGAAAGATCTTTCCGCGGGCGACGGCGAAGTCGGGATTGGAGAGGCGGGAGCGCCAGTCCTGGAAGAGGGCGTAGAGGGACGAACGCGCGGGCGCCACCTCTTCGAGGATTTGACGGAGCAGCCGGTCGAGGGCGCGCGCGTGGCGGAAGTAGGCGCGGATCCACTCCGGCGCCGGGAGGGGCCGGCCGGTCCGCACGCCGATGCCGCGCGCGGCGGCGCGGTCCTGAAGTTCGTAGGTGAGCAGGTTGTCGTCGCGCTCCTGCTGGAAGTGGAGGAAACAGCGCACGGCGGAAAGAAACTCGAACGCCTGCGCGCACTCTTCGGCGAGCGCCGGCGGAAAAAGCTCTTCCGCGTCGCGCCACGACGCGTGCTGTTCCAGATCGGCGATGCGCGCGAGCCATCGCGCCACATGGAGGTCGCGCAGACCGCCCGGCGTTTCCTTGACGTTCGGTTCGAGGTGAAAGACGGTGCCGCCGAATTTCCGTCGGCGCTGCTCCGTCATTTCCGCCAGACTCGCGACGAGGTCGTCGCGCTCGCGCCCCGCGAGGCGCGGAATCGCGTCGGTCCGCAGGCGGTTGAAAAGGGAGAAATCTCCGGCGACGTAGCGCGCGTCAAGCAGCGCGACGCTGAACTCCAGGTTGTCGCGATGAAGCCGCGCACATTCGGCGAGCGTGCGCGAGGTGTGGCCGAGGCGCAGGCGCCAATCCCACAGCGTCCGGGCCATGCCGGCCACTGCGTCGCGGCGCGAGGTTTCGTCCCCGCCGTTGGCGGAAAGGAAGAGCAAGTCCACGTCCGAATGGGGAAAAAGTTCGCTCCTCCCGTAGCCGCCGAGCGCCGCGACGGCGAACCCCTTCGGCCCGGTCAGGTCTTGGGAGACCCATTCGGCGTAACCGCGCGCCACGAGATCGTCCACCAGCGCCGCGCGGGCCGCAAGCACCGCGCGCCCGTCGCCGCCGAGTTCGAACGACTTCCGAATCGCCTGCATCGCGCTGTGGTGGTGCTGGAGGACTTCCGCCACCAGGGCGGCGGAGCGTTCCGGTCTGGGACCCGGAGGGTGAGGAATGCCGGACATGGAAGACGGTTCAACGTCCGCAGGGCAAGCCCGCGCCGGGAAAAATTCTCCGGCGCGGACCACCCCGAGCGTTCAGGGCGTGGACTAGAGGGCCGCCTCGCCCCGCTCTTCGTTGCGGATGCGGATGGCCTCGTCCACTTTCGTCAGAAAGATTTTCCCGTCCCCGATTTTACCCGTTTTCGCCGTCTTGAGGATGGTGGCCACCGCCGATTCCGCCATGCGGTCCGGCAGGACCAGTTCAATTTTCACTTTGGGGAGAAGGTCCACGGTGTATTCGCGGCCGCGATAGACCTCGGTGTGTCCCTTCTGGCGGCCATGACCGCGCACCTCGGTCACCGTCATGCCCACCACGCCGATTTCGTTCAGCGCGTCTTTCACAGTTTCAAGCCGGGAAGGCTGAATGATGGCTTCCAGTTTCGTCATAGCACCTCGTTCCTCGAAGAAATAGTGAGGAATCCGGGACTCCTCACGCTCGGGTTCAGTACTCGAAATTGTAGCCCTCTTCCCCGTGCTGGGAGAGGTCGAGTCCCTGGACTTCCTGCTCCTCGCGGACGCGCAGGCCGACGAGGACGTCCACGATTTTCAGAATGACCAGCGTGCCGACAATCGCCAGGCCCCAGGCGATGGCGACGCCCGCGAACTGATTGACGAGCTGCCCCGCGTTGCCTTCCAGCAAGCCGACGGCCTTGCCGTCGCCAAAGATGGGATTGACGGCGCTGGCCGCGAAGACCCCCGTGAGCAGGGCTCCGGCGGTCCCGCCCGCGCCGTGCACGCCGAAGACGTCGAGCGAGTCATCGTACCCGAACGCCGCTTTCACCTTGGCGACCATCAGATAGCAGACGACGCCGGCGATGAAGCCGATGGCCAGAGCGGCCATGGGGCTGACGAATCCCGCCGCCGGCGTGATGGCCACGAGTCCCGCCACCGCCCCCGTGATGGCGCCCAGCACGCTCGCCTTGCCCTTCGACATCCATTCGACCGCCGCCCATCCGACCGTGGCGGCCGCGGCGCCGAAGTGCGTGGCGACGAAGGCGCTCGAAGCCAAGCTGCCGGCGTTGAGCGCGCTCCCGGCGTTGAAACCGAACCAGCCTACCCACAGCAGGCACGCGCCGACGAAGCTCAGCGTCACGCTGTGCGGCGGCATCGGTTCCTTCGGATACCCGAGACGCTTGCCGAGATACAGCGCGCAGACCAGCGCCGAAACTCCGGAGGTGATGTGCACCACGGTGCCGCCGGCGAAATCGAGCGCCGGAAACGAGCCGGTGGCGTTCAGCAGCCCGCCCTTGCCCCACACCATGTGCGCCATCGGGTTGTACACGATCACCGACCAGAGCGCCATGAAGAGGACCATGGCGCTGAACTTCATGCGCTCGGCGAAGGCGCCGGTAATGAGCGCGGGCGTGATGATGGCGAACATCAGCTGGAAGACCATGAAGGTCTGCGCCGGAATCGTTCCGGCGTAGTCGCCGTCGGGTTCGCCGCCCACGCCGCGCAGGAAGAGGTGGTCAAAACCTCCAACGAACCGATTGCCCTCGCTGAACGCCAGGCTGTAGCCGAACAGGCTCCAGAGGACCGTGATGAGGGCCATCAGCGCGAAGCACTGCATCAGCGAGGCGAGAACGTTTTTCTTCCGCACCAGGCCGCCGTAGAAGAGCGCCAGGCCCGGCCCGGTCATCATCAGGACGAGAGCGGAGCAGGTGAGCAGCCAGGCGTTGTCGCCGGCGGTCCGAGCGTCGGCGACGGCCGCTTCGAGCTCCGCGATTTTTTCCTCCGCGCCGGCCGCGGGCGCCGGAGCGGCCACCTCGGGGGCGTCGGCTTCCACTTCCTCCTGCGCGAATCCTTCCCGGACCCCTCCCCCGAAGACCAGTGCGAACCCCAGACAGAAACCCAGGAAAAACTTCTGCATCAAGTTTTCCTCCGTTGATGAGCGATGCGAGAGACTCTGAGTGTGACGACCGGGCGCATTATAAGAATTCGTGCCGCGCCGAAACCAATCAATTCGCTTTATTGCGCGGATAAGAAAAGTTTCGCGGACGGGAAAAATTCCGCTTATCGTGACGATAAACGACCCTTCGCGTTCCAGCAGACGCGGTGGAGAGGAGCGGCGGCGGGTGTTAGAATCGCCGCGAGACCGGGACAACGCCGCGCGGGAAGACCGGAGTCAAGGAGGACGCCGATGAGAGCCTATGTGCTGATTAACGTCCGCCCCGGAAAGGTGCGCGACGTCGTGAGCGCCGTCACGCGGATGGAAGGCGTGCGCCACGCCGACGCCTGCTGGGGCCTGCCGGACGTGTTCGTCTATGTGGAGACGACGGACGAGAAGAAGATGAACGAACTGGTGATGGACAAGATCCAGAAACTCGACGGGGTGGAGCGGACCGAGACGCACATCGCCGTCGAGTGAGCGCCGGGAGGCGCGGCGTCAGGCGAGCTCGGCTTCCGGCGCAATCGCCAGCCGCGTTTCGCCGTCCCGCCGGGCGCGCGCCAGAGCGCCTTCGGCCGCTTTGAGAAGTGTTTCCGCGTCCCGGACGTTTTTCCCCGCCGCCACGCCCACGTTGATCACGGGCGTGAGCAATCCCTTTTCGAGGTCCTTGAACTTTCCCCACTCGGCGACGTTGATGGGTTCGCCGGCCAGGCAGGCGCGCAGGCGGGCGGCCTGCGCCGAGGCGCTTTCCGCGTCGCAGCCGGGAACGAGGAGCAGAAATTCCTGCCCGCCGTAGCGTCCGACGGTGTCGTACGGGCGCACGGTGGTCCGCAGCCGCCGTGCGACTTCGCGCAGCACCGCGTCGCCCACGGCGTGCCCGTAGGAATCGTTGATCTGCTTGAACTGGTCGATCTCGATGAGGATGACACCGGCGGGCGACTGCTCGCGTTTGACGCGGGCAAGCTCGCGCCGCAGCGCGTCGAGAACAGAGACGCGGTTGTAGAGCCCGGTCATCGGGTCGTGCGTCGTCTGGTAGCTGAGGGCTTCCTGAGCGCGGCGCAGTTCCGCCTGGAGGTCCAGGAACCGCCGGCCGACGCGCAGGCGCGCCAGCAGCTCGTCGGGGTGCACCGGCTTGGAAAGGAAATCGTCCGCGCCGGCCGCCAAAGCATCCTCCGCCGCTTTCTGGGCTCCTTTGCGGAGCATGAGAAGAAGATAGGTGGAGCCGCCGTTTGCGCGGCGGGCCTGGCGGCAGATTTCAAATCCGGTCATCCCCTGAAGGTCGCTGTCGAGCAGCGCCACTTCCGGCGCGCTCTCCTGCTGGAGGGTTTTCAAAGCCGCCGCGCCGTCCGCCGCGCTGAGGACTTCGTAGCCCCACTGGGCGATGGTCGTTTCGAGCGATTTTCGCGAGTCCGGGTCGTGATCGGCAATCAGGATCTTCATGCGCGCGCCTCCTCCCCCAGGTCGGCCAAGGCCCTCTGGAGGCGTTGGAGTTCGTCCTCCAGCCGGTTCCAGGCTGGTTCGACGCGGGCCAGGTCACCTTGGCGGGCGAGGCTTTCGAGGTCTTCGGCGGCCTTCCGGGCGGCCAGGGCGGCGAAGTTTCCGACCGAGCTTTTCAGCGTGTGGGCGGCCCGCTCCAGTTGGTGCGCGTCGCCGAGCCGCAAGGCTTCCCGCGCGTCGGACATCAGTTTCTCACACCCGTCAAGGAAAAGCTCCGCCATCTCGCGCAGAAGCTTTTCATCCCCCTCGACGCGCTCCAGCGCCTGAGCGAGGTCGAAGGCCGGGGCCGCCGCGAGCGAGCTTGCGATTTCGGGAGCTCGGCCGCGGAATTCCTCCATCGCCCGAAGCAGCGCGCGCGGGTCGAGCGGCTTGGGCACGTAGCTGTTGAAGCCCGCGGCGAGGCAGCGTTCGCGGTCGCCCAGCATGGCGTGCGCCGTCATGGCGATGACGGGCAGGCGCGCGCCGCTGCCGAACTCCGCGGCGCGGAGGGCCGCGAGCGCTTCGAAACCATCCATCTCCGGCATTTCGATGTCCATCAGGACGGCGTCAAATTGCTGTTGCCTCACCGCCTCGACGGCTTCGCGCCCGTTGCCGACGACGCAGACTTCATGGCCGTGCCGCTCGAGGACCCTTCGGACCAGCTTCTGGTTGACCGGATTGTCCTCCGCCACGAGCAGCCGCATCCCCCGGCGCGGTGCGACTGGCGCCCGTTGGGCCGCCGGCACTGACTTTTCGCGCGGTGAGACTTTCCCGAGGACCCGCAGAACGGTGTCCAGCAGTTCGCGCGGGGTGAGGGGTTTGACCAGATACGTGGCGGCGCCCAGCTTGCGGCAGCGCTCCGCTTCTTCGCGAAGCCTCGAGGAAGTCAGCAGCAGGATGGCGGTGATTTGGCGGTTCCGCCCGGAACGCAGGTGTTCGAGGAGAGCGAAGCCGTCCATCTCCGGCATCTCGGAATCGACCAGCAGCAGGTGGAAGGGCTCGCCGGCATCTTCGGCCTGCTTCCACAACCGGAGCGCCGCCGGGCCGTCTTCCGCCACGACGGAATGCATTCCCCAGCGCGCGAGGGTTTCCGACAGGAAGCGGCGATTCGTGGGATGGTCGTCCACGATCAGCGCGCGAAGGCCGCGAAGATTTTCGAAGCCGGCCGGCGAGGCCGCGGCGGGCACTTCGGCGGGAACGCCGAAAGGCACGGTGAAGTGGAAGACGGAGCCGCGGCCAGGCTCGCTCTCAACCTCCAGCCGGCCGCCCATTAGCTCGGCCATCCGCGAAGCGATGGCGAGGCCGAGTCCCGTGCCGCCGTAGCGTCGCGTGGTGGAGCCGTCGGCCTGCGTGAAAGCCTCGAAGATGGCGCGCTGCTTTTCGGGCGCAATGCCGATCCCGGTGTCCGCAACCGAGAAACGCAGCTCTCTGCCGCTCGCCAGTTCCACGCGCAGCGTCACCTCCCCGCGGTCCGTAAACTTGATGGCGTTTCCCAGCAGGTTGGTCAGAATCTGGCGGAGCCGCACCGGGTCTCCGGCCACGCTTTCGGGCACGTCCGGGGCGACATACCAGGCCAGCTCCAGCCCCTTCTGGTGCGCGCGGGGCGCAAAGGCTTTCAAAGTCTCGCCCACGGCCGAAGGGAGGTTGAATTCGATCTCTTCCAGCGTCAGTCGGCCTGATTCGATTTTCGAGAAATCGAGGATCTCGTTAATGATCGCAAGCAGCGATTCCGCCGAGGAGCGCACCAGCTCCAGATATTCGCGCTGTTCGGAACTGAGCGGAGTCTCCAGCGCCAGCTCCGCCATGCCGATGATGCCGTTCATCGGCGTGCGGATCTCGTGGCTGACGCGCGCGACGAACTCGCTCTTGGCGCGGCTGGCCGCTTCGGCGGCCTCTTTGGCGCGTTCGAGCTCCTCCTGCATGCGTTTCCGCTCCGTGATGTCGTTGCTGACGCCGACGAAGCCGATATCCCGGCCCTGCGAGTCCCGGACGATGGCGTCAATGACGTAGGCGGGGAAGACCGTGCCGTCCTTGCGCTGGACCATGAACTCCCCTTCCCACTGATTGCGGGCCCGGATGTCTTCGACGATCTGAGTGGCCATCGCGCGCGCGAACGCCGGCACCGTCACCTCCACGATTCGGCGGCCCAGTGCTTCTTCCGCTTTCCACTGGTACAGGCTCTCGGCGAAGCGGTTCCAATAGACGATTCGGCCCTCGAGGTCCGTGGCGATCACGGCACTGCGCACCTGGTCCAGCAGCGACGCCTGGAAGCGGATTTGTTCTTCCGCTCTCCTCCGTTCCGTGATGTCCTCGACGGTCCCCTCGTAATAGAGCGTGTTTCCCTCCGCGTCGCGAACGGCGGTGGCGTTCTCGCGAATGTGGATCACAGCGCCGTCTTTACGCCGCCAGGAAGTCTCCAGGCCTCGCACCTCCCCTTGTCGCTCGATCTGCTCCTTAAACGCCGCGCGGGGATAGGAAGGTTCGAAGCCCTCATCTTCCAGGTTGCGGCGCGAAAGCTGCTCGTAAGATTCATAACCCATCATTCGCATGAGGGCCGGATTGGCCGCCAGGATTTGTCCGTCCGGCGTGGTACGATAGATTCCCACCGGCGCGTTTTCGAAGAGAGTCCGGTAACGCTGCTCGCTGCGCTGGAGCGCCTCTTCCATGGCCTTTCGGTCCAGGAAGGCGCGCAACATTTCCGCCACGGCGGAGAGGAGGTCCCGCTCTTCGACCAGGAACGGACCTTCATCGGCCTCCGGCCGCTCCTCGCGATAGACAACCTCAATCACTCCCTGCCGGCCGTCTGAAGTGGCGAACTCCGCCCGCTGCTTCCAGGGCGAGTCGCCGAAACCGGGTGTGCGGCTTTCGGCCCCGTCGAAGACAACGCGGGCTTCCGCTATTTCCGGGTATTGCCAGGCCGCGGGCAACAGAGCGGCGACCTTGGAAATCACTTCCTCCACCGATTGCTGGGTGCTCTGGAGCAGGCGCGCGGCGCGGTGGAGCGCTGTCTGTTCCTTGACGCGCTCGTGCAGCTGCCGGAGCAGCCTTTCGCGTTCGGCCTCGGCGCGCTTCCGCTCGGTGATGTCGCGGGCGATCCCCTGAATCCCCACGACCCGATCGTTTTCGCGGATCGCGTTGCCGGTAAGCTCCACCTCCAGCCTTCGACCGTCTTTCGTCAGGAGAGTCCACTCCGAGATCCCAAGTTCTTCCCCGGAGAGGACGCGGGCAAAGGATTTCCAGCCCTGGACCGCATGCTCCGGCGGCATCAATGCGAAGAGCGACTTCGCCTGAATTTCCACGCGCGAATAGCCGGTCAGGCGCTCGCCGGCGCGGTTGAGCGAGGTGATCTTGCCTTCCAGGTTGCAGGTGAAGACGGCGTCCGTGGCATTTTCAAAGAGGTTCTGATACTGCTCAGCGAGCGCGGCCTGGCGGCGGAGCCATTCGCGAATTTCAGCGGTCTTGTCGCGGACCTGGCGGCGAAGAATGGCCACGGCGACCGCCGCGAGCAGCAGAATGCCGCCGATGATGAGCAGCAAAAGGACCGCATGGCGGTGCGTCCACCAGGGCGTTCGTTCGATGACGCGAATGTCCTCAACAGAACGGGCCAGGACTCGGAAGGCGCGCGGCGTGCGGTTTTCGTCCACCTGCACCGAGCAAATGCCGGTCACCGCGAGCCGGCTGCCTTCTTCGATTTTTCTCAAGACCGGAATGCTTCCCGCGTCTTCCAATTTCGTCTGAAAGACGACGCCGTCTGATTCGAGGATTAGGACCTGTTCTTCGGGAACCAGGGTTTTGTCCAGCAGCACTCCCTCGATTCGGACAAGCTCACCATCCAGCTCTCCGTTGAGGGCCGCGGCGGCCATCGCGGGTTGAGGCTCTGCTGCCGGGGCCCTGCCGACTTTCCGAAAGATGGCGTCCTGAAGATACGGCGACCTTGCGCCGGGGGCCGGGAAGCCGAGGACTTCAACCTCGTCCCCAATATCAAGAGGCGTGCCCTGCGAACTCTCGACATAAATGCTGCCCGTGGGCCCCTGCACGAAGAGGGATCTTCCCAGCCGATGCAAGGTGACGACGCCCCGAATTTTGACCCGGTGGCCGACAGCCTGCTCCGGCGTGAACTCAAGTACGCGGCTGATGGGGCGGACCGGGACGTTAAACAGGTCTGCGGGTGCCGATGACAGGATCGAAAGAAAAGTCAGATCGGGCGCGAACAGGCGCACGCCGACCAGTTGGCGCCGCTCGTTAAACATCGTTCCCACGGCGCCTCGGACCCGAACCCGCGCGTCCACCAGGTTCGCCGGCGCGGGCTTGTCCCAATATCCCGGAATTCGAACCTCCACGCGGCCGCCGGCAGTCGAAAGGTGCACCGACAGGTGTCCGGTGTCGATGCGGGCCTGGCGGACCACACCCTCGATTTCCACCCACTGACTGTCCAGTGCTCCCGCCGAGAGTTCAGCCAGCGTCGTCCGGTGCGGCGTGGGGTGTTTCCCGCGCCCCAGGATTCTGAAGCGCGGCTCGACGATCATGGGGGCAAAGTACCCCGGAGTGGTGGTCCCTTCGACTTCCACCCAGCTCCCCGCCTCGAGAGGAAGGACTTCGTCCGCCTTCGTGTGAATGTAAACCCCTCCCGTCGCGTCCTGGACGAACAACTCCCAGCCGGTGCCGCCGTAGTAAGTCACGACACCACGGAACCGAACGGGATAGCCGCGCTCGGCTTTCTCCGGCGAAAGGAGGCGGATGTCCTCGACGCGGGTGAGAACGGGAAGGGTCTCTTGCGGCGGGGCCGCGGCGAGGCTCGCCGAAAACACCAGGAGCGCGGCGAGAAGTCTTCGGCCCTTTCGCCCCGCAAGGACGAGTTGTGCTGCCAGCCGGCCGTCCATCATCGGCCGTTCTTCTTCCCCCCGATCATTCGGTCCACGTCGGGCTTGACGATTCTTTCGTAACACTCCGGACAGATGCCGTGGCTGAATCGTGTGTCCGTGTGCTCGCTGATGTAATCCTCGACCCGCTGCCAGTAGTTCTTGTCGTTGCGGATCTTCTTGCAGTAGGAACAGATGGGAAGCAGGGCCTGGAGGACTTTCACGCGTCCCAACGCCTCCTGCAATTCACGGACCCGGTCGGCCAGGTCTCGCTGCAAGGCGATGATGCGTTCGCCGACCTGAAGTCGCGCTCGCAGCTCTTCACGGTCAAACGGCTTGGTGATAAAGTCGTCGGCGCCGGCCTCTAATCCCGCCACCAAATCTTCTTTTCCTCCGCGCGCGGTCAGCAGAATGATGTAAAGAGGGCGTTGAGATGATTCGGCCCGCACGCGGCGGCAAATTTCGGTCCCGTCCATTTCCGGCATCATCCAGTCGAGAATGGCGAGTGACGGAGTCTCCTGCTGCGAAAGCGCCTGCCAGGCGGCGGCCCCGTCGCTGAAGGACAAGACGTCATATCCCCACTTCGCGAGCGTCGTCTCCAGCATTCGGCGAGAAACGGCATCATCCTCGGCAATTAATATTCTGGTCAACATGTGTCTCAACCTCTTTCGCGAGGCAGAGTAAGTCTCCCTCTGGGAGAGCACAAGCCATTCCAGAGTCATTGGCAAACCAGAAAATTCCTCTCAGTCGCAAAGCAGAACCGTGCGGCAGGGAAATGTGCGTAGCTTGCTGCTACAGAAGAACTTACAGGAAGCATCGGAACGCGAAATCTAAAGCCGCTCGCGAGCGCCAAATTTTCAGCCGGCGGCCGCGGAGCCGCGCGGGGCCAGGAATGGCTACTGATACTACAGGGTGTCTCCAAATCAGACGGCACGCGAACGAAAGACTGACCCGAAGGGGCCACTAACGGTCTGGCTTGGGGGTCCGTCCAACGCCTCAGACGTTCCAAATGGTCCTCTGCAAAAGAAACCAAGGAGGTCGCAGCCACGGCAAGTTTTCTTCTCGGGAACATTCACGGGAAGCGATTCGTAAAGTCTTCCAGAGGCCCGATGGTCGGGCCGGGGGACGGGAGTGAACCATGACAAACGGTAATAAGAACGGTCGAGGCCGGCGAAGGTGGTGGCTGTGGGGTGGCCTCGGAGTGGTCGTCGTGGCGGGCATCTTTGGGACCGCAACGGTCTTGCGCTCGAACCACTCGATTGACCCGTCGAAACTCGCCAAGGTCGAAAAGGGCGACCTGGCGCGATCGGTAGTGGCGACGGGGAAGGTCGAGCCGTTGTCGAAAGTCGAGGTGAAGTCCAAAGCCAGCGGGATCGTCAAACAGGTCTTCGTTCATTACGGCGACCGGGTGAAGGCGGGCCAGGTGCTCGTGGAGCTCGACAAGGAAGAGCTTCAGGCGCGGGTGCGGGAGCTGCGCGCCAGCCTGATTGCGGCGCAGGCGGCGATGGAAGCCGCGCAGGCAACCTACGAACGCCAGAAGGTGGAGGCCGAAGCGCCCGACCTGCCGTTCCTGAAAGCCAGTCTGGAGCGCGCGCGGTCGCTCAACGCGGACGGACTGATTTCCCAGGCCGTTCTGGAAGACGCCGAGAAGGCATACGAGCTGGCGCTGAACAAGCAGATGATCGCGCAACGCAACCTGAGCGTTGCGCGGGCGGAAGTGGCTCGCGCGCACGCCCAGGTGGCTCAGGCGCAAGCGGCGCTCGAACGCGCCGAGGAAGACCTTCGCAACGCCACGATCGTCAGCCCGATGGACGGTCTGGTCCTTTCGCGCGACGTGGAAGTCGGCGACGCCGTCAGCTCGATCCTCGTTCTCGGGTCGCAGGCCACGCTGGTCATGACGCTCGGCGATACAAGCGAGGTCTATGTGAAGGGCAAGGTGGACGAAGCCGACATCAGCAAGGTCTATCACGGCCAGCCGGCGCGCATCGTGGTCGAGTCGCTCAAAGAAAAGAAATTCGAAGGCAAGGTCACCAAGATTTCGCCCATGGGCGTCGAAAAAGACAACGTCACGACGTTCGAAGTCCGCGTCTCCATCCAGAACCCCACCGGTGAACTGCTGGCCAACATGAGCGCCAACGCCGAAATCATTCTGGAGGAGAAGCACGGCATCCTTATCCTCCCCGAATCCGCGGTCATCTACGACAAGGACCGCAACGCTTCCGTGGAAGTCCCCGACCCGAAAGGCCAAAACGGCCGGCGGAAGATCGCCGTGAAACTCGGAATCTCCAACGGCGTCAAGACCGAAGTCGCCGAAGGATTGAAGGAAGGCGACGAGGTCATACTTCAGTGACGAGTGACGGGTGACGAGAGACAAGCGGACGCTCACTCGGAAGCGGTCAGGGACTGCCGGCCGGTTTGAGCCATGGCTTTCAAAGACTTGCTGCACGACACACTTCGCACGCTCTGGGCGCACAAGCTGCGCACTTTCTTGACGATGTTCGGCATCGCCTGGGGGATCATCTCGATCACCCTGATGGTGGCGGCGGGCGAGGGGCTGAAGGTGGGCATCACCCGGCAGCAGGAGACCTTCGGCAAGAACATCATGATCGTTTTCAGCGGGCGGACAAGCCTGCAGGCGGGCGGGCTGCGCGCCGGACGCCAAATCCGCTGGAACGACACGGATTACCTGGCCGTTGCCGAGCAGGCGCCCTCTTGCAGTGAGGTCGTCCCGGAGCTGGGCCGCCCGCTCAACGTGCGGAGCCTCCACAACAGCGCAAGCCCCAATGTCGTGGGCTCCCTTCCGCCTTTTGCCGAGATCCGGTCCGTGCGCGTGGCCGAAGGACGTTTCTACAACCGGGAAGACCAGGCGCAGGGGCGGCGCGTGGCCTTTCTGGGCAGCAACATCAAGAAACAACTCTTTGCCTCGCGGCCGGCGGTGGGCGAGAGAATTCATATTGACGGCATCCCCTACACGGTCGTCGGGGTGATGAGCAGCAAGGACCAGAATTCCAGCTACGACGGCTGGGATGTGGACAAGGTCTTCATCCCCTTTCGTTCCATGATGCGGGATTTCCCGGAGAAGCCCCCCTCCACGAGCCGCCAGATCGACCGCCTGATCGTCACGCCCAAGTCGCTCGAAGAGCATGAAACCTGCAAGGCGCAAGTGCGGCGGGCGCTCGGGCGGATCCACAACTTCGACCCGCTCGATCGCGAGGCGGCGCCCATCTGGGACACGATTGAAAATGCCAAAGCTTTCCAGTTGATGATTGACAGCATGAAGTATTTCCTGGGCTCGGTCGGCATCGCCTCGCTGTTTCTGGGCGGGATCGGGGTGATGAACGTAATGCTGGTGGCGGTGCGCGAACGGACGCGCGAAATCGGCGTGCGCAAGGCCGTGGGCGCGAGTTCGCGGGCCATTCTCCGCCAGTTTTTCGTCGAAAGCGTCATCGTGGTGTTCGTGAGCGGCGGCACGGGCCTGGCGATCGCCTACGGGCTCTGCGCGCTCGTCAACCTCGTCCCCATGCCGCCGTTCTTCGCCGGACTCCTGCCCACGTGGAAGGTGGGCGTGCTCTCTTTCGCGCTGCTGGGGACGATTGCGGTGCTGGCGGCGATGTATCCGGCGCGCCGCGCCGCTTCCGTGGACCCGATCGAGGCGTTGCGCTACGAACCGGGCGGGTAAATCGTGGGTTGTTTTTGGCGGGTTGTGGTTTCCCGCAACCAACCACCAGCGACCTACAACCGACAGAGGACGCAACACGATGTTCCGTGAGATCTTGATTCAAGCCTGGGCGGCACTGAATCGCAACAAGATGCGCAGTGTTCTGACGATGCTCGGCATCGTCTGGGGCATTACGGCGGTGGCGCTGCTGATCGCCTACGGCAAGGGCATGCGCACCGTGGTGATGGGCGCCTTCGACGCCTTCGGAAAGGGCGCGGTCATCGCCTGGCCCGCGCAGACGAGCGAGCAGGCCGGAGGCCAGCGCGCCGGCAAGCCGGTTCGGCTGGAAAAAGAGGACGTGGAACTCATCCGCCAGGAAGCCACGCTGGTCAAGAGGGCCTGCCTGGAAACCGTCCGCTGGGTGCAGATTTCCTACGGCGACCGCTACGCCAACGCCGCCACGCGGGGAGCCTGTCCCGAATACGGCGAGATGCGCAACGAGGTGGCGCACGAGGGCCGGTGGATTTCACCCGAGGACGAACTCGAGCGGCGCCGCGTGGTCTTTATCGGTTACCGGCTGCGCCAGAAGCTTTTCGCCGGCCGGCCCGCCGTCGGCGAAACCGTACGGATCGCCGGCGTGCGCTTCACCGTGATCGGCACGATGGATTTGAAGATCCAGGACTCGAACTACTTCGGCAGCGACGACGACTCGGCTTGGATTCCCTACTCGGCCGCCGGCGACCTCTGGAACACGCGCTACGCCTCGGTGCTGGTGTTTGAACCCATCGCCCCGCAGTTCGAAGCCGAGGCGATTCGCCAGGTGCGCGCCGCAGTCGCCAAAAGGCAGCGCTTTTCACCCACCGATGAACGCGCCCTCATGATGTTCGGCCGCGAGCAGTTCCGTCCCATCGTGGACGGAATCACCATCGGGTTCCAGGCCCTGTTCACGTTTGTCGGGGCTCTGACGCTGGCCATCGGCGGCGTGGGGGTCATGAACATCATGCTGGTCTCGGTGGACGAACGCATCCGCGAAATCGGTTTGCGGCGGGCGCTCGGCGCTCGGCGCGCCCACGTGCGTTGGCAGTTTCTGGCGGAAGCCCTGGCCATTACGATGGCCGGCGGCGTCATCGGCCTCCTGCTCGCCTACGCGCTCGGGGCGGCCATCGGCACGCTCCCTCTTTACGGGCCGATGTACGAGGACACATCCGGGAAAGGCGACATCCACATGGCCATTTCGCTCGGGACGGTCGCCGCCTCCACGGCGATCCTCGTGGTCGTCGGGCTGCTGAGCGGGCTGTTCCCCGCCGTGCGCGCCTCACGCCTGAACCCCGTCGAGGCATTGCGTTATGAATAGGAGGACCTGTTTATGAAACGGCACGCGATGAGGATTGCGCCGGTACTTTTTTTGACGGCGGCGGTTCTGGCCGTCGCGCCCCGCGTCGCCGTGGCCGGCCACGCGGAAGGGTGGTTTGAAAGATCGCTGAAGGTGACCGGCGCGGTGGACCTGATGGTCACCACGGGCTCCGGCGACATTGTCGTGCGCCCGGGGGATTCCGGCGCCGTGCGCGTCACCGGCAAGATTCGCGTCAGCGACTGGAAGATCGGCCGCGCGGCGGCAGAAGATAAAGTCGCGAGGCTGGAAGACCATCCACCCATCGAGCAGGACGGCAACTCCATCCGCGTCGGGCGAATCAGCAACCCCGAGCTGCGGCGCGGCGTTTCCATCAGTTACGAAGTCGTCGTTCCCGCCGAAACGCGCGCGAACGCGGAAACGGGCTCCGGCAACGCAAGCGTCAGCGGCGTCAGCGGCCCCGTGCGCGTGAACACCGGCTCCGGCAACGTGCGCATCTCAAACGTCACGAGCACGGTCCGCGCCAGCACGGGCTCGGGCGACATTGAACTCACTGACCTCGGCGGGCAGGTTTACGGTGAAACCGGCAGCGGAAATCTTCGCGCTCTGCGGGTGAATGGCCCGCTCACCGCCACCACAGGCAGCGGAGACGTGCGCGTCGAGCAGTCCAGCGACTCCACCGTCAAGGTGGAAACGGGCTCCGGCAATATCGAGGTGACGGCAGGGCGCGGCTCGATGCTCCTGCACACGGGCAGCGGAAACATTACGGCGCGCGGCGAACCGAGCGGCGAGTGGCGGCTCGACACCGGCTCGGGCAACATCCGCGCCTACGTGCCGGAAAACGCGGCGTTCGACCTCGACTGCCATACCGGCTCGGGGGGCATCGTCACGAAGCACCCCCTCACCGTGGAAGGAAAAATCTCCCGGCACGCGGTGCGCGGGAAAGTGCGTGGCGGCGGCGCGCGCTTGATGGCTTCGACCGGTTCTGGGAATATCGAGATTCAGTAGGCTCGGGCGACTCTCCGACCTCTCGGCTCTTCGCCTCCCTCCGAAAGTCCCCCGGGCGGCTGGAGGCTCGCGAGGCGTCACCCGCTCCGCGCGGATCCCACTCCCACCTCCCGCAACTGGCGCGCTGCGGCCTCCGGCGGAACGGAGTTGTAGTACACCTCTTTAATCCCGTACGACTTCCCCCGAGACTTCGCCACGGGAACAATTTCGAAGTGCCAGTGGAAATCATCGACAAGTGAGCGCCAGTGGTCGCTGCGTTCGAACTTGGCGGTGACGTTGGGCGCCGTGTGCAGGACGAGATGGTAATCGGAGGTGACGGCCTCCAGCCGGGTCAGGATGGAACGCAGGAAGCGCGCGAACCGAAGCTGCCGCTCCCAGCTCGAAAGATCCTCCTCGAAGGCGCAGTGGTGGGTGAGCGGCAGGATCCAGGTTTCGTAGGCCGCGCGCGACGCGAAGGGACAGAAGGCGACGAAGAGGTCGTCCGAGTCCACGGTCCGCACCTGCTGCGTCAGCTCCTGCTTGAGGATGTCGCAGAAGAGGCAGCGTTCCTTCAGGTCGAAGTGGCGCTGCGCGGAACGCAGCTCGTAGATGATCCGGCGCGGAATGAAGGGCGTGGCGGTGACCTGGGTGTGCGGGTGCTCGAGCTCCTGCCCGGCCAGCGCCCCCTGATTGCGGAAGACGGTCACGTAACGGAAGCGCCGGTCCTTCTTGAGGTCGCCGATTCGGGAGACGCACGCGCGCAGCACCTGGGCGATGTGTTCCTCACTCTGCTGCGAAAGGGGCCGGTGATGGTCGGGATGTTCAACCACGATTTCGTGCGCGCCCAGGCTGCGCATCTTGTCGTAGAGGCCCTCGCCGCGCCGGTGCGCGTCCCCTTCGATCCGGTAAAGCGGCCGGAGATAGGGAATGACCCGCACCTGCCAGTCGGCCCGGCCATAAGGATATTCGTAAATCACCTTCCCCGCCGCGCCGTTCTCGCCGGGGCACAACGGGCAGCCGGAAGATTCCGGCCAGGCTTCCTCTCCGTCCTCCTGAATCACCCAGCTTTGGGTGATGGGGTCCTTTCGAAGTTCCATCTCGCCTCCCAATCTGCGAAGTTGGGTGAAAAGGTGCCGGGTGGGGTCGGGTGCGGTCTCAAGGTCGCAAAAGCCCCGACTGCGGGGCGCCCTTGCAGGCGTCCTGAAAGCGTTTCCCAGGAATCGCGAATTCCGTTTGCCACCTTTCTACTAGTTCTGAGCTGTCTCTGAACAGGCTGGTCCTTCGGTCAGCCTAGGACGCGAGCCGGAAGAAGGCAATTTATACCGGCCTGGCGGGGGGATGTCAAGCAACGCGCGGGCAACCGTTCGCCACTTGGCGAACCGACCTGAAGAGAGGCCGATTACCACATGGTGAAGACCACCTGAGCGTTTTCCTGGACCGATGCCGTCTCCGTCCGTTCCGAGGTTACGACCTCTCCGGCCAGGCCAGGCCCCAGGTCGCCACGCCATGCGTGGAAAGCTCCCGGCGCGTGGCAAGCGCCGAACCAAGGGTCGAGCAGCGGGCGCGTGTCGCGATGCCAGGGAACCCTGCCGCGAAGAAGGTTGGCAAACCCCCGAGTGGGGTTAAACGCGACGCGATAGAAGCGGCGGCGCGGGAGGCTGGCGGTGCGGCTCTCCAGCTGCTTTACGACGAAGCGGTCGAGAAGATCCTCGCCGATCATCCACCCGAGCCCGCCCACGGGCGTCATGACCAGATCGACAAATCCCATCGTTCCCTTCTTTTTGCCGACGTTTCCGATCATCGCCTCGCTGACCGGGCCAAGTTCGAACTGCGCGCTGTGCAGCGCTGCCCACCGCAGGGCTTTGAGGCGGCTCCGCCAGTAGTCCCGATCCCGGCTGAATTCCGTCTCGCGCCCGACGGGGTCATTCTGGATATGCAAAAAGCCGGAACTCGCGCCCTGTGCGGGGTGTGCGACGTAATTGGTAAAGATTCCGTCCCCATCAGCCCAGCCCCCCAAGCCTTTGACCGAGGCGGCATAGTCTTTCAGAAGCGGGCCTTTCAACTCTCGCCGTGTTTTCGGCTCGGTCATGCGAAACGCGTGCTTGATCCCCAGGAAGAGAGTCGCCTGGCGAAGGGTTGGAGCCCATTCAAAGCGCTCTTCTTCGAACTCCCGTTCGTCGAAATCCGATTTTTCGCGGATGGGGCTTCCCGCGGCCGGGTCGGGGGCCGGCGGTTCGGCAGCCGCCGGGCCGCGCGGTTTGGCAAAGCTGTTGTCGGGGTAGGAGAGAGTCAGCAGGCTGGCGAGCAGAAGAAGGTGCAGTTTCATTCGTCTCCTCAGTTGCGAAATTCTGACGCTGAAAATGTCCGGTGCCGGACTCAGAACCCCCAACCTGGCGTCTCTACCGCCGAGTCCGCGCAATGTCGCCCGCGACAGGTGTGAGGCTTCGCCGCGAGGATTTGGCTTTCAGCGGTTAGGATGCTGTTCCTGGCTGAGAGGTTTGCGATGCTGCCCCACGGGAACAGCTCCTCAGCAGAAACGCTTCGCTCCCCACCCGTAGTGGCAGGGCCGCTGACAACCCCAAGGGATTGTGCGTTTCGGCCCGGGACGCGGGCGAAAGTCTATGTAAAGAAAAGACTTGCGCTCTCAGAGGCGATGAGTATAATGGGCGGCAAGCTCTGTGCGGGGATAGCGTGTCGTCGGGGAAGTGCCCTCCTGCGGTAACAAGTTGCCGCCTTGCGCCAGGCGGGTTCAAGGGGAGCGCCTCAAGGAGGCGACGAGATGGTGATCTACTGTAAGCACTGCGGCGCCGCACTGCGCGTGGACGAAGCACGAATGCCCGCCACGACCTTCCGGGTGAACTGCCACCAGTGTCATA